>NZ_LZKK01000335.1 GCF_001672815.1 Mycobacterium sp. E796 | reverse complement strand
ACTACCGAGACCGCGGCTGCCCCGAGCCCGAGCCGCTGAGCCCCGAACTAATTCGGGAGATGATGGACTGGGCCGCCCGCACCGCCGTCACCGCCGATGTTGCCCAACGTTGCGGTCCCGCCCATCCCGCCGGCGCCACCGTTGCCCCACAGCCACCCGCCGGTGCCGCCGGCACCGCCATTGAAACCGGGAGCACCCGTCCCGCCGGCCCCACCGCGGCCGATGAGGCCGGCGGGGCCGCCGGCGCCGCCGGCCTGCCCGGTCCCACCGGAGCCACCGTTGCCGCCGCGACCAAACAAAAGCCCGCCCGCCCCGCCGGCCTGCCCGGTCCCTGGTGCGCCGTCGGTGCCGGGGCCGATCAGCGGACGGTTCAACAGCAGCTCGGTCGGGGTGTTGATCGCCCCGAGCACGTCTTGCGCAATGGTCTGCAGTGGGTTTGAGCTGGCCGCCTCGGTTGCCGCATAGGCGCCGCCGGCGCCCTGCAAAAGCTCGACGAATTGGTTGTGAAACTCTGCGGCCTGCGCGCTGAGCGCCTGGTATTGGGCGGCGTGACTGGAGAACAAGGAGGCGATCGCGGTCGACACCTCATCACTCGCCGCGGTCAGCAGACCAGTGGTGTTGGCCGCCGCGGCCGCATTGGCCGTGCCCAGCGATGAGCCGATACCCGCCAAATTCTCCGCCGCCGTGGCGACCGCGTCCGGCACTGCAACTACAAACGACATCCGACAACCTCCAGGTCGCCCCCGACAAGCGGATCGTAGGCCCTTCGGGTCGCTAATTAGATACGGTTACAACAATTCAAAGCTGTTTCCCAGCCGCAGCTAAGCGCGCAACAATAAATCAACCCCGAACTTGCGGCGTTTAGGCGAACCGGAGGTAACGAGCGTCATGGCCCCGTTACTCACTGGCTGCAGTGGATTTCTGCTCGCCGTTTTGTGGATGGACCTCATTTTCGACGTCCAGGTTCTTCAGAATCGAAGCGCCGGTGACGAATTGCCCGAGCCGGTGCTCGCCTCGATCGCGGGCTACTACCATCGCGCGACCACCACGTCGCGACCGATGAGCCGGCTGATCGCCTTGGTCATGCTGATCTTGTTGGCGGCGTTGGGTTTTCAGGCCGCCCGGGGCCACGACGCCGGGTGGTTGCTGGCGAGCTCGGCGGCGCTCGCGGGTGTCCCGATGGTGCTGGCGCTGACGCGCACGGTCCCCGCCGCCATTCGGCTCGGGCACCGGGCGGACGGTCCGGCCGAACAAACCCGGCTGGCGCGAGCGATCTGCCGCGATCACGTGGTCTGCTTCGGCGGCATGCTGGCATTCCTGGCCTTGTGGACCACGTGATACGTCGTAGTGACGACGCGCTGGTCGGGGGCGGCTGGCCACGTCAACGCCGCCCGTACTAAACTAGAACACGTTTCAGTTCCTTTCGCATATCTTTACAACAGGTCAAGCTTCCAGGAGTAGGCATGCACACCGCGATTTGCGACGAACTCGGCATCGAGTTCCCGATCTTCGCCTTCACCCACTGCCGCGACGTCGTGGTGGCTGTCAGCAAGGCCGGTGGTTTCGGCGTGCTCGGCGCCGTCGGCTTCACGCCCGAGCAGCTGGAGATCGAACTCAACTGGATCGACGACAACATCGGCGACCACCCCTACGGCGTCGACATCGTGATCCCGAACAAGTACGAGGGCATGGACTCGCACCTGTCGGCCGAGGAG
This sequence comes from Mycobacterium sp. E796, assembly GCF_001672815.1. Taxonomy (GTDB): domain Bacteria; phylum Actinomycetota; class Actinomycetes; order Mycobacteriales; family Mycobacteriaceae; genus Mycobacterium. Next base: position 50,898 of record NZ_LZKK01000335.1, on the reverse strand, counting down.
CTGGCCGAAACGCTGCGCAAGATGGTGCCGCAGGAGCACCTGGACTTCGCGAAGAAGATCCTGGCCGATCACGGTGTGCCGGTCGATCACGCCGACGAGGACACCCTGCAACTGCTCGGCTGGACCGAGGCGACCGCCACCCCGCAGGTCGAGGTCGCGCTGAAACACCCGAAGGTGGCGATGATCGCCAACGCGCTGGGCACCCCGCCGGCCGACATGATCAAGCACATCCACGAATCCGGCCGCAAGGTGGCCGCGCTGTGCGGCTCACCGTCGCAAGCCCGCAAGCACGCCGATGCCGGGGTCGACATCATCATCGCCCAGGGCGGCGAGGCCGGCGGCCACTGCGGCGAGGTGGGCTCAATCGTGTTGTGGCCCCAGGTCGTTAAGGAGGTCGCGCCGGTGCCGGTGCTCGCCGCGGGCGGGATCGGCAGCGGTCAGCAGATCGCCGCGGCCTTGGCCCTCGGCGCGCAGGGCGCGTGGACCGGTTCGCAGTGGCTGATGGTCGAGGAAGCCTCGAACACCCCCGTCCAGCAGGCCGCGTATGCCAAGGCGTCCAGCCGTGACACCGTGCGGAGCCGTTCGTTCACCGGCAAGCCGGCCCGGATGCTGCGCAACGACTGGACCGAGGCATGGGAGCAGCCGGACAACCCCAAGCCGCTCGGAATGCCGTTGCAGTACATGGTTTCCGGCATGGCCGTGCGGGCCACGAACAAATACCCGAACGAGACGGTCGACGTCGCGTTCAACCCGGTCGGTCAGGTCGTCGGGCAGTTCAACAAGGTGGAAAAGACGTCGACCGTCATCGAGCGGTGGGTGCAGGAATACTTGGAGTCGACCAACAGGCTGGACGAGCTGAACGCCGCCGCCGTCTGACGGCGGCTACTCGTCAACTTCGTCGACGTCGTCGACCTCGTCCCTACCGGGACCGGTGAACACCTCTTTCGTCCGGTCCACCGCGTAGGTGCCGATGTCGATCGAGTTCTGGACGATGCCGCTCGCACCGCCCGCGATGTCGCCCCGGATAATGTCGCTGGCGTGTTCGACGATGTCCGAAGCCTTTTCGACGGCGTTGGTGGCGATGTCGCGGGCGGCGTCGACTGCGTCTTTCGGATTGAAGCCCATCGGAATCTCCTTTTGTCGCAGGACCTTTGGCAACGACTCTAGTGGCGATCGCGCTGCGGGTCGCCACCGTCGGCGCTAGTAGTTCACCAGGGTGCGCCAGTAATCCTCGGGAATCTCGGCGCCGGACCGCAGTATCCGCGCCAGCCCGACGGCCATCGCGATACCGAGGAGGCCCAGCCACAATCCGGCCACCGCGATGACTCCCCAGAGCACGGCGGTGACCGCGGGCCACGGCGACAGCACGGCGAGCACCGGCGCGAAGAAGAAGCCGGTCCCGACGTACCAGGCGGAGCCCGCGCGATCCGACGCGAGGACAAAGCGCAGCCAGCGCGGGACCGGGGCCTTGGCGGGCTGGTCGGGGTTCATCGAGTCAGCCCATCATCCGGACGGCGGGAAGAACCCTGCACCGGTGAACCATCCCTCTTGCCAGCCCTTGTCTCCCAGGCAAAGCATGGGCAGGCCGCGGTCTGACTGTGCGGCCGCCTGCGGGCCCGGGCACTTCGCGCCGGCCTGCTGCACCCCGTACAGCGGATAGGAGATGACCCAGTAGCCGGTGGTGGCCGCGGGGAACTGGTTCGGCGGCGGGAAGTGGCACGCCTCCGCCTGGCCGCTTGGGCCCCGCCCGAAGATGAAGCGCTCGTAGTTGTCGCACGGCGCCCCCAGCGACGCCTGATAGTTCATGTTCGGCACGTCGCCGTCGTAACCTGCGGCGGCGCACGGCGCCATGCCGATCGTGATGCCCGCTATCGAAGCGGCGCTGAGCAGTTCCCGAATCATGTTCCACCCCACCTGTCGCCGGTGACCAGGACCAAAGCATATCCGCCGGTCAAAGACGCCGGTAGGTGCAGAGCAGCACCCCGGTCCCGGTCGTCGTCGCCGAGACGAGCTCGAGCGGCCGCGCCCGCCCGTCGTCGGGGAACACCCGCTTGCCACCGCCGAGCAGGATCGGCTCGAGCATCAGCTGGTATTCGTCGACCAGGTCGTGCTCGATCAGTTGCGCGGCCAGCGACGCGCTGCCCATCACCTGCAGCGACCGGCCGTCGCGGGCGCGCAGTTCGCGTATCGCGCCGATGACGTCGGCGGGGGGCAGCAGGATCGAGGCCGGCCAGTCGAGATCGTCTTGGCTGAGCGTCCGCGACGCCACGTATTTGGGGATCTCGTTCATCCGGTCCGCGAACTCGTCGCCGGCGCGGGCCGGCCAGGCGGCCGCCATCGACTGCCAGGTGCGACGGCCGAACAACAGCGCGTCGGTCTCGGCCAGCAGCTCGGAGACGGCCGGCCCCATCGTCTCGGGTTCGAAGTACCGCATCGACCAACCGCCGTGTGCGAATCCCCCGTCGCTGTCCTCGCCCTGCCCGCCCGGGGCTTGAACGACACCATCCAGGCTCATGAAGTCACTCAGAACTATGCGCATGCCCATACAGACCGGCGGCTCCCGCGAAACTCATCGGCGGTGAACACGTTGCAATTCGCCCTGGCGATCTTGCCGCAATCCTTCCCAACGGTGGTGTAGCAGTGGTTTATTTGGCACAAAGAAGACGACTAGACGACTTCGTATGAAGGAGCGGACCTTGTCAGCATCGAAGACAACCACCGAGCCGAATCTGCCGCCCGGATTCGATTTCACCGACCCGGACATCCATGCCGAGCGGTTGCCGGTGGAAGAGCTGGCCGAGCTGCGCCGAACCGCGCCGATCTGGTGGAACGAGCAGCCGATCGGGGCCGGCGGCTTCGACGACGGCGGGTTCTGGGTGGTGTCCAAGCACAAGGACGTCAAGGAAATCTCGCTGCGCAGCGACGTCTTCTCCAGCCTGCAGAAGACCGCCCTGCCGCGCTACAAGGACGGCACGGTCGGCGAGCAGGTCGAACGTGGCAAGTTCGTCCTGCTAAACATGGATGCGCCGCAGCACACCCGGCTGCGCAAGATCATCTCGCGGGCCTTCACGCCGCGCGCCATCGAGCGCCTGCGCGACGACCTGGCCGATCGCGCCCGGCGCATCGTCGAGGAAGCGGCGGCCGAGGGTCGCGGCGACTTCGTCGAGCAGGTGTCCTGCGAGCTGCCGTTGCAGGCGATCGCCGGGTTGATGGGCGTGCCACAGGACGAACGCAAGAAACTTTTCCACTGGTCCAACGAGATGGTCGGCGATCAGGACCCCGAGTTCGCGAACAACGACGCCATCACCGCTTCCGTCGAACTCATCACGTACGGCATGCAGATGGCCGCCGACCGGGCGAAAAATCCGGGCGACGACCTCGTCACCAAGCTGGTGCAGGCCGACATCGACGGCCACAAGCTCTCCGACGACGAGTTCGGCTTCTTCGTGATCCTGTTGGCGGTGGCCGGCAACGAGACCACCCGCAACTCCATCACCCAGGGCATGATGGCCTTTACCGATTTCCCCGACCAGTGGGAGCTGTTCAAAAGGGAACGCCCCGGCACCGCGGCCGACGAGATCGTGCGGTGGGCCACCCCCGTCACGTCGTTTCAGCGCACCGCGCTTGAGGACTACGAGCTGTCCGGCGTGCAGATCAAGAAGGGGCAGCGGGTGGTGATGGTGTACCGCTCGGCCAATTTCGACGAGGACGTGTTCGACGACCCCTTCACCTTCAACATCCTGCGCGATCCCAACCCGCACGTCGGATTCGGCGGCACCGGTGCGCATTACTGCATCGGGGCCAACCTGGCGCGCATGACGATCGATCTGATGTTCAACGCGATCGCCGACGGCATCCCGAACCTGGAATCGATCGGCAAGCCCGAGCGGCTGCGGTCGGGATGGCTCAACGGGATCAAGCACTGGCAGGTCGACTACCACACCGACGGCGCGAAATCACCTGCCGCGCACTAGCCTCAAGGCATGGCTACCCACCGAGCTGTTCACGTCAAGTCCGCGGGCGCGCCGCTAGAACTGGTCGATGTCGAAACCAAGCCGCCGGGGCCCGGTGAGGCGCGGCTGACGGTCACCGCGTGCGGGATCTGCGGCACGGACGCACACTTTGTCGCGGGCGGCTTTCCGGGCATGACGTGGCCGCTGACCCCCGGGCACGAAATCGCAGGAACGATCGCCGAACTCGGCTCTGGTGTCGAGGGTTTCGAGGTTGGCGATCGCGTCGCGGTCGGGTGGTTCGGCGGGTGCTGTTACCACTGCGACGAGTGCCGGAAAGGGCACTTCATTCATTGCGAGAACGGGAAGGTCCCGAGCTACCAATATCCGGGCGGGTACGCGGAGTCCGTGACCGTCCCGGGTAGTGCGCTCGCCCGGATACCGGCGGGGCTGTCCGACGCGGAAGCCGCGCCGATGGGCTGCGCCGGCGTCACAACCTACAACGCGTTGCGTCATACCAAGGCGCTGCCCGGCGACCGCGTCGCCGTCCTCGGTGTCGGCGGGCTTGGTCACCTCGGGGTGCAGTTCGCCCGGGCGATGGGTTTCGAGACCATCGCGATCGCCCGAGGCGCCGGCAAGGAGGAGGATGCCCGCAAGTTGGGCGCCCACCACTACATCGACTCCACCGCAGCGGATCCCGCCGAAGCGCTCAAGGCCCTGGGCGGGGCGGCGGTCGTGCTGGCGACCGCCGGGAACTCGCCGGCGATGGCGGCAACCGTCGGCGGGATATCGCCGCAAGGCGAGCTGGTCACCATCGGCGTCACGCCCGAACCGTTGCCGATCAGTCCCATCCAGCTCATCACACCGGGGGTCAGCATCGTCGGGCATCCCTCCGGCACCGCGAAAGACGTTGAAGACACTATGCATTTCGCGGTTGTGTCGGGCGTTCGGGCATGGATCGAGGAGCTGCCGCTGGCGCAGGCCGCCGAGGGCTACGCGGCTTTGGAGCAGGGGCGCGCTCACTACCGCACCGTTTTGACGATGTGACCACGGGCGCGCTGTGACCGACCTGTGGACCCTGACCGCATCCGACGGGGAGTTGTTGGTACGCACCGGCGTCGCGGGCAGGGCGGCGCGAATGGGTCATCGGCTCACCATCGCGATGACGCGCTGGGAGGCCACCGTGGCCTGGGCCTCCGGCGAACCGGTCACCGCCGAGCTGACCGTGGACGTCGATTCGTTCGAGGTGCTGCGCGGCGAGGGCGGGGTCAAGGGGCTGTCCGGGCCCGAAAAAGCGGTGGTGAAATCCAACGCGCTGAAGTCGTTGGGCGCCAACCGTTATCCCGAGATCCGATTTAACGCGGAAACGATCGAGAAGAGCAGCGACGGGTACCGCCTCACCGGAAAGCTGCACATCCACGGGCAGTCACGAAAACACGTGATCGATTTGCGCACAGAGGATCTCGGCGACCGGTGGCGAATGACCGTCGAATCGCGGGTTCGCCAAACCGATTACAGCGTCAAGCCCTACTCGCTGCTGATGGGCTCGGTGCGAGTCGACGACGAGGTGACGGTGTCGTTCACCGCCGTTCACGCCAAGGACGGCTGAGTTCAGCGCCGCGCTAGGGCGTCGGGTTGTGCGGCGCCGCATCACCGGCGTCGCCGGGGATGTGCTCGAGCACCCGGGTCAAGTACGGCTGACGGTCGTTCGAGTCCGGCTGCTGCTCGCCGGGAGCGCCTTGCTGCTCCCCTCCGGACCCCGACTCGGGGACCGGTTCGCCGGCGGGCGTTTTCGACTGCGGGGCGGGCGATACCGCCTCGGGGCGCGGGGCGGGAGCGGGCGCGACGGCCTCGGCGATCTGCGGCGGCGGCGCATGCACGACCCGCTTGCCCGGCGCGGACTCGCTGGCCGGGGCAAGCTGGATGCCCAGGGCGAGCGACAGGGACGAGACGAAGGTGATCGCTCCCGCGGCCAGCGCGGTCACGGCGCCGGCGTAGGACAGCTTGCGAGGCCGCGCCTGCGGCGCGACGGCGGGCGCACCGACGTGCGCCACCAGTTGATCGTCGGTGAACTCGGTGCTTCGGGCCGCGGCCAGCGCCGCGCCGCGCGCCACCGTCACCTGCGCCATCGTCTGCGCGAAAACCGGTACGGGCAAGGTCTTTTCGAGCTGCCAGGAGAATCCGTCGATGTCGCTGCCCCCGCCGACGACAACCACCCCGCCGGGCCGCCAGCCGGTCGGTCGTTCGAACATCCCGCTCAGCCAGGAAGTCAGGCCGTCGAAGCCGCCGCGCACGTGCTTGACGGCCGTCTGGGTCTGGCCCTCGTGGGTCGCGACCATGACGACCGTGGCCCAGTCCTGGTCGAGGATGCAGACGGCGGTCTGCTCGTACCCGATGACCGGGGCGATCGCGAGCGCCAGCGTCTCGACCGCCTCCAGCAGCCGGACGGGCACCACGTTGTCGAAGCCGGCGTCGGTCAAGGCCTCCAACAGCAGCGCCGCCTGCGCGGACGCGTCGTCGTTCCAGGTGAGCCCGATGACACGCACCCGCCGTTCGCAGGCCGATGCGCGCGCATCCACCCGCAATACCTCGTCCGCCACTTGCTCCGCGGTGCTGAGGGCCCGGGCGCCACGGCCGGCGCGCAGGCTCAGCTCGTGATGGTCCAGGATCGTGCCGTCTGCGCCGTGTCCTTCGGCCAGGACCCACCCGAGGGTGGTCGGCGTCAGCGATAGCCCCAGTACCGTGTCCAAGTCTGCACCTCAATCGGTCCCGGACCTCCCAAGCCCTCGGCCGCACTCACGCACCAAAAAGTGCTGGTGCGGCGGTTCATGAGGGCCGGAACGGACCGGGATTGCGTGGTCTCCATCGGCTTGCTCCGTGAGAGCCTACGCGGTCCGCGCAAGTTCGGCTCCCCCGGTTCCGAATCCCTGTCAAACCCGCACGCGAATGCGGCCAAGCCGGCGATCCCTCCCGAGCCGGCCGCGAAAACGGCAGGTGACGGGCACCCAGGGGTTTCAACCGGTCCGCCCATTTACGGCGCCGAAAAATTATCGCGGCCCGGCTGTCGAGCATTCGCCGTCCGCAATCGAACGCGTGGGCGACCAACTCCGACACTCCGGACTGGTTCGGGAGTATGTCACACGCACCCGCCGGAATCGACGTGGCCATTTCCGATCGCGGGCGCCCGATCCTTTAAGTCGGATTCCCCCCGCTCCCCTGGCTCTCCGCTCTCGTCAGGGCCAGCTGCCTCGGGATTTGCGGCGCAACGGCCGCGAACCGGCGGTCGCGGGGTTCCCGCAGTCAGGCCCTTGCGATCGCGATATCCGCATTACGAAATTCGGACGAAAACCGATATGAAACTGAGACACCACCGCGTCCCGATCGACATTTGGTCTAATAACCCGGTAAATTCCTGCCTGAGATCGCGATCACAGATACGGACAGGGGCAGGTATGACAGACGTGAGCGAGAAGATCCGGGCCTGGGGGCGCCGGCTTTTGGTCGGTGCGGCGGCGGCTGCCACGCTCCCAGGCCTGATCGGTCTTGTGGGGGGGTCGGCGACCGCGGGGGCATTCTCCCGCCCGGGTCTGCCCGTCGAATACCTGCAGGTGCCGTCGGCTTCGATGGGCCGCAACATCAAGGTGCAATTCCAGAGCGGCGGAGACGGCTCGCCCGCGGTGTACCTGCTCGACGGCTTGCGTGCCCAGGACGACTACAACGGCTGGGACATCAACACGCCCGCGTTCGAGTGGTACTACAAGTCGGGCCTGTCGATCGTCATGCCGGTCGGTGGGCAGTCCAGCTTCTACACCGACTGGTACCGCCCGGCATGTGGCAAGGCCGGCTGCTCGACTTACAAGTGGGAGACGTTCCTGACCAGCGAGCTGCCCGGCTACCTGTCCTCGCAGCGGAGCGTCAAGGCGACTGGTAGCGCCGCGGTCGGCATCTCGATGGCGGGTGCATCGGCGATGAACCTGGCGAACTACCACCCGGGCCAGTTCGTCTACGCCGGATCGCTGTCCGGCTACCTGAGCCCGTCGACCGGGCAGGGCTGGATAGGCCTGGCGATGGGCGATGCCGGCGGTTACAAGAAGGAAGACATGTGGGGACCGGACAACGACCCCGCGTGGCAACGCAACGACCCGTTGGTCAACGTCAACCTGCTCGTCGAACACAACACCCGGCTCTGGGTGTACTGCGGTAACGGGACCCCGAACGAACTGGGCGGCGCCAACCTGCCGGCCACGTTCCTCGAGAGCAACTTCATGATCGGCGTCAACAAGAAGTTCCAGGACGCCTACAACGCCGCGGGCGGCCACAACGCCGTCTTCAACTTCCCGCCCTACGGAACGCACAGCTGGGAGTACTGGGGAGCGCAGCTCAACGCGATGAAGCCCGACCTGCAGAGCAGCCTGGGCGCGACCCCCGGCGGCGGTGGATAAGACCTGACCTGCCAGAGATTCCGCTACTGCGCTTGACGACGACGTCAGGCGCAGTAGCGCGTCAGGGGGCCTTGAATCGGTCGGTGACGTCGGTCCACGCGGTCACGTCGGTGCGGTGGTTGTTCATGTTTCGGCACTGGCCGTAGACGCGCAGGACCCCCACGTCGGGGGCCTCGGTCTGCCGATACACGATCGCCGTGACGGCGTCCTTGGTGAGGGACCGGGCGAACACGTGATCGTTGGGTGGTAGGCCCTCGGTCCAGCCGTGACCGACGAGCGTTGCCGCGAGGCCCGGGAAGTAGGCCTCGGGTTGCGTATCGGCGGGCACCGCGAAGGTCAGGTAGATCGCGCCCTGGTACGGGGGGTCGTCGCGGTTTTTGCACGACATCAACGTGTAGCCCGCCGACGTCGTCCGCAGTCCGGTCAGGGTGACGATTTGCCTGGCCGACTCGACCGCCTGGGTCTGCGACTGATCGTCGCTGACCGGGTTGGCGGGATGGTCGAGAACATCGGAGGGCGTGGTGTGCAACCTGTCCACCAGCAGGATGGCCCCGCTCATGAGCAGCGAGGCCGTCAGCGCGGCCGCGATCAGCGCGCGAACCTGCGTCGTGCGCAACCAATCTCCGCGAGACACCTGCGACATCAGTGCCCAGGCTAACTCAGGAGAGAATCTTCAATCATGGTCATGACCGGCAGTTGCGGGCGGTTTTTCCGCCCGATGGGGCGCCTCGCGCTGGCAGGGTTGGTGGGGGCCCTGTTGCTCGCGACGCCGGTCGCGCGGGGCGACGCCGCCGGCCCGCTGATCGGGTTGGTCGACGCCGCCGCGCAGCGGCTCCAGGTCGCCGAGCCGGTGGCTGCATTCAAGTGGAAGACGGGCGGCGCCATCGAGGACCCGGGCCGGGTCCAGCAGGAGCTCGCCAAACTGGGCGCCGAGGCGAGCGCCGCACGCGTCGACCCGAACTACGTCACCCGCGTCTTCGGCGATCAGATCAACGCCACCGAGGCGATCGAATACAGCCGGTTTGCGGACTGGAAGCTGAACCCGGCGGACGCGCCGGGCGCGGCGCCGGACCTGTCGGAGTCGCGGTCGACGATCGACGGCCTCAACCACACGATGCTGACTGCGATCGTGGCCGGCTGGGACCTGCTGCACTCCCCCGGCTGCGCCGCCGACCTGGACGCCGCGCGAAGCGAAGTCGCCCGCGCCCGCCAACTCGACGGCCTTTACCAGCAAGCCCTTTCGCTTGCGACCAAATCGTATTGCCAGGGCTAATTTATTTAATTCTCACCATTCTCTAAAGCTCCGATTTCGCTGCTCAGGGGCCCAATTTCCCTGCTAGACGGCTTATCTCGCCACCTTTTCGAATCGGTAACGCTTCGGACACGCCCCGCGAAATGCCTGGCATGAGAAAACTCTGCAAGCCTCTCATCACGTCCGCCATCATCGGCGCGTTCGTTGCAGCATCGCTGAGTTCCTCGGGCGTCGCAGGCGCCGCTCCCGCCGCGCCCAACTGGGACGCGGTCGCGCAGTGCGAGTCCGGTGGCAACTGGCACGCCAACACCGGAAACGGCGAATACGGTGGGCTGCAATTCAAGCCGGGCACCTGGGCCCAGTACGGGGGTGTCGGCAACCCGGCGGCCGCGTCGAGGGAAGACCAGATCGCCGTCGCCAACCGGGTTTTCGCGCAAGACGGACTCGACCCGTGGCCGAAGTGCGGCTCGGCGTCCGGCCTGCCGACCGCGATGTACACGCACCCCGCGCAGGGCATCAAACAGATCATCAACGGGCTTATCCAGGCGGCCATCCCGCACTGACAATATTGCGCCCTATGAGCCGGGGCGAAGCTGTGTTTGGATCAGCGCATGGAAGGTTCGGCGACTGTTCACATGGCGGCGCCCGCGAATAAAATCTGGGATCTCATTGCGGACGTTCGCAACACGGGACGGTTCTCCCCGGAGGTGTTCGAGGCGGAGTGGCTCGGCGATGCGACCGGCCCCGCACTCGGCGCCCAGTTTCGCGGCCACGTCCGGCGAAACGAGATGGGACCGGTCTACTGGACGACGTGCAAGGTCACCGCGTGCGAGCCCGGCCGCGAATTCGGGTTCGCGGTGATGCTCGGCGACAGGGCCGTGAACAACTGGCACTACCGGTTGGCGCCCAGCGGCGGCGGCACCGACGTGACCGAGTCATTTCGGCTCAATCCCGCGCCGTGGCTGGGCATCTACTGGTTGTTGGGCGGATTCCTGCGCAGGCGACGCAACATCCGCGATATGACCAAGACCCTCAACCGGATCAAAGACGTGGTCGAGGCGGGCTGACGCGACGTGAAATCGGTCTTCATCACCGGCGCGGGCAGTGGCATGGGCCGCGAGGGAGCGAAGCTGTTCCACGCCAACGGCTGGCGCATCGGCGCGGTGGACCGCAACGAGGACGGTCTGACGACGTTGCGGGCAGAGCTGGGTGACGATCGGCTGTGGACGCGCACCGTCGACGTCACGGACAAGGCGGCGCTGGAGGCGGCGCTGGCCGACTTCTGCGCCGGCAACGCCGACGGCGGGCTCGACATGATGTGGAACAACGCCGGCATCGGCGAATCGGGCTGGTTCGAGGACGTGCCGTACGAGGCCGCGATGCGCGTCGTCGAGGTGAACTACAAGGCGGTGTTGACCGGCGCGTACGTCGCGCTGCCATACCTGAAGAAGCGCCCCGGCAGCCTGATGTTCTCGACGTCGTCTTCCGCGGGCACCTACGGGATGCCGCGCATCGCGGTCTACTCGTCGACCAAGCACGCGGTCAAGGGGTTGACCGAGGCGTTGAGCGTGGAATGGCAACGGCACGGGGTGCGCGTGGCCGACGTGTTGCCGGGTCTCATCGACACCGCCATCCTCACCACGACGACCAACCACTCGGACGACGGCGGGCCGGCGATGTCCGGCGAGGACGTCCGCGCGAGCGCGCCGAAGAAGGGCATGATGCGGCTGATGCCCGCGAGCAGCGTCGCGGAGGCGGCCTGGCAGGCCTATCACAATCCGAAGCGGCTGCACTGGTACGTGCCCAAGAGCATCCGCGTGATCGACCTGCTCAAGGGTCTGAGTCCGGAGTTGGTGCGGGGCCGCATCGCCAAGGCCCTGCCCGCGTTGATGCCGAAGCAGCAGTGAGGGGGTGGCATGGTGCGAAACCGTTGGATCGCAACCGTTTTGGTGCTGATCGCGGGAGCCGGTGTGACGGGCTGTGGCCAGGCGCAGACGGTGCCGCGCAAAGCCGCCCGGGTGACCGTCGGGGGCGCCACCCAGACGACGCGTCCCGCCGCGTGTAGCCAGACCCAGTCGTACCGGACCCTCGACATCGGCGATCACGATGCCCACGTCGAGGCGGTGGTGATGCTCAGCGGCTACCGGGCCATCCCGCAGTGGGTGAAGATCCGCAACTTCGGCGGGTTCACCGGCAGCTTCTGGCAGGGCGGGGTCGGGGACGCCCACGTCGACCTCACCAACGACGCCTACACGATTACCGGCAGCGCGTACGGAATCAGCAACAGCGATCCCAACAAGACGGTGACCACCGACTTCAAGATCATCGCCGAGTGCTGAGCCGGCACGCGAATTCCGCCTAGGCTGGGTCCAGACCACCCGAGCTGATGGAGGCCCCGTGAAGGAGAGATTGCACTGGCTCGTGATGCACGGGTTCATCCGGGGCGTCGCGGCGATCGGCATGCGGCGGGGCGACCTTCAGTCCAGGTTGATCGCCGACCCGACGATCGCCAACGACCCGGTTCCGTTCTACGAGCAACTGCGCGCCCGGGGGCCGCTGGTGAAGGGCCGGGTGAACTACCTGACCACTGACCATGCCCTGGCCCACGAGCTGCTGCGGTCCGACGACTTCCGCGTGGTGAACATGGGCTCGAACCTGCCGGCGCCGCTGCGTTGGCTGGAACGCCGCACCAACGACGACGATCTCCTGCATCCGCTGCGCGCCCCGTCGTTGCTGGCCGTCGAGCCGCCGGACCACACCCGCTACCGCAAGACGGTGTCGGCCGTGTTCACGCCCAGGGCGGTCGCCGCGTTGCGCGACAACGTCGAGCACACCGCGACCGACCTGTTGGATCGGCTGACCGGTCAGTCCGGCGTGGTCGACATCGTCGGGCGCTACTGCTCGCAGCTCCCCGTCGCGATCATCAGCGACATCTTGGGAGTCCCCGAGCGAGACCGGCCCCGGGTCCTGGAATTCGGCGAACTCGCCGCGCCGAGCCTGGACATCGGCCTGCCCTGGTGGCAATACCGCACCGTGCAGAAGGGGATCGTCGGGTTCAACGCCTGGCTCGCCGATCACCTGCGCGAATTGCGGCGCGCCCCGAGCGACAACCTGATGAGTCAGCTGATCCAAACCGCCGAAAGTGGCTCCGCCGAAACGCATCTCGACCCCGACGAACTTCAGGCCATCGCAGGCCTGGTGTTGGCCGCGGGCTTCGAGACCACGGTGAACCTGCTGGGCAACGGAATCCGGATGCTGCTGGACACACCCGAGCATCTGGACACGTTGCGTCGCCGACCCGAGTTGTGGCCCAACGCTGTTGAGGAGATTCTGCGCCTCGACTCGCCGGTGCAGCTCACCGCGCGGGTGGCGCTGCGCGACGTCGACGTGGCCGGCATGCGGATCAAACGCGACGACTTGGTGGTGATATACCTGGCCGCCGCCAACCGGGATCCGCGCACGTTCCCCGACCCCAACCGCTTCGACATCGAAAGGCCAAATGCCGGAAGGCATCTCGCATTCTCCGGCGGACGCCACTTCTGCCTAGGGGCCGCGCTCGCGCGGGCCGAGGGGGAAGTCGGGCTGCGGACGTTCTTCGACCGTTTTCCGGAAGTGCGGGCCGCCGGCACCGGAAGCCGGCGGGACACACGGGTGCTGCGCGGTTGGTCGACGCTGCCGGTGGTCCTGGGGCCGGCACGGTCGATGGCGCAGGTGGACGCCTGAGGCGCTAGCGGCGCCGCCGACGCCGCCGGCCCGGCCAGCTTCGGCTGCCGGAGCAGGCCGCGATGAGCGTGGTGGGGGCCGCCGTCACGGCGACGAGCGCCAGCCTTCGGATGGCTTCGCGCCGGGTCAGCAGGCCGTCGACCGGATCGGCCCCGATCTCCTCGGAGGTATCGCGCTGCGATGTCACGACGCAAGTATGCGGCAAAGCCGCAGCCAACAGCGGGATTTGTGCGCGGTTGGTCCACCGGCTAGGGGTCCTCGCCCGCGGGGCCGCTTCGCCAGCGCAGCACACCCGACGCGACGATGATCACCGCGGGCAACGTGCCGGCCGCGAAAATGCCGAACTGCCAAGCCCATCCGATCGCCTTGCTGCGGAATTCCTCGTCGTGGTAGAGCTCGGCGCCGGTGGGTGTCCTGGCGACGCAGCCGTGGGTCTTGGCCCACCAGTCGTTGCGCACCAATTCGTAGCCGTGGGTGTCCACCCAGTCGTGGCAATCCTCGCTGGTCCCCCAGAAGCCGCGGGCGAGCGCCCCGCCCGCGCCGGCCAGCATTCCGACCAGCGCGATCCCGATCAGCACCTTGGCCCGGGTGCTCATCGAGCGGCCGCTCATTGTCCGGCCAGGTAGCGGCCGAACCAATCGAGCAGCCGCTGCCACGCGTCGGCCGCGGCGGTGGCGTTGTAGCGCGGCCCGGTGTCGTTGACGAACGCGTGGTCCGCGTCGGGCTCGACGACGATCTCGTTGACCAACCCGGCGCGGTCAAGCGCGGCTTTCGCGGCGGCCTGCGTCCCGGTGACCCGCGCGTCCAGGGCCCCGTAGATCGCCAGCACGGCGGCCCTGGATCCGGCGAAGTCCGGGTTGGCCGGCAACGGCCCGTAGAACGGGACCGCGGCCGACACCCCCGGCGCGCCGGAGGCCAGCAGTTGCCACACCAGTCCCCCGCCGAAGCAGAAGCCCACCACGCCGACCTTCTGCCCCGGGGCGCGCTGCTTCAGTTCCGCGACACCGGAATTCAGGTCACGGGTGAACCGTTCCGGGGGGATGCCGCCCAACGCGGCGGTGGCCTGCGCCGGGTCGCGGAATGCGGCGGTGCCGCCCTCCTCCGACAACAGGTCGATGGCGAGCGCCGAATGGCCGGCCCCGGCGAGCCGCCCGGCCACCGAGCGCACCCAGTCGGTCAGGCCCTTGTTCTCGTGAATGACCAGGACGCACCCTTTGGAATCGGGTGCCTGCGCCCACGCCCCTTGCAGCTGCCCCTGTGGGCCGGCCCAGGTGATCGGCGTGGTCGGCCGCGTGTTCGCCGCACCGGGTGGTTGCTTTGAGCCGGTTGAACTTTCGGGAGCGGGCGCGGACGGTGCTTTCGCGGGGTTTCTCGCGGAGCATGCCGAGATGAGCTCGACGGCCGCCACGGTCCCAAGACCGAGCAGGGCCAGGCGCCGCAAGGTGTCGCGACGGGTCAGCAGGCCGTCGACGTGGTCGGTCGCGATCTCCTCGGCCAGGTAGCGGCGCAGCGTGGTCACCCTGGCGAGTATGCCGAAAGTCGATGGTTGACACCTGTCTGGTAACCCGGTTTATTTGCCGCTATGACGGAAGTTTCTGAGCTCGCGGTCGAGGACGTCGTGGTCGGGATGTGGCAGGCACTGTCGCGGCGGGACTGGGATGCGGTGAAGACGTTCCTGGCCGACGACTGTCTGTACGTCGACATGCCGGTGCCCGCGTTGGCGGCGCGCGGCCCGGACGACATCGTGAAACGGCTCAAGATCGGGCTCGAGCCGCTGGCGGGCTACGAGAACCACGACGGTGTGCTGGTGTCCAACGGCTCCGACGTCATCTACGAGCATTCGGAGACTTGGACTTTCGCGTCGGGCGAGCGGGGTGTGCTCAGGTTCGTCACCGTCCACAAGGTCGAGGACGGCAAGATCACCGTGTGGAAAGACTATTGGGACATGAACAGTCTCGTCGGCTTCGCTCCGCCCAACCACTTCGAGAAATTGGCGAGCGCCGACACCAGCTGGGTTTTCGACGCGTCGGCCTTGGTCTAAGGACGGCGCCGCCGCGCGCTACTTGAAGAAGTTGCTCAGGCCGAACAAGCCCGAGATGAGATTGCCGGTGTTCAACAGGCCCGACACCTGACCGGATAAGCCCGGGTTCAGGGCGCTCGGGACGCCGGTGTTGAAGAAGCCCGAGACGAAGGCGTTCACGGTGCTGCCGTAGGCCCTGTTTCCGAAGCCCGACATGAAGCCGTCGGCCGTGGTGCCGCCGCTGGCCGTGTTGCCAAAGCCCGAGACGTCGAAGCCGGTGTTGCCGAAGCCTGAGGTGGTAAGGCCGCTGTCACCGGTCAGCCCGAGACCCGTGTTGACGTTGCCCGAATTCCAGATACCCGTGTTGACGTTGCCGGAATTTCCCCATCCCGTGTTCGTGTTGCCCGAGTTCCAGAATCCCGTGTTCCCGCCCGTGTCCACGGTGCCGCCCGCGTTCCCGAAGCCGGTGTCCAATTGCCCCGAGTTGAAGAACCCGGTGTTCAGCGCGCCCGAATTGGCGAATCCGAAGTTCGCCGTGCCCGAGTTCCCGAACCCGACATTCCCCACGCCGGAGTTCCCGAGGCCGAAATTGCCGTGGGCACCGGGTGCGTTGATGGCCGCGTTGAAGATGCCGATGTTGCCGTTCCCGGAGTTGAAGAAACCGATGTTGCCGGTACCCGAGTTCCCGATGCCGATGTTGCCGCTGCCCGAGTTCAGGCCGCCGAGGTGGAACTGGCCGGTTACGTAGTTGTAGTAGGCATCGCCGACGCCGATCTCGTTGTCGCCGGTAAGACCCAAGCCGATGTTGGCGTTTCCGGTGTTCCCGGCGCCGGTGTTGCCGACGCCGGTGTTGCCGGCGCCGACGTTCGAGTTGCCGTTGTTTCCGATGCCCCAGTTGGCGTTGCCGGTGTTCCCGAACCCTATGTTGCTCAAGGGGCTACCCGGCGGGGTCGTAAAGTCGGTGTTGGTGTTCCCGAACCCGACGTTGAGGCTGCCGGTGTTGCCGCTGCCGAAGTTGAGGTTGCCGGTGTTGCCGCTGCCGATGTTGCCGACGCTGGGGTGCAGCGCGTTGCCGTTCCCGCCGCCGATGTTCCGGTCGCCGGTGTTCCCGGTGCCGAGGTTGGAGTTGCCGGTGTTCCCGTTGCCCACGTTGTTGGTGCCCCGGTTGCCCAGACCCAGGTCGAAGGTTGGGGCGGCAGCCACCAGGCCTTGCTGCAGGGCCTGCAACGGTGAGGCGTTCGCCGCCTCGGCCATGGCGTAGGTGATCCCCGCGCCGTTCAAGGCCTGCGCAAACTGGGCGTGGAACGCCGCCGCTTGGGCGCTCACTGCCTGAAAGCCCTGACCGTGGGCGGAGAACAGCGCCGCTATGGCCGCCGACACCTCATCCTCGGCCGCGGCCAGCACCCCGCTGGTGGGGGCTGCGGCCGCCGCGTTGGCGGCGGTGAGGGCCGAACCGATGTTGGACAGATCCGTTGCCGCCGACGTGAGGAACTCCGGGGCCGCCACCAGATAGGACATCGTTGTGCTCCTGCTCGATATCACCAACCCCCGGCGGACGGCACTTTATCGCCATCGCACCCCGGCGATGGGCGTTTCAACCAAAGATTCACCCCGGCGTCAGGATCTAGACGGCTACTGCTGTTTGTGTTTGGGACCCGCGGAGCTGCGGAAGTGGCCCCTTGTCGAAAATGGTTACCGCGCCTAATGATTGGTCATCGGCGGCCGGTCGCTCCCGCAGCCGCCGTCGGCGGCATAGCTAACCGTCAAAGGTGCTCCATGAGGCGGGACATCAGCTCGTCCTCGAGAAAACGGGGCTCGTGCAGCGGGTAGGTCCGCGGTTCGGGTAGCCCGATGTGAATGTGCCCGATCGCCGCGATTACCGCCGCGCCCGGCCAGTGGTGATGGGTCTCGGCGTCCGGCGCCGGAGAATCGGATTGCAGGTGAAATTTGGGCAGTAAGTGCAGCATGGCGGATGCCTTCGGATCGTGGCTGGCTCCTACCAGTAGTCAAGCCTATTCAACACATGTTAGACAAGCATGATGGGCGCCGGCAACGCCGATCGCCGAGGGAGAACCAACCCGACCGCGATCGGAAGGAGTGCGCAGATCCGATGATCACCCGGCGATGGAACGAGTCCGACGAGGCCAAGAGCAGCTACGTCAAGGAGCTGTTTTCAGCGCTGGCTTCGCGCTACAACGTGATGACCGATCTGTGGACCCTCGGGCTTCATCGCTTGTGGAAGCGACAAGCTATGGAGCTGTGTGCCCTGCGGCCGGGCGAGCGGGTGTTGGACGTCGCGACCGGGACCGGTGACCTTGCGTTCCTGGAGGAGGCGGCCGTCGGGCCGGACGGCAAGGTCGTCGGGGTCGACTCCTGCGCGGCGATGCTTGCGGTCGCGCGGGGCAGACACCTCGGCGGCGTCGACTTCCAGGAGGGCGACGCTATGGACCTGCGGTTCCCGGACGCGTCGTTCGACGTGGTCACGATCAGCTTCGGGCTGCGCAATGTCGCGGACCGCGGCCGGGCGCTGCGCGAATTCCGGCGCGTCCTGCGGCCGGGCGGCCGGTTGATGGTCCTCGATTTCAGCAGGCCGAACTCGAAGGTGCTGACGCTCCTGCACGACGTGCTCTACTTCGTGCTGATGCCGGCGCTGGGCTGGGCCGTGGCCTGGCACCGCGACGCCCATCATTACACCTCCGATTCCATTCGCACCTGGCTGTCACGGGACGGGCTCACCGAGACGATGCGGGATTCGGGCTTCGTCGACGCTCGCTACGTCTCCCTCAGCAGTGGGTTCGCCACCGTCCACTTTGGTCTGCGCGCGCCGGCCGATTCCACCGAAGCAGAGTTAATGCCTTCGGCTGCAACGGATTCGGCAATCCGCTCGTCGTCTAGCGCTGCAGGGCTTCCTGGATCAACAGGGTTGCAGAACGTTTGAGCACATCGCGCTCCCTGGCCAGGTCGGCGACCCCCTTCCGTAGCGCAATGAGCTCCTCGCGCTCGCTCAACGGCGACTGCGCGTCCCCGTTCAACAGGTCGAAGCCCTGCCAGCGCGGGCGTTCAGTCGCGGCCCCGTTCGCATGGGACTGCGCGCGGCCGTTGGGGCCACCGGCGCCGTTCCGCGGCGCGTTGACGATGCTGCCGATCGGACCAGTTGCGGGCATCCCGCCGAGCAAGCCCATCGACCCGGCCTGAGGCAACGCGTCGGCACCCGCCATCGGCAATCCGGTGGCGGCCAGCCGGATCTGCGGGGCGGCGCTGCCCCAGGATTGCGGCACCGAAAGCCCGCCTATCGACGCGGCCCGGCCTGCCGATGCGTCAACACCCCGCACCGAGTTCGCCAGGGTCGAGCCCGTGGCCAGGGGCACCCCGGATACATCGGAGACCGCAACCGTCGGCGCCGACAGAACCAATCCCGATTGGATCCACGGGTTTTCGAAGGGCGCGACCAGGAACGACACTCCCGAGGCCAGGAAGGCTCCCGTACTGAAGAGGTTTTGATAACCCGACGTGCCGAACATCAGGCCTTCGAAGGCCTGAACCGGGGCGCTGTTCAGCAGATCGAGCAGCCACTGCGCCGGCCCGCCCGAGGCGAGCCCTTGCAGCGCGTTCGGCACCGCGTTCAGTAGCTGTGTGAGCGTCGATTGGAGCGACGCGGCCGGTGCGCCGGTCGCCTGGCCGACCGCGACGGCCTGGGAGGCGATTCCGGCCTGGTCGGTGGTCTGCGCCGGCGTTCCGAACGGTGTCAGGGTCGTCGCGGCCGCCGAGGCGCCGGCGTAGGCGTACATCGCGGCGGCGTCCTGGGCCCACATCTCGGCGTACTGGGCTTCGGTGGCCGCGATCGCGGGAGTGTTTTGGCCGAAAATGTTGGTGGCCACCAACGCCATCAGCAACGCCCGGTTGGCCGCGATCACCGGCGGCGGCACCGTGGCGGCGAACGCCGTCTCGTACGCCGCGGCCGCCGACCGGGCCTGGTTCGCGGTCACCTCGGCGTATATGGCGGTGGCATTCATCCACTGCACGTAGGGAAATGCCGCCGCGGCCATCGACACCGAAGCCGCGCCCAGCCACTGTCCGCCGGTGAGCTGCAAGATCGCCGCTCGATACCCACTCACCGCCGAACCCAGCTCGGCCGCCAGCCCATCCCAGGCCGCCGCGGCCGCCACCAACGGGCCCGAACCCGCCCCCACATACATCCGCCCGGAGTTGACTTCCGGCGGCAATGCCCCGAAATCAAGGATGCTCATGGCCGGATCGCCTCCTTGATCAAGCGCGCCACCGCATCTCGCTCCATCGCGAGATCGGCCATCTCCTGGCGCAACTCGTTCAGTTCGGCGCGTTCGCGTTCACCCAACTCGACGTCCGAATCTCGTCGGGTCGGCTTCTCCGGAGAATCCGATGGTCTCGCCAGCATGCTCCCGCCCGTCGCGATCTCCGGGATCACTTTGTGACGGCCGCGGGCGTGGGCAGGCGCTTCCCCAGTTCGCGGTGCGTTGACGACGCTGCCGATCGGGGGCATGCCGCCGAACCAGCCGGCCGGGGCGACCGCCTCCGCCGGCGGCAACGCGCCCGCGCCCGCCATCGGCAATCCCCTTGCGGCAAGCCGGATTTCGGGCGCCGCGCTGCCCCAAGCCTGCGGAACGGTGAGCTCGCCGACCGACGCCGCCCGGCCCAGGCCCGCGGACACCTCCGTGCCGCTCACCGAGTTCGCCAGCGTCGAGACGTCTGACGCCGCCAGGCCCGCCGGTATCGCGCCGGCCACTGGAGCCACGGGCGCGAGCCCTGGGAACGCCGCCGAGATCAACGGGGCGACGAAGTAGATCGCGTCGACCGCCAAGAACGCCCCGCTATTGCCGATACTGTTGACGGGCATGCTCACCGCGGTGGTGAAGGTGTTGAGCGCGGTGCCCAGGGGGCTGTTCAAGAGGTCGAGCAGCCAGGTCACCGGATCGAATGGCGATGACGCCGCGGCGAGGCTACTCAGCGCGTTGGGCACCGCTGACAGGGTCTGTGACGCCGTCGACCGCGCCGACGAGGCCGCGGCCGCGACCGATTGGGCGCCGATTCCGGCCGGATTGGTGTTCGGCACCGGGGTGCCGAACGGCGGCAAGGTGGTTGCCGCTGCGGACGCGCCGGCGTAGCCGTACATCGCGGCGGCGTCCTGGGCCCACATCTCGCCGTAATCGGCTTCTGTCACCGCGATCGCGGCGGTGTTCTGGCCGAAAACGTTGGTGGCCACCAACGCCGAGAGCGTCGCCCGGTTGGCCGCGATCACGGCGGGTGGCACCGTGGCGGCGAAGGCCGCCTCATACGCCGCGGCCGCCGACCGGGCCTGGTTGGCGGTCACCTCGGCCTGGGCGGCGGTGGTAGTCATCCACCGCACGTATGAAAAGGCCGCCGTGGCCATCGACACCGATGCCGCGCCCAACCACTGCCCGCCGGTGAGCTCCAGGATCGTCGCCTGATACGAGCTGGCTGCCGAACTCAACGCCGCCGTCAGCCCATCCCAGGCCGACGCGGCCACCATCAACGGGCCCGAACCCGCTCCCATATACATCCGCGCGGAGTTGACCTCCGGCGGCAACGCCCCGAAATTCACGAGTAGTACCTCCTCGCTAACTGGCCCCGGGCGTAAGCATGGCGCTATTCGCCCCGGAAGGATAGAAATCGATACGACGATGCGGAGGGCGGCTTGGCACGGGCGGACTACGAACGGATGCGGGCGGCGCATCTGAATGCGGTGCGGGCCGGCCTGGAAGACCACGTCGAGCGTTCGCTCGGGTCGCCGACATCGGCGGACGCCGCGACGACGACTTCCGTTACGGCGCAACGACGATCCCGGCGATCGCGTTTCGTCACGTCCTGGGGACCGATCCTCGGATATCCGAGTATCAGGTCACCCAGACCGCCGCCGGGGCCGATATCGTGGTCGTCGGGGACCCAGACCGAGAGACGCTACGGGTTGCCCGGGGCGGCGATCCGGACCGAGGCGACCGACGGCCTGCGACGACATCGGGGCAGCGAAAGCTGCGGCGATTCATACCGATCTAGCGCTGCCGCGACGACGGCGCCGAAAAGGCGTTACCCCAAGTTCGATTGACCGCGACTCGAGCGCAGCTGCGGCTGTTCAGCCGCCTGTTCCTTGGCATAGCACAGCATCCGCTCGCTCAGGTGGATCAGCGGGTCCTCGTGCCCGCTCGGCATCGTATAGGCCAACCGGCGCAACTCGATGGCGAACTCACCCAGGCGCTGGCTCAGGGACGCGACAGACATGAGACGGCTAATACAAGTGGTGTGGTGCGGGACAACATCGCCCCCAAACTTTCCCAATGGTTCCTGATCTTGCTTGCGACGCGGCCCGACTCGTCAAGGAAAGCGTAGTTGCCGCTACAGCTTACTCACAATGGCAATTGTGAAAATCCCTGTCACCAGTTTCCGCCCCGCTTACGACTCGGCCAGGCTTTTCAGGCACTTCAGGGTCTCGGACAGGTTGCGGCCGACCTGACGCACCGCGATCCGGTCGGCGATGTAGCCGATCAAACCGCCGGGCGCCTGATAGGACAGCCGGAACGTCACCTTCGTCTTGCCGTCCGCGGCGTCGCGCAGCCGGATGCGCCCACGCAGGTTGACTCCGGTGATTCCCACCCACGCGACGTCGCGGCGGTCGTCGAACTCGACGATCTCGATCAGGCCGCCCACCGGCACCGAGCCGATCTTCCAGTGCACGGTGTAGCGGGCACCGACGCCGCGGTCGATGTCGTTGGACGACTCCCACCGCTCGAGGCTGGTCATGAACGACGGGTAGCAGTCCGGGTCGCTGACGATCTTCCAGACCGCGTCGCGGTCGGTGTTGATCACGCAGCGGCGTTCGACGCGCATCAGCCGATCACCGGGAATCGACGCTCGGCGGCCAGGCGATCGACACCGCCCTGCAGGCTGGCCATCACCTTGTCGTGCACGGCTTCGTCGTCACCGTCGACGTCGATCGGGTGCTGCACCTCGATGACGATCTTGGTCGGCAGCGGAATGTGGCCCGCGAGGTCGCTGATGTTGAGGCCCCACGGCAGGGCCAGCGATATCGGGACGCTCTTGAGCCGAAGCAGCTTGTCCGCCATCAGCAGCTTGGCCAGCCACTGCCCGCGGTTGAGGAACAGCGCGCTCTCCTGGCCGCCGACGCTGGCGACGGGAACGATCGGCACGCCGGCCTCCCGGGCCAGCCGCACGTAGCCCTTGCGCCCGCCGAAGTCGACCTTGTGGCGCTCCCATGATGGGCGGAACACCTCGTAGTCCCCGCCGGGGTAGACCAGCAGCGCTGCGCCGGATTCCAGTGCCAGGCGGGCGTTTTCGGGGTTGGCGGCGACGGTGCCGAACTTGCGCAGCCAGCCCAGCGGCGGCGCGGACACGACGAGGTTGTGGGCCAGCTGATAGAAGGGCCGCTCGACACCGAAGTAGGAGCAGAACGCGAGCGTGAACACGAACGTGTCCGGGGGCACGTTGCCGCCGCTGTGGTTGCCGACGAGCAGCACCGGCCCGTCGACCGGGATCCGGTCCAGGCCGCGCA
Organism: Mycobacterium sp. E796; assembly: GCF_001672815.1. GTDB lineage: Bacteria > Actinomycetota > Actinomycetes > Mycobacteriales > Mycobacteriaceae > Mycobacterium. The sequence goes on along the minus strand of NZ_LZKK01000335.1, from coordinate 27,950 downwards.
CGTCCGCCCGGAAGTAGAGCGACGCCAGCAGCCAGGTGCCTGGAAGCTGGTCGCGGATGTAGTCGGGGTCGCGCTGGTCAAGGTCGGCTTTCGGGACCCGCGACACCACCTGGTTGCGGGCCCACCCCAAGACGTCCCCCATGGTCGCCATTACGGCTGGGTACCCCGGTGCTACCGAGCGTCAAACGCGGTAGATGCGGGCGGCGTTGTCGCGGGCGATGAGGTCGACCACCCGGATCGCGTCGTCCCGGCTCCACTCTCCGTCGGCGACGAATCCGCTCAATACGCGATGAATACCTTTGCGCCACAACGTCGCACCGAGAAAATGCAACTCCGCGGGGCCGTACCCGTCCGATGAGTACAGGATCCTGCGGAAGGGCGCCATTTCCAGCAGCCGGGCGATGAACGACGGCGCGCGCGCCCCCAGGTAGTTGACGCTCAGCCCGCCGTCGACGTACACGTTGTTGAACGCCTGCGCCAGGTAACCGGCCTCGCGCTCGTAGGGATAGCAGTGCAGAAGCACTATCGGCGTGCCCGCGGACTGCCGCAGGAAATCGAGCAGCAGCAGCGGGTTGGCCCGGTGCAGATCGCAGTCCCGGTCGCCGAAGCCGACGTGGAATTGCAGGGGCTTGCCCAGCCGCAGCGCCTGGTGCAGCCCGAACCGCAGCAGCACCCGATCCCGTAGCCGGGTGCCGCCGTCGCCGCGCCACCGGCCCGCGGCCTGGGCGACCTGGGCGGCCGATGGTTCGCTCAGGTCACCGTCGAACCCGCCGCGGTAGGCCAGGATCGACTTGGTGCCGACCGCGGTGGCCGCGCGCCGGTGCAGGATCTCCTCGAAGGCCGAGGCGTAGTCACCCGACGCCTGCGCGGCCTGCTCGGCCACCTGCTCGAGCCGGACGACCTCGTGGGCGCGGTTGCCCGACCATTCGCGAAGCTCGGCGACGCCGGCGACGCCGTCGATCCCGGTGTCCACCAGCCAGTCGCTCACGTTGGCGGCCGGCAGGAACAGGCGCGCCAGCTCCGTTTCGGTGTGCTGGCTGCGGCGTTCCCAGTACGCTTGCGGTTCAACGTGTTTGGGCAGTCCGAGGATGGGTGCGCAATGGGCGCGTACGGCAAAGCCGAGCTGGGAGTCGAATCCCGAATCCGCGAGCGGTTCGGTGTTGGCCTCGTTGAGGGCATTCTCGAATCGCGCCCTATCCCCCGCCGCCAACCAGGACCCGTGCACGTGCTGGTCGATCAGCGCCACCTGATCGATGTGTTCGGCCAGGTCCGGGAAGTTCACAGGCTCCACGCCATGCGGAACTTGTCCGCCAGTTGCTCCGGGTCCAGGTCGCCGTAGCGCTCATGTTCCAGGCGGCGGACCGCGACCACCATGTCGACCGCGGCGTCGCCCAGGATGCCCCGCAGCAGCGCCGAACCATCAAGCGCGGCAAGGGTTTCCGACTGCGCTTCGGGCAGCCGGACGATGCCGGCCTCGGCGCCTTCCGACTCGGAAAGGTTGGCCGGGTCCACGGTGATCTCCGGTGGCAGTTGGGCCTCGCGCCTGATTCCGTCCAGCGCCAGGCCCAGGATCGCCGCCGTCGCCAGGTACGGGTTGGCGGACGGATCGACGATCTTGACTTCGACGTTGGCGCCGCGCGGGCTCGCGGGCCCACCCTTGACGAACCGCACCGCCGCCTCCCGGTTCTCGGTTCCCCAGCATGCATAGGCCCCGGCCCAGTTTCCGGGCCGCATCCGCAGACCCGACACGATCGATCCGCACAAGACGCCCTGGGCTTCGGGCAGCCCCGCGATCACCCCGGCGACGGCGTTCTCCCCCGCAGCCGTCATGCCCGCGCGCCCGGGCCCGTCGGAAAACAGCGGCCCTTCGGCGCTCGTCAGCGAAAAGTGTTGGTGCGCACCAGATCCGACGCCACCGGCGAACGGCACCGGTGACATGCTGACGCGCAGCCCCTGGCGGCGTGCGGCACGGCCGATGATGAGCCGGGTCACCGCCAGCTGGTCGGCGGCGGCGACCGGAGCCAGCGGCGCCAGCGAGATCTCGAACTGGTTGGCGCCGTACTCGGGGTGGAACTGCTCGATCGCCACACCGGCCGTCGTGGCCGCGGCGTTGACGTCGCGGATGAAGGCTTCGTGTTCGAGTACGCCGGCGAGGCCGTACTGCGCCCACAGCGCCGCGGGCAGCGGGCCGCCGTCGGGGGCGACCAGAAGGAACTCGATCTCGTGCCCGATGACCGCCTCGAGGCCCGCCTGGTCGAGCGCGGCCTCGATCCGGCCCAGCGTTCCGCGGGCGCACGCCGCAACGGGCGTGCCGTCCTGCTCGAAGAACGAGGCGGGCGCCCAGGCCAGCCCGTCGCCGACGATCCGCATCGCGGACAGGTCGATGCGCAGGCGCTGGTCGCCCACCACGCCGACGTCGTCCGTGAAGGCGATGCCGCTCTGGTCGATCGCGAAGCCGTGCCAGGACGGGCTGGCGCCGAGGCCGGGATCGGCGAAGGTGTTGGTGCGCCGGATGGGCACGGTCTTGGCGTGCGTGAGACCGGCGGGATTCACCACGGAGCCGATTACCGTGTCGACGCCTTCCCCCTCTAGCTGGGCAATCGCGGCGGCGGCGAGGGGCGTGGCTGTCATGGCAGCCATTGTGGCAACTCGATCAGTTCTGGCGGGGGACCAACTCGGCGGCGAATCGATCGAGGAAGTCCTCCAGCGGCGCGTTGCCGGCCGGCCGGATGACGAATTTCGTCAGCCCCGCGTCGATGTAGGCGTCGAGTTGGCGGTGCAGCTGATCCCAGTCGGCGGCGATCAGCTCGCCGGGATCGAGTTCGGGACGACGCCGCCGGATCGCGGCCACCAGCTCCGGGGACAGCTCGCCGTCGGCGACGGCGAGCGAGATGCCGTAGTGATCGGGTTCAATTTGCCGGTCGGCTTCCGCTGCGGCTCGTTCGATCGTCTCGCGACCCGCGCGCGCCTCGGTCGGGGTGAGGAAGCTGCCCAGCCAGCCGTCGGCCAGCGCGCCGATGCGCCGAAACGCCGCCGGTGCTGAGCCGCCCAGCCAGATGTCTAGCGGCGGGACGGGCCGCGGAGCGACCGCGGCCCCGCTCACCGTGAAATACCGGCCGCTGAAGCTGGCCGAGTCGTCGACCAGCGCCGCGCGCAGCACCCGCAGCGCTTCGTCGAAGACCGCCGCGCGTTCCCCGTCGGGGACCACGAACACCTCGCGCTCGGCCGGGATCGCCGAGCGCAAGCCGAAGACGGGCAGGACCCGCTTGGGGGCGATGGCCGCCAACGACGCCAGCTGCTTGGCCACCAGGACGGGGTGCCGGCCCGGCAGCACGGCCACCGACGTGCCCACCTTCAACCGGGTGGTGCGGGCGAGCGCGTAGGCCATGCCGACCACCGGATCGACCGCTGGGGAGTAGACCAGCTCGGAGAACCACAGCGAGTCCACACCGCCGCTCTCCAGGTGATCGACGATGCCGGCGAGCCGGTCCGGAGCGGTGTTGGCGCCCAGCCCGACGCCGAAGCGAATCTTCACAGGTATCGCAACGCCGGCGGTGTGCCCGTTTGTGCCCGCCAGACTTAACTGGCTGCGACGTTTCTGGGCGCGCCGTCGCAACGGTTGCAGTGTCGCGGCGGCTGGGTGTACTCGGCCGACACGGTGGTAAACGTTGCTGATTGTGGGAGGACCTGCCGGAAGCATCGGCCCGCGCTGATCGCTGCTAGCACCAATCGTTGACGTCCGCCGATGTGCTTAGCATCGGGTTCTGCATTGTCTAGATCGGATCGAACGCCGAAATAAGCCATTTGTCATGGACTTTGGTCAGACTGACCACGACGCTACTCGCCGTCTGTACTGGCCCGGGTGCGTCCTTGCTCGTGGTGGTCTGATCCAGGAACACCAGCACCCGAGCGGAGTCTGGGTGTAGTTCGGTGATCACGGCCCGTTTCACCGTGGCTTGGGTGGTGACGGCCTTCGTTTTGGCGGCGGGGGCCACGATTTGATCGGTGAACTTGCCGTAGTAGGTCAAGAAGTCACCGGTCAAGTGTGATTTTGCGGCCGCGAGGTCGCTTTCCAATTTGTCTGGCGTATACGAGAGGATCGCGACCGTGCCTTCGGAGGCCGCGGTGATTGCCGACTTCGCGGTGGTGTCGTTGGCCTGCTGGTCGTGTCGGTATTGGCCGAAGTACAGTCCGGCGGTGACGGCGGCGGCAGCGACCAACAGCAGCCCGATAACGATCAAGGGCCAGCGGGACAACGCTCGGCGTATCCAGTTGCGGCGCGCATCGATCGTCTGGTCGGCGGGTGTCTCTTCATCGCCGACAGCGGTGTCGCTGCAATCCTGTTCTGCCACTTTCGCCGTGGCGGGGTGAACCGTTGTAGCGTCCTGGTCTTCGACGTGCCCGATGGTCATGGGATGAACTCCATGCTGGACATCTTGATCTTCCCCGCGTCTCGGGCGAGTTTGACGCTGAGCCGCCACGAACGCGGCTGTTCTGGGGCGCCGGCGGTGTTGGTGAGAATAGAGCTGGCGGCGACCAGCACGACGGCCGTGTCGTCGGTCATGGACTCCACGCCGGCGGCTTGCACGGTGGTTTTGGTGGAGACTTTCGCGCTTTGCGCCACCTTGATGAAATCGTCGGCTGCGCCTTTGAATTCGTCTCTGAACTGCCCGGTGGAGCTATCAAGAATATGCTGGACATCGTCTTTGGCGCTGCCGGCGTTAATGGACATCAAGGTGACGACGACTTGTCGTGCCGCCGCAGTGAACTCCGCGGCACGCTGCTGCTTGCCCAGCACCGCGTGGTGGTTTCGGGCCATGACAGCACTCGTCGCCAGAAGCGCGGCGGTGCATAGCAATCCGATGCATGCTGCGACCGCCGTTGGTGACGGACGACGGAAGCGGCGCGCCTTCCTCCCCGGCGGCTCGTGGCCTTCATCGGTTCCCGACTTGGCGGCGTCGGCGGCTTCCCCGTCAACGGCTGCGGCGGGGGGCGGTTCGGTGTCGTTATCGGATGCGATCGAGGCCCGGTCGATACCGGGCGCCTCACCGGATTGCCCCGATGCGGCTTCGGTGGCACCGGCATGCTGGCCTTGGCGCATGGCCTGCACGCGGGCGCGGGCCGCTTGGGCGAGCGCTTCAGCTTCGATTGCTGCTGCCTCGGCCTCTTCGATCAGACTGGGAGCAGTTGGCCACAGCGCACCGGGATCGCTGTCAACGGGGTCGAGCTTGGGGGGTGAATGTGTGCCAGACATGCTGTTCTCTTTCCGTTTCCGCTGCATGCCCGGGCTCAGTCCAGATGGCTGATTGGCATGGATGCGGTCCGCAGACGAGAGGCTAGCTCTCTCGTCACGGATCCTGGAACGTGCTCTCCCGCTCAGTGAGCACTCGCGTGCGTGCTTGGCGCGCCGGTTCACCAGTGCCGCAGCGCGCACAATGCGCCCTTAGGGCCGCTGTTGGTCGCGACGATTGCCCCATCCACGGCTAATTCGCAGTGAAACTGCGGAGTGCCCGGCGCTGGCCCGCTGGTGGCAGTGACCGTCGCCCACTGATCGGGGGCGGTCAACATGACATCACGCGTCCATCGCGCGCCGGGACCGATGTCGGCCTCGGCCTTGGGGCTGAATTGGTACGGGTTGTGGCTGTATTCGGCCCAGTTGGGCGGGTCGGTGTCCCTGAAATAGATGCCTGCGTGGGTGGGCCGTTCCGCGGTGACGGTGTAGGTGACATGGTGCAGCACCGGCTCGTCCGCGCGTGCCGGTGGGATGCCCGCTGCGGCCATCACGCCGAGCAGGGTCATCGCCAGCCCGGCCAGGGCTTCGGTTCGAGGCCCGCGCGTGGGGTTGCTCATGTTGATCTCGAGTCCGTTTAGGTGTCGCCGCGGACCCAGCGGGGTTCACCGCTGACCGATAGGCAGGTGAGGAACAGACCGTCAGGTGCTTGCGCGACCGAGTTCTCGAAGCCCTCGCAGTTGGAGTTTTCGTCTTTGATGCCCTGCATCGAGGGGGAACGGAAGTATCGGGGCTCGTAACGCCGCGGAGAACCGCAGAAGACCAGCCGTCCCCAGGAGGTGGTGCCGAACACGTAGTGGGTGGTATCCGAGCAGGGGGCGCCCAGCACGACACCTCCGGTGATCCCGGGGACGCAGGAGGGGTCGTTGCACGCCGAAGGTTCGGCGCGTGCGGGTGCGGGCAGCACGGCGGCGAGAGTTATCACTGCCGCGGCGGCTGCCGTGATCGATCGCACCGCGCCACTGTAGGGACGAAAGGCGCTGACTCGGGCGAGATTTCCCGCTGGATGGACGGTGCGATCCACCGGGGTCATCCGGTCTTGACCAGTTTGAACGGCATGGTGATGAATAATGTGTTGCTGCGGCCGCATGCTCCGCTGGTTCCGGTTGTTTCGTCGGCGCCGGTCAGGACGGATGACGTCGGATCGACGGTGTCGCCGTCGGGGTTGGTGGGGACGAAACGGAAGACTTGGAGTCCTGGCCAGCTGGTTCCGTCCGGGCATGGTTGCCAGTTGTCCACGGGGTGCTTGACGTACCAGACACCGCCGGTTTGGTAGATCGGGGCGGTCCAGCCCCAGGTGCTGGTGACCGTGCCGGTGCATTCGGTGGGATAGCTGCAGGTTGTGCTGATGGTCCAAGTGCTTCGGAGGCTGGTCTCGTTGTGGAAGATGTCGTTGCTTTTGGCCCATTCCCCGTTCGAGGTGGCGGTGTAGGTGCCGTTGAGGCCCCACCCGTCGGCTGCGGCGGCTGGCGGCATCGCGTTGCATGACGCGATGACCGCGGCGGCCGCCATCGACAGGCCCACCGCCGCATAATGGGGGTGCATCGTATGTCCCGCAACGTTTTTGGTGGTGCGCTGACCCCGGGATGGGTGCGTGCTCATGTGGGGAAAAGGTCTTTCCATGACCGCGTCCCGGCGTGAGCGACCAGGTCCGATTGGCGATACACTGTGCCGTCTGGAGTGGCGTAGCGGCCCGTGCGCGGATCGTAGGTTGCGATGGCAACCGACGGCCCGGGTCGGTGGGATGCATAGGCACTAGGAGCGGCCTGCGGAACTGAGCCTTCAGGACCGGCCGGCGTTGCTGGATCGGCGGCAGGTAGTGGTCCGGGTGCCGGGTTGGGCCGCGGCGCTTCCGGTGGTGGGCCGGGCGCGGGGCCGGCCTGGAGCGCTGGAGGCGCCGGGGTGCCTTCTACTGGTCCGAAGATCTGGTCTCCGAAGCTAACCCGATCGTCGGGCGGAACGCCTTGGGCGATGAGGTTCGGGTCGGCCGGGTACGGACCCAGAACGTGTTGGCGGATCGCCAACGGCTCGAACGGTTTGTCGCTGTCACAGATCTCGACGGTCGGGGCGCGTTTGCCGGGGTGTCCCATGCACGGGTAGTTGCGGGCGCCGCGAACCCCGATGGGTGAATCCTGGGGCAGTTTGCAGTACAAGCCGTCAGGAGTGTCGATCACCGACGTGTCTTCCGGCGATCGCCACGACGAGGGGGGCAGGAATCCGACCGTGCAGGCCGGCGGATCTCCGATCGTTAGTGTGAAGTCGCCCAACGACATTCCGATGGGGTTGTTCTTCGGTGCGCCGTAGGACTGGGTGGAGGCGATGGTGGGCGGCAGCAACACCAGCAGTTGCTCGAGCGAGGGATGATAGGTGACTCCGACCTGTCCGAAGGTGGTGAGGTTCGCCAACAGGGTTGGTAGCGTGGGTTTGACCTGTTCGAAAAGTCGTGATGCCTCGTCGGCTGCGCCGGGCGCGTTGTGCAGCAGGGTTTTCACCTGCGGGTCATTGGTGACCAGCTGTTGGCTGATGCCGGCCAGGCTGTGCGCCCAGGTCCGGATGGCGTCGGTGGATTGCGCCTGACCGTCGAGCAGTGGCGCGCTGTCGTCGATGAGAGCCCGCCCCTGTTCGGCGTTCGCGTTCGCGTCGCCGATGAGCCGTGAGGAGGAGTCCAGCAGCGATCCGAAGTCGTATCCAGATCCGTTGAACGCCTTGAATGTTTCGTTGAGCAGGCCGCCGATCTTGGTCTTGGGAACGCTGTCGATGAGTAGGCTGATCTGGTCCAACATCGGTCCGACAGCCTGCGGGATCGAGGTGCGCGCCTCGGGGATCACCGAGCCGTCGTGAAGGTAGGGTCCCGCCGCGGTGACTGGCTGCAGGTCCACGTATTGTTCGCCGACGGCCGACACGCTGAGCACGGCCGCGTGCAGATTCGCAGGGATCTTCGGGGACGTGGTGAGCGAGAGCGTGGCAACAGCGCCGGTACGAGTGGGCCGTACCTCGGTGACTTTTCCGACCTCGACGCCGCGGTAGGTCACGTTGGAAAACTGGTAGAGCCCTCCGGTGCCGGACAGCTCGAGCGTGACTGCCATGCGGCCAATGCCCAACAGGGTCGGCACCTGCAGGTATTCAACGATCATCACGGCCATGCCGATGACCGAGGCGATCGTGAAGATGATCAGCTGGGTTCGGACGAAACGCGTCAGCATCAGCGGTCCCCCATATCTCTGGGCACGAAATCGGTCGGCGCCGGAACCGCCGGTGTGCGTGGTGGGGTGATCACCGGTGCGTCGCCAGCTGCTGGCGGACCGGCCATGGGCGGCATCGCCACCGCGTTGGGCGGAGCCGTGATGGGGGCGTTGAGCGGATCTTTGGTGAAGGTGCTGTACCACGGGTCACCCGGCGCGGGCACCAGCGAAGCACCCTCCTGGCCCCACCGGGTCCCCAACAACAGCCCTCGCTTGAGTCGGGGAATGGTGAAATCGAAGGTGATGAACTCGTTCAAGTAGTCGCCCCTGATCGCGCGATCGATGAAGTTCTGCGGGTAGGGGTAGTTCGGCACGAAGGCGAGCATGGTGTCTAGGTCGGGGCCAACGTCGGCGAGCGCGCGCACGGTGGGCTCCAAATTCTTCAGGTTGGTGACCAGATCAGCGTGGGTGGCGTCGATCAATCCGGTGGCGGTATTGCTGAACACCCGGAATTTCTCCAACGCGGTGGTGATCCGCGGCCGTTCTTTGATCAACACATCCAGTGCCGGGGGGATGCGCTGCAGCGCTTGGGTGATGACCCCACTTTGCTCTGCCATGGTGCCCGCCATGGTGTTCAGCGCGGTGATCGACGCGTTGATGTTGTCGCGTTGCGTATCGAGCACCCCGACGAAATCGTTCAAATGGGTGAGCAGATCGCGGATCTTGTCTTCGCGACCGCCCAAGGCTGCGTTGAACTCATTGATCAGACTCCCGACCTTCCCCAGTCCCCCGCCGTTGACGATCACCGATAGTGAGCTCAGTGTCTTCTCGGTGGAGGGATAGGTCGATGAGTGCTGCAGACCGATGGTGGCTCCGGGCTGCAGCCGTCCGGTCGCCGGCTCGCCCGGCGGTGGGTTCAGCTCCAGGTGCATCGAGCCCAACAGGCTGGTCTGACCGACGGCGGCCACAGCGTTGGCGGGCACGACCGCATCAGGACGCACGGAGATCTCCACGTCGGCGTGCCAGTTCCGCAGTGTCATCTTGCCCACACTGCCGACGACGACATCGTTGATCAGCACCGGCGAATTCGACTCAAGTGTGCCGACATTCGCGATTTCGACGTGGTAGATCACAGCGTCCGGCCCGCGGCCGGTGGTGCCGGGCAAGGCCAGTGAATTCAGTCCGTCGAACGTGCATCCGGTCGTGGTGATCAGTATCGATGAAATGATCAGCGCCGCGCGGCGCACCGAGCGCGGTCTCATCGTGGTGTCCCGCCGGCGGGTTGCGGTGTGGGGTCACCCGGTGGTTGAGCTGGGGCGGGCACCATCATGTCTTGCAGAGAGGCCGGCGCGGGCACGGGTTGCGCCGCGGTGGGCACTCCGGGGGGAATCGGGGCACCGGGAAACAATGCCGGCTGGGGGTCTGCCGGCAACCCGTGGGGTGTGTAGGCTCCTGGCGGACCCGGCGGCAGATCCCAGCCCGCCGGTGGTGGGATGTCGCCGGCACCGGTATAGGCCGACACGGCGGGCGGGTCCGTGGGCAGTGCAGGCACGCCGCCCGGTCCGCCGGGAGCCAGGTTCGGGTCGGAATACACAAGGTTTTCCGGGCTCGGCGACTTGGCGAGATAGGCGTTGAACGGTATGGGCAGGTAGTTGAAATTGATCAGGCGCAGCGCGGGGCCGAGGTACTGCGCGCAGAGTTTGCCGGTTTCAGTCGCGGTGGCGTTTTTCACCGCTCCGATGGCCGAGCACACCAGCGTTACCGGGTTGGCGAAGTTCGACATGGCGAAGGCTCCTCGAGCGGTTCCGCTGTCGGGGCTGTAGATGTTGTAGCCGTTGGCGATGGCGTTGGGCGCCACGTGGAGGAGATTTTCCACCGCCATGCGGTGGTCGGCCAGATTCTGGGTCACATTGGCCAGCCGCTGAATCTGTTCTGCGGCCTGGTCTCTGCTTCCGGCGATGAAGCGCTGCACCTCGCCGACGGCTGATGACAAGTTGGTCAACGCCGCGTCCAGATCTGACCGGTTGCCGTCCACGATGCTGGTCACGCTGGCCAGGCGGTCTTGGAATTCAACGATCTGAACGTTGCTGTCGCGCAGTGCGGTGACGAAAATCTGCAGGTTCTTGATGATGTCGGCGATGTTGCCGCTGCCGCCGGCCAGGATGCGGCCGACTTTGGACAGTTGAGCGATAGTTTGGCGAAGTTTGTCGCCGTTGCCTGCCATCGCGTTGGCCGCGCTGTCGATAAAGTGTCCCAACGCAGTGGTGGAAACGCCGTGGGTAGGACCCAACTCCGTGGCCAGCCGCGTCAGTTGCGTTTTGACCTGATCCCACTCGACGGGCACCGCGGTACGGTCGGCGCCGATCACCGCCCCGTCGGGCATCCGCGGCCCTCCCGGTCCCTTGGCTTCATAAGCCGGCGTCAGCTGTACATAGCGTGCAGCGACAAGGTTTTGGGCCATGATCACAGCCTTGGCATCGGCCGGGATCGGCACGCCGTGATTGACCGCGAGAATCATTTTGGCCTGTGTACCTTGCGGCTCAATGGATTTGACGCTGCCCACTTTGACACCCGCGACTCGGACCTCGTCTCCGGGATAGATGGCGGTCGCCGAGCTGAAATACGCGGTAATCGTCGTGGGTCCGAAGAACTCCCGGCGAACCACGAGTCCGGTGCCCGCAACGAGGAGCGCCACCAAGACGGTCAGCAGCGCTTTGGTGAGCCGCGGCCTTGTCGTCTTCATTAATGCCCTCCGGGAATGGCGTTGTGCGGCCAGGGGAATTCGGCGCGCGGGCCGGCATTGTCAGGTGGTTGCCCCGCGTTGACGCCGCGCCGGAATCCGAAGATGTAGTCCAGGAATGGCTGAATGGATTGCGCCGGGATCAGGTTTCCTACGAAGGCGTTGTAGTAGAAGCCGTTGTTTACCGATTCGCCCTGGGTGACTTGGTATTTCGCTAGTCCGACGATAGCCTTGGCGATGTTGTCACGGTTTTTTTCCAGCATCGCGGTGACCGAGTTGAGCTTTGCCAATGTGGGCGCCAGTTCTTTTTCGTTGTCGGCCACCATGCCGGTTAGCTGTTGGGCCAGCGCCGAGGTGTTGGCAAGCAGGTTGACGATCGCGTAGCGGCGTTGATTCAGCACACCCATCAGGTCGTTGGCGTTGAGCAGCAGTGTGTTGACCTGCTGGCTGCGCGCCGACAGGATCGCGGTGACGTCGGCAGCGCTCTTGAGTAGATTGGCCAGCGATTCGTTCCTGCTGTTCAACGATTGCGACAGCCGGCTTAGGCCGTCGAAGGTCGGCCCAAGGCGAGGGGTGATCCGCTCGATGGTCTCCGTCAGTGTCTCCAAGGATCGGTTGAGCGAACCGGTGTCGGTCTGGGCGGTGTTGTCGGTGAAGTCGCTCACGGCGTCGGTCAATGAATAGGGCGAGGATGTTCGAAAGACGGGGATGACGTCGGAGGCGTGCATCGTGCCGCCGCCTGCGGGCTCCACGGCCAGCATCCGCGCCCCCAGCAGGGTACCGGTCCTGATGTGCGCGGTGGTCTGCGATCCCAGATGCACGTTGGCTTCCAGGGTGAAGGTCACCAACGCTTTTCCGTGATGGAACGCGACGTCGGAAACCGTTCCCTTTTTCACACCTGATACGCGGACGTCATTGCCGGCCGTCAGGCCGCCGGCCTCGGTGAACAACGCTTGGTATCGGATCGAGGTGGCCATCGACAACAGCTGTTGGGGGTGGAGTCCGATAATGATGATCAGCGCGACCAGCACGACACCGATGAAGCCGGTCCGGATGAGTTGGAACCCGTGGTATTTCAGCATCAGGGCTCCCCGCATCTTCCCGTATTTTGGATGATCCACGGGAACACAGCGGTGCGGCCTTGAAGGTCTGTGACCCGGATCGAGATTCCGCACAGGTACTGGTTGATGAAGCTGCCGTAGGCGCCGAGCCGGACGAGTTTGCGATAGTTCTCGGGCGCCCGTTTTAGCGAAAGGTCCAGGCGCGCTTTGTCGTTGTCAAGCAACGGGGCCAACCGATTGAGTTGGTCGACGGTGCCCGCCAAGGGGGGGCGGGCCTGGGTGAGTAGGTCCCCTAGCGATGCGGTTCCCTTGTCGAGTGCGGTGATGGCGTCGCCGATGGGATCACGTTCGTGCGACAACTCGGTGATGAGCCGCTCCAGGCGATCCACGGTCCCGGAGAACTTGTTGCCGTCTTTGGCGACCGTGGCGATTACTTCGTTGAGGTTGTCGACTAATTGCTGGACCACTTGACCGTTGTCTGCCAACGCATTCGAAAAGGAGGACGTTTTGGCGAACAGCGACTCCACGTCGCCGCTGCTGCCCTGCAGAATCTGAATCAACGAGCTGGTCAGCGCGTTGACCGCTTGTGGATTGAGGCCCTGGATCACTGGTTTGAGGCCACCCAAGAGCAGGTCGAGGTCGAGTGCCGGCTCGGTGCGCTCTTTCGGGATCTGTGATCCGGGCGGTTGGATCTTCGCCGAGCCGGGCGCGTCCAGAAGGTCCAGGTAGCGGTCACCGACCAGGTTGAGGTAGCGCACCGCCACCCGGGTGCTGGTGGTGAGCGCCACGTCGCGGTTGGCGTCGAACGTCACCACCACCGCGTTGTCGGGTCGCAGCGAAACGCCGTTGACCGTTCCGACGCGAATCCCTGCGGCGCGCACCGAGTCACCAGATTTCAGGCTGGAGGCGTCGCTGAACACCGCCGAATAGCCATACGTCGAACCCGTGCGGTACTGGCCGAGAATAGCGAACAGCGCGGCGGTCAACAGCGCGGTCACCAGCGCGAAGGCCCCGAATTTCAGGGCGGTCCCAGCCGAGCCGGTCATCCGGGCATGCCGATCTGCGGGGTGTTACGCGGTGGGCCATCGATCGGGCCGAACAAAATCTGTTTGAGGCGGTTGGAGTTCAACAGGATTCCCTGGTTCCCGTATTGGGCCTGATTGGCGTCGATGTCGGTGACGAGGTAGGGCGGGCGGTTCCCGAAGCCCACGTCCGGTAGACCCATACACTGTGGGCCGCCGGTCGCGGCGACCTTGGGGAGGTTTTGGGGATAGCGGTAGCGTTCGGTGCCCAGCAGAAACGAGTCCAGCAACAGGACGCCGGGGACCGGCATAGGTGGGCCGGTGGCCAGCGGCTTGAGGCCGGCCAGGGCGCAGGTGAGCGCCTGGTTGTATTTATTGGTCAGGTCGGTGGTAGGTACCAGCAGATGCAGGACTGCGGTAAACGCTTGCGCGTTGGTTGCCACCACGTCGTTTCCGGTGTCGGCCAAGGCAATCGCGCTGATGAGTGCGGAGTCGAGATCGTGTTGGCGGTCGACGACGGTGTCGCTGACCCGCGTCGAATTCTGGATCGTCCTGATCAGGTCGGGGGCCGCGTCGGCGTAGGCACCGATGACCTGCGGAGCTATCGCGAACTCGTGGCTCAAGGTGCTCAGACTTGGATCGATCTTGGTCAACAACGTGTCGAGATCGGCCAGGGTGCGACCAAGCTTGTCGCCACGCCCGGCGAAGGCCTGGGCGAGTGCGCCCAGCGTCTCGTTGAGCTTTTCGGGTTCGATTTGGGACAGCACCGAGACCAAGTGCTCGAACAGCGTGTTGATTTCGACGGTGACGTGGCTGGAATCAAGGACCTGGCCGGCCTTCAGCGGCTGCGGGGACGCATCCGGCGGCGGTATGAGCTGCACGAATTTCGATCCGAAGACCGTTGTCGATTCGATGTCGACACGGGTATTGGCTGGGATGAGGTGCAGCGAGGACGGATCCATCGCCAGGTGAATGGCGGCCCGCCCGTCAGGCAAGTTGTCGATCGAGGAGACCTTACCCACTTGTGCGCCGTGCAGTTTGACCTTGGCGTCGGGGTTCATCACCAGACCTGCCCGCGGCGAAAGCACCGTGACTGGAACCGATTCGACGGCGCCACCTTGAAAGAGCACGACAGTTCCGGCGACGATGGCAGCGATCACCGCGATCGCGGCCGCACCCAGCAGCGGGCGCAGAGCTGAGGTTGACACCGGATTTTCTCCCTAGCCCGACAGGTTGAAGTTTCCGTTGGCCCCATAGATCGCCAACGAGACCAGCAGTGTCACCGAGACGACGACGATCAGGGAGGTGCGCACCGCGATCCCCACCGCAACACCGACACCGGTGGGTCCACCGCTCGCGAAATAGCCGTAGTAGGTGTGGATGAACAGGATGGCCAGGGCCATCAACAGGGCCTGCAGAAACGACCACAACAGGTCCACGGGGTTCAAAAACGTTGTGAAGTAGTGGCTATACAGTCCTCCGGATTGCCCCATCACGACCACGGTGGTGAATTGGCTGGCCACGAATGACAAGATGACCGCTATTGAGTAGAGCGGGGTGATCGCGAGCATCCCGGCGATGATGCGGGTGCTGACCAGGTAGGAAACGGGCCGGATCGCCATGGTTTCCAGCGCATCGATTTCCTCGTTGATCCGCATCGCGCCCAGCTGCGCGGTCACCCCGGCGCCGAAGGTGGCGGCCAAGCCGATGCCGGCAACAATGGGTGCCGAGATACGGACGTTGATGAATGCAGCCAAAAACCCGGTCAGCGCCTCGATACCGATGTTGCCCAGCGAGCTGTACCCCTGAATGGCCAGCGTCCCTCCCGTGGCCAGCGTGAGAAATCCGACGATGACGACTGTGCCGCCGATCATCGCCAATGTCCCTGCACCCATGCTGATTTCGGCGATCAGCCGCACGATCTCTCGCCGATAGTGGATGGCTGCGAACCGGGCCCCGGCGATCGCCTTTGCGTAAAACAAGACATGGTCGCCGACAGCGCCCAGTGCGGTAACGGGTCGGTTGATCTCACGGACCAGGCTAGGGTAGGCCGTTCGAAGCGTCACGCCCATCTACTTCGCCGTCATCTGGATACCGATCGCGGTCACCACGACGTTGATGACAAACAACGACATGAACGCGTACACCACCGTTTCGTTGACCGCGTTGCCCACCGCCTTGGCGCCGCCGCCGCTGATCGTCAGCCCGCGATAGCAGGCGACCAGCCCGGCGACCAGACCGAACAGCAGCGCCTTGACCGACGAAATGATCAGTTCGGGAACCCCCGTGAGCAAGGTGATTCCGGCGGCGAATGCGCCGGGATTGACGTCCTGCACGAACACCGAGAAGAAATAGCCGCCCAGGATGCCGATGATGCAGACCAGGCTGTTGAGCAGCAGTGCCACCAGGCCCGAGGCCAACATGCGCGGTGTCACCAGCCGCTGAACCGGATTGATGCCCAACACCTCCAGCGCGTCGATCTCCTCGCGGATGGTGCGTGAACCCAGGTCTGCACACATCGCTGTGGCGCCCGCGCCAGCCACGATCAGCACCGTGACCAGGGGGCCAACTTGGGTGACCGCGCCGAAAGCCGCACCGGCGCCGGATAAGTCGGCGGCGCCCAGTTCGCGCAGCAGGATGTTCAGGGTGAAGCTGACCAGCACGGTGAACGGGATGGCGACCAGCAGTGTGGGCATCAGCGATACCCGTGCGACGAACCACGACTGGTCCAAAAGCTCGCGCCACTGAAATGGCTTGCGGAGGGCGAACTTTGCGGCGTCAGCGGCCATCGCGACCAAGCCGCCGATGGCCTGCATCGGCGCCGCCAGCCTCGTGCCGAACAGCGGAAGCCCCGCAGACCAAGGCGCTGGCACCTTACTGACCACGGGCTCTGGCTCCTCCGAATCGTCAACAGCGGTCGCTGCAGCCAGGGGTGGATGTTTTCAACCACTCCGATCCCGGCTGCGTCGAGCAGCACCCTCTCAGTCGGGTGAGATCTAGACCACAGGATGTCCCGCCCACCGGGAGGCTTATCCATCGCCGCAGCGTGCCCGGGCTTCAGCGTGGCCTCGGTGCCATCGAAAGCGTCGTGCGCCACTCGAAGGACCACCCACCGGGACACACACCTGACATTTCAAAGTTCGCGGCGCAGGATCCGCGTGTGAACAGTCAGCAGAGATATACGAATCGGCGGGTCCTGGTTACCGGAGGCGGGTCGGGGATCGGACAGGCAACCGTTCTTCGTGTCCTCGACGAGGGCGGAAGGGTGGTCGCCGCAGACATCAGTGAATCCGGGTTAAAGGACACGCTGGCCAAAGCCGACGCTTACGGCGATCGACTCACGACGTTGATTGTCGATATCGGCGCCGAGCAGTCCGTGCGCGACGCGCTCACGAGCGCGATCGCCACACTCGGCGGGCTCGATACGTTGGTTAATGCGGCGGGGATCCTGCGCTCAGGCCACCTCCTGCAGACGACGGTGGCCGACTTCGAGCAGGTGATCCGGATCAATCTCATCGGCACTTTCCTGATGATCCGCGAAGCTATCCCGGCGTTGCGTCGCGGCGTCGGTCCGGCGGTAGTCAACTTCAGCTCCACCTCGGCGGCCTTCGCACACCCCTACATGTGTGCCTATGCAGCATCCAAAGGTGGCATCCAGGCGATGACCCATGCGCTGGCCATGGAGTTCAGCAAAGAGGGCATCCGATTCAACTGCGTGCAGCCAGGGTCGATCTCCTCGGGAATGACCGACGGCACGGGCGAATCCAAGCAAAGTGTGGGGCCCGGACTACCCGCCGACGCCGACTTTGCGTTATTCGGCAAGGTCCAACCGGTGCTGGCGCAGCCGGGCGGCGCGGTCTTCGCCAAGCCGGACGCAGTCGCCGCCGTGGTGGCCATGCTCGGATGCCCCGACGCCTACTTCATCACAGGCACCGAGGTCCGCGTCGACGGCGGGTCACACATGTGAGCTCCATCGTCGCGGAATAAAAACGTCGCCTTCTGAACATTGCCCCCGGTTGCGCCGCCGCGCAGCAGGTTCCGACTACTCCCCTGATCTGAACGGAGTGAAGGTGAAGGCCCTCACGTTGAGTCTCTCGCTGATGCTGGCCGCGTTGTCACTGACGCCGGTGGCCCGCGCCGCGATGCCGACCGGCAATTACCAACTACTCATCACCGGCAGATATGACTTCCACACCTGGATTTGGGCAATTTCGCGGTGCGACGGTAACTGTGTCGGTGTGCACGCCATACCCCAACCCGTTGCCAAGGCGTTCGAGTACAACGGTGCCGCGCAGTTCGCCGACGGCCGCTATACCTTGACTGTCGACGTTCCCGACGGCCTGCGTTGTGGTGACATCTATTACGGCCCCGTCATCGCCACCCACGACACCTACTCGTGGGATGCCACCACCCTAGTGGGTTCGTTGGACTCCTCATTCGCGTCGGGCTGCAACGGTTCACCCGGCGGGACCAACACGTACCCCTTCACGCTGGTGCGGATGTAGATCACAGATTCGACGCCGACCCTTCGCCCACCGGACGCGACCCACGTGTGTGATCGAGATGACTCCCGGTGTGCGGACACCGACCAACCCCGTGCCGATCAGCCACTCCCATGATGGTCGACATTGGAATGCGGGATTAGGGAAGGCATCACGATGGACACACCAGATACTTTGCACACCCCTGGGTACTGGGGACGCGGTTTGCCAAAGAGATCCTTCACACCGGCGACAGGTTCAACGCCCAGCGCGCTTATCAGGTCGGAATGGTGAACCAAGTCGTCCCTCGCTCACTGCACAGGAACGAAACCCTCAGTCTGGCGACACGTGTCGCCGCGATGCCGCCCTTTGGTCTCCCGCTGGCCAAGCGAGCGGTCAACCAATGCGAAGACCACATGGGATTGCGCAACGGGATGGATGCCGTCTTCGGGCTGCATCACTTCGCGCGCGCCCACAACGCCGAAATCGGTGTCGGTTCACTCAGCGGAATGGACGCCAAGGCTATGGCCGCACCGCCGCGCGGACAGGAACCCACTTCCAGTGCTTAGCAACGAAATACGCTTCGGACTAGCCGCTTCCTTGGCGCAGGCCGAGCGCAGCCGTGAGCCCATCACACCGTTGACGGCCGGTTACCCGGACATCGATGTGGTCGACGCGTATGAGATTCAGCTGATCAATATCCGTCAGCGCGTGGCCGAGGGGGCCCGGGTGGTGGGCCACAAAGTGGGCCTGTCGTCGGTGGCGATGCAGCAGATGATGGGGGTCGACGAGCCGGATTATGGCCACTTGCTCGACGAGATGCAGGTGTTCGAGGACGTCCCGGTCAAGGCGGGTCGTTACCTGTATCCGCGGGTGGAGGTGGAGGTCGGTTTCATCTTGTCCGACGACCTGCCCGGCGCCGGGTGTACTGAGGACGACGTGCTGGCGGCCACCGAGGCGCTGGTGCCGTCGATCGAGCTGATCGATACCCGCATCATCGATTGGAAGATCGCGCTGTGTGACACCATCGCCGACAACGCCTCCTCGGCGGGGTTCGTGCTCGGGCAGGCGAGGGTGTCGCCGGCGAACGTCGACGTCAAGGCGATCGATGCGGTGCTGACCCGCAACGGCGAGGTGATCGCCGAGGGTCGCAGCGACGCCGTGCTGGGCAACCCCGTCACGGCGGTCGCGTGGTTGTCCCGCAAGGTGGAAAGTTTCGGGGTGCGGCTGCGAAAAGGTGACATCGTGTTACCGGGATCGTGCACGCGGGCGATCGATGCGCGCGCCGGTGACGAGTTCGTCGCCGACTTCACGGGTCTTGGCCCCGTCCGTTTGTCGTTCGAGTAAAGGAAGTAGCCATGCCCGCGAAAAAGACTGTGGCCATTGTCGGGTCGGGGAATATCAGTACCGATCTGCTGTACAAGCTGCTGCGATCGGACTGGCTGGAGCCGCGCTGGATGGTGGGCATCGATCCGGAAAGCGAGGGGTTGGCGCGGGCCCGCAGGCTGGGCCTCGAGACCACCCACGAGGGGGTGGACTGGTTGCTGGCGCAGCCGGAGAAACCCGATCTGGTGTTCGAGGCGACCAGTGCGTATGTGCATCGGGACGCGGCGCCGAAATATGAGGCTGCGGGCATTCGGGCGATCGACCTGACGCCGGCCGCGGTGGGCCCGGCGGTGATCCCGCCGGCGAACCTGCGTGCGCACCTCGAGGCGCCCAATGTGAACATGATCACCTGTGGCGGGCAGGCGACGATCCCGATCGTGTACGCGGTGTCTCGGGTGGTGGAGGTGCCGTACGCGGAGATTGTCGCGTCGGTGGCTTCGGTGTCCGCGGGTCCGGGGACGCGGGCGAACATCGATGAGTTCACCAAGACCACCAGCCGGGGTGTGCAGACC
Organism: Mycobacterium sp. E796; assembly: GCF_001672815.1. Taxonomy (GTDB): domain Bacteria; phylum Actinomycetota; class Actinomycetes; order Mycobacteriales; family Mycobacteriaceae; genus Mycobacterium. The sequence continues at coordinate 8,276 of NZ_LZKK01000335.1, read as the reverse complement.
ATCGGCGGCGCGACACGCGGTAAGGCGATCATCATCCTGAACCCTGCTGATCCGCCGATGATCATGCGCGACACCATTTTCTGCGCCATTCCCGAGGACGCCGACCGCGACGCGATCGCGGCGTCCATCCATGATGTGGTGGCCGAGGTGCAGACCTATGTGCCGGGCTACCGGCTGCTCAACGAGCCGCAGTTCGACGACCCGTCGCTCAACTCGGGCGGGCAGGCCTTGGTCACCACCTTCGTCGAGGTCGAGGGTGCCGGGGATTATCTGCCGCCGTATGCGGGCAACCTGGACATCATGACCGCGGCGGCCACCAAGGTCGGTGAGGAGATCGCCAAGGAGTCCCTGTCGGCGACGACGGGAGGAGCGCAGGCATGAGTGCTGACATTTTCTTCGACCCGATCTGGGACGTGCGGATGACCGACACCTCGCTGCGGGACGGGTCGCACCACAAGCGCCACCAGTTCACCACGGACGAGGTGGGCGCGATCGTGGCCGCGCTGGACGCCGCGGGCGTGCCGGTGATCGAGGTGACCCACGGTGATGGGCTGGGCGGCTCGAGCTTGAACTACGGGTTGTCCAAGACCCCCGAGCAGGAGCTGATCAAGCTCGCGGCCGAGACGGCCAAAGAGGCCAAGATCGCGTTCTTGATGCTGCCCGGGGTGGGCACCAAAGAGGACATCAAGGAAGCCCAGGACAACGGCGGGTCGATCTGTCGGATCGCGACGCATTGCACCGAGGCCGATGTGTCGATCCAGCACTTCGGGTTGGCCCGTGAGTTGGGTCTGGAAACGGTCGGCTTTTTGATGATGTCGCACACCATCTCCCCGGAGAAGCTGGCCGTCCAGGCGCGCATCATGGCTGACGCCGGATGCCAGTGCGTCTATGTGGTCGACTCGGCCGGGGCGTTGGTCCTCGAAGGGGTGCGTGAGCGGGTGGGTGCGCTGGTCGCCGAGCTGGGCGATGACGCCCAGGTCGGTTTCCACGGTCATGAAAACCTCGGCCTGGGGGTGGCCAACTCGGTGGAGGCCGTGCGCGCCGGGGCCAAGCAGATCGACGGCTCGTGCCGCCGGTTCGGGGCCGGTGCGGGCAACGCGCCGGTCGAGGCCCTGATCGGGGTGTTCGACAAGATCGGCGTGAAGACCGGCATCGACTTCTTCGACATCGCCGACGCCGCCGAGGACGTCGTGCGCCCGGCCATGCCGGCCGAATGCGTACTGGACCGCAACGCCCTGATCATGGGCTACTCGGGTGTCTACTCCAGCTTCCTCAAACACGCCGTGCGCCAGGCCGAACGCTACGGCGTGCCCGCCCACGCGCTGCTACACCGCGCCGGCCAACGCAAGCTCATCGGCGGCCAGGAAGACCAGCTCATCGACATCGCCCTGGAAATCAAACGCGAGCAAGAAAGCGGCGGCGCCCGCGCGCGCTGACCCGCCGCTTCGCACAGGCTGCTTGGCCATCCAAAGCCCGATCAGTGGAACACCGTTTCCATTTCGTCGAGGCGACGTGGCACAGTCTGACCCGTGACCCGCGCTTCAGAGCTGAGCACGCTCACCGAACACGACCTGCGTGAAATCAGCACCGAAAAGGGCGTTTTGCGCTACTACGACAGCGTCGGCCCCGATTCGGCGCCGACGCTGCTGTTCCTGCACGGGTCAGGGCCCGGCGTCACCGGATGGCGCAACTTCCGCGGCGTGCTGCCCACCTTCGCCGCCCACTACCGATGCCTGATCCTGGAATTCCCCGGCTTCGGGGTCAGCGACGACTTCGGCGGCCATCCGATGGTCACCGCCTTCGGCACCGTCGCGCCGTTCTTGGATGCGTTGGGCCTCGAGAAGGTGCACATCGTCGGCAACTCGATGGGTGGCGGCGTCGGCATCAACTTCGCCATCCACAACCCCGGCCGCGTCGGCCGACTGGTGACTATCGGCGGGATCGGCACCAACATCTTCAGCCCCAGCCCCAGCGAAGGCATTCGGCTGCTGCAGGAATTCGTCGAGGACCCCACCCGGCAGCGGCTCGTCGACTGGCTCAAGTCGATGGTCTATGACCAGGCTCTGGTCACCGAGCAGCTGATCGAGGAACGCTGGGAGCTGGCCACCAACCCCGACACCCTGGCCGCCGCGCGACGGATGTACGGCAAGGCGGCGTTCGCCGCGATGAACGCCGCGATGAACGCCTCTGACCAGCCCCTGCCCTGGGCGAGCATGCACAAGCTCACCGCACCCACCCTGCTGACCTGGGGCCGCGACGATAGGGTGAGCCCGCCCGACATGGCGCTCATCCCGATGCGCACCATTCCGAACGCCGAATTGCACATCTTCCCCAACTCGGGCCACTGGTCCATGATCGAGGCCAAGGACGCGTTCGAAAGCACTGTGCTGGCATTCCTTTCGCGGCCCAGCGGATGAACCGGCGCCGATTATGTCTCAGATCACCAGTCCTGCCACGGGATGATCGTCTGCAGTGGTGTGCTGATCATGACCTCTCCGGAGACAGCTGAATCCGGCCGCTTTGCTTCGGCCGCGTGGATATCGTCGCGCACTCGCAGGGAGGTGGCGACCGGATCGTCGTCGAGATAGAGGAGGCGGATACGCAGTGCGCCTCGGGCATCCGCGGCGCCGGAACGCCGAAGCCCTAGGCCGTCGTCCTGATGGCGGACCAGTGAAAAGGTCCACGCCCCAGCCACTCCCGGGATGTCAAGGAGTTCCGGGATGAGGATGCGGTCTTCCCAACGGTGACTCTCGTGTGTATCCGCGCCGAGCGGATCGGCGAACCTAGTCATCGTCAGGTGCAACCCGCGGTTGGGGCGATATGGGATCACAGCGGGCGATACCAACGAGGACGCCGCCGCGTATCCCTTGACCGGCCGGAAGAACGCCAACAACGTCCGGCGCACACCCGGAATCATCGGGCCCCGACCCCACTCAAACGAGTCCACGCCCAACTGTTCCCATTCGCGTACTGCTTGCCTGACGGGGTTGCGGAACCAGTACATAGCGACGTAATCCGTATCGGCCAGTTCCGCATCGGCGACCGAGGTGACGCGGCACTCGGCCGTGCGCGCCCACCGATCACCCCAGGCGACGCCCGGTAGCGCCAGGTTCTCCGGTCGATGGTCGAGTTGATGCCATGCGTTATAGCGGCGATGCAGCTCGGGCTCGGGATCATCCAGCGCGACAAACGAAAAGAAGGTTAGCGGGCAACCCCTCACGCCGCGGCCTCATCCAAGGCCGGCGCTGCCGCACCCGCGAGTCCGCGCCTCAATAGGGCGTGCGCGCCGGGTTGACCATCCAGGACGCGGCTTGTGCGTTTGCTGGGTCGCCATCGGGCATCGATCCGCTGCAGCTCGAAATGGTTTGCCGTAGCGCGCCATACGCGGTAGCCCGCGCCGGCGCGACCGAGCACGAGGGATTCGCCAGCGGTCTCGGCAATGATTGGCGCAGTCGACTGCGGATCAGTCAGATCCAGCGCCAAAGCACGGACCTCCGCACCAATCTCACGGCACTTCCGGGCTGTCGCTTCGAGTGGCCCCGGCTTGCGCGCAATCAGCACCAGGTTGCAGCCGCCACTCGCCAATTGCTGCGCAAATTCGGCGCCGACGCCCTCCGAGCCGCCGGCGATCACGGCCCATGGTCCATATTTAGCTAGATCAGCCATGCCGTCCTCCTATTGTTGGTCACCGTCCAGCTCGGCATCGACCGTGGCCGCCTCGACATCGCTGCGCACGCTGACGCGATGTTCTCCGGCTCCTGACATGGAGCTCATGATGGACAGGTCATCTAAACCTGACACCAGGGCTTCCGGTGGTCGGGAGGTTATCAACCCGGTGTCCGGTCACCGGGACGTCTAGATGGAGTGGTACCACCCAGCACCTACCCTCGGCATCCGTGGGCACCGGCAATGATGAGCGGTTGAGTCAAGACATCGACGTGGCGATCGTCGGCGCCGGCTTCGCCGGCCTCTACGCGCTGCACAAGCTGCGGTCCAACGGGCTGACGGCCAAAGTGTTAGAGGCCGGACCTGACATCGGTGGCACCTGGTATTTCAACCGTTACCCCGGCGCGCGCTGTGATGTCGAAAGCGTTGACTACTGCTACTCGTTTTCCGAAGAACTCCAACAGGAATGGGACTGGTCCGAAAAGTACGCCACCCAGGCTGAGATCCTCCGCTACATCAACTGGGTCGCCGACAAGTTGGACTTGCGCACAGACATCGCGCTGAATACCCGAGTGACATCCGCAGTGTTCGACGAGGAGCAGCTGCGTTGGACGGTGAGCACCGCGACGGGCGAACACGTCAAGGCCCGGTTTTGTCTGATGGCCACAGGTCCGCTGTCGGCCGCGATGACGCCACCTATCCCCGGCCTGGAAACTTTCACGGGCGCGATCCACCACACCGCCGCGTGGCCCGATGAGACGGTGGATTTTGCGGGCAAACGTGTCGCGGTGATCGGGACGGGGTCCTCCGGCATCCAATCCATCCCGATCATCGCCGAGGCGGCATCGCAACTCTACGTGTTCCAACGAACCCCAAATTACAGTGTGCCCGCGGGCAATCGGCCGCTCACCGACGAAGACCGCGCGGCGGTGAAGGCTAACTACGCCGAACGGCGTCGGCTGTCCTGGCACAGTTCAGGCGGCTCACCCCACGTCGCCCATCCGAAGCTGACGATGCAGGCCACGCCCGAGGAACGTCGCGCAGCGTTTCAACGGCGTTGGGATCTGGGCGGAGTGTTGTTTTCCAAGACCTTCACCGATCAGATGATCGACCCCGCGGCCAACGAGGAAGCGCGCAAGTTCTATGAGGAGAAGGTGCGCGCGATCATCGAGGATCCAGCGTTGGCCGACCTGCTGATCCCCACCGACCATCCGATCGGTACGAAGCGGATCTGTACCGACACCAACTACTTTGAGACATTTAACCGCTCGAACGTGAAACTGGTCAGCGTGCGCAACACACCGATCGTCTCCGTCGACGCCACCGGGATCAACACCACCGACGCACATTACGACCTGGACATGATCGTGCTCGCAACCGGTTTCGACGCGATGACCGGTGCACTGTCCAAAATCGACATCGTCGGCCGGGGCGGCGCGCGGCTGCGCGAGAGCTGGAGCAATGGGCCGCGCAGTTACCTGGGACTGGGCGTCGACGGCTTCCCCAACTTATTCCTGGTGTGCGGTCCAGGTTCTCCCGCGGTGCTGGCCAATATGGTGTTGCACGCCGAGGCACATGTGAATTGGATTGCCGACTGCATCGCCTATCTCGACGATCACGGCTACGCGGCCATCGAGGCGACCCCCGCCTCCGTCGACGACTGGGTCGCCGAGTGCGCTCGTCGGGCCGACGCCACGCTGTTCACCAAGGCGAACTCCTGGTATTTGGGCGCAAACGTGCCGGGCAAGCCTCGGGTGTTCATGCTTTTCATCGGCGGATTCGGGGTCTACCTGGACATCTGCAACGAGATCGCTGACGCCGGGTACAAGGGCTTCACTCTGATCAAGGCGGTGTGATGTCGGCGCTGCACGGCCGCGTGGCATTGGTGACCGGCGCCGGGCGGGGCACCGGACGTTGTCACTGCGAGCGGTTGGCCGACCAGGGCGCCGACATCATCGCGCTGGATGTGTCCGCAGCGGACGCCGACCTCGAGCAGACCGCCGCTGTGCGCCAGCGCGGCCGCCGTGTGGCAACCGGTCTGGCCGATGTCGGCGACTTCACGGCACTGGCGGCCGCGATGGATGCAGGCGTCGCCGAGCTGGGGCGCCTCGACATCGTAATCGCCAACGCGGGAATTCATACGGATAGCGCCCCGACGTGGGGGATCACCGCTGAGAGCCGGCAGCGCACATTGGACGTCAATTTGACCGGTGCCTGGCACAACGCAATGCCGCCGTGCGGCACCTTGGCGACGATGGCGGATCGATCGTGATCATCAGCTCTACCAACGGTATTCGCGGCACGGCCAACACCGCCCATTACACCGTCAGCACGCATGCGGTGGTCGGGCTGGCCCGCACCCTCGCCAACGAGCTGGGACCGCAAGGCGTCCGGGTCAGCACGGTGCACCGAGGCGCTGTTGGGGCCGCGATGGTGCTCAATGAGACTACCTTCAAACGCCTGCGACCCGATCCGGACCATCCGACGGCAGCCGACGCCGCTGAGGTGCTCACCGGTCGTAACCTGCTTGCGGTGCCGCGGCTCGAACCCGTCGACATCGCTAACGCCGTGGTGTTCTTAGCCTCCGACCAAGCCCGCTACATCACCGGCACGCAGCTCGTCGTCGACGCCGGACTATTGGCGAAGACTTAAGGCGAGAAACGTGGGCGTTTATGCGGTGACCGGAGCAGCCTCGGGCATGGGACATGCCGTCGCACAGAAATTGCGGGCGGCCGACCACCGCGTGATCGGTGTTGACCTTGCCGATGCCGAGGTCATCGCTGATCTGTCCACCCCGCAGGGACGCCTAGCGGCGGCCAATGCGGTATCGGCCGCCGCTGGTGGTCGACTCGATGGCGCGGTACTGGCCGCAGGCCTGGGCCCTACCCGAGGCCCGGACAGCGCACACCGGATCCTGGCGGTGAATTACCTTGGTGTGGTCGAATTGGCCCAGGCCTGGCGACCGGCCCTCGCGGCTGCCGGCAATGCGAAGGTTGTTGTTGTAAGCAGCAATTCGACGACTACGATGCCCGCCGTGCCCTCGCGCGCCGTGCGGGCGCTGCTGAATCACGATGTCGTCAAGGCCCACCGAGCGGTGCGGATGTTTTGGTCGGTCGCCCCCGCCATGGCCTACGGCGCATCCAAGATCGCGGTATCACGCTGGGTGCGGCGCACCGCGGTCACACCGGCATGGGCCGGCTCGGGTATTCGGCTTAACGCGATTGCCCCCGGGGCGGTGATGACACCGCTGCTGCAGCGGCAGTTGGCCACACCCCGTGAAGCCAAGGCCGTCCGTTCCTTCCCGCTGCCAGTCGGCGCGTTCGCCGACCCCGCCCAGTTAGCGGACTGGATGATCTTCATGCTGTCCGATGCTGCGGATTTTCTCTGTGGCAGCGTTCTTTTCGTCGACGGCGGATCTGACGCATATCTGCGCGCCGACGACTGGCCGCAACGGGTCCCCGCCGTCGGGCTGGCCCGGCATCTGTGGCGGCTGTACACATTTGAAGGTAGGCGATGCCAGGGCTGAGGGCCGCGCATTGGTGGTCACCGCAGCCACGGCCGCCAGAGTTCTCAGCGTCGTATGCCCATCGCGCCGCAGACCGGTGCCGCCCACTTCAGCGTCGAGGAGTAGGCGCTGTGCTCGGCGAAGCCAGTTGCGACATCAGCAGGCATCGCGACCGGGCGGCGATCGTCGAGATCGACATGGACAAGCACGATCTCCAGCGTTCCCGCCAGTTGCTGGCGGGAACGATTTACCAGAAATGACATCATGTGCACCACACGGGCTGAACTGTCCAGGACCCGGGCGTGCACATCGACCACATCGTGCTCGACGAGCTCGCTGTAATAGCGCAAGTGATGCTCGGCGGTAAAAACACCCAGCCGCCGCTCGGCCCGGTAGATGTCGTCAATCCCGATCCCGCGCACCAGAACATCGGCTGCGGCTGACCCGAAATCCAGGTAATGCACCACGTTCATGTGCCCGTTGGCATCGATGTGACTGCTGTCCACGTTCCGCTCTACCGCACAAGGCAATTGGGAAATCTGAGCGGCCTGGGGCGGGTGGTGTTCTGACGGCATCGCAGTCAGCAAACCCCGACAGCACCCGGGCCGGCAACCGCGACGAACCCGATGAGCCGGGCGTACATGCTGGTCCACTGTCGCTGATCGCGACCGCGCTGCAGGGCGCCAGCAGGCCACTCATAGCGCGCGAACTGACCGCTGACATGGATCGGCGCGCGGCAGTGGCGCCGATCCGCGCCCACTTCGGTGTGTGGTTCGCTGGCTCTGTTCACGGGCCCTCACGGTAGCGAAGTCGTGTGCTCTGCACTCGGCGCTTTCCCGGTCACCGGACGCCGGAATCGTCGTCTACGACCGCCCTTCAGGTGTGCCGTGGCTTCTCGCTTGGCGGTGATCTCGCGCGTCTCAATTCCCGAACGCCACAATTGCGTCCGCTCACCGGGATCATGTTCACGATCGCCACCCGCTGAGATACACCATGAGTGCGCCAACGGATGTAAAGGGGCGATAAGCATGAGCGAGCGGGTACTTGATCAGGTTGTGGCCATGGCCGACCAGTTGCGCGACCAGGCCGCCGAAGCCGAGCGGAT
>NZ_LZKK01000334.1 GCF_001672815.1 Mycobacterium sp. E796 | reverse complement strand
CGGCAAATCCAAATAGGGACTTTCGCCCTCTGTGGTCGGGCCTAAAATCATGCACGCGTCGCCCGGCGCTGGCGACGGCCGGGCCGGGCCGGGCGCTTGGCATGGGGCCTGGCCCGCCACGGCGCGCGGGGCGAACGGCGGCAAATCGGGAGCGAGCCGCGCTTCTTGTTGCTCCGTTCTGGCCGTGGTCGTAAATCCTTGCCATACCAGCCGGATAATCCGACGACTCGCTTCTCAACGTGGCCGCAACAGGTGTGTTGGCAAACGTTAGGCCACTCGTCACAGCGACCCGGAATGACCTATAGATCACACGGAGCCTTGGCGATAAAACGGAAAATGGCTGATGACATGCTGGAATAGGCTGTGCCCCCGGCAGGATTCGAACCTGCGGCCTTCTGCTCCGGAGGCAGACGCTCTATCCCCTGAGCTACGGGGGCGCAAAACACGATGCTGCGCCATGGGCCCAGCCAGAGTAACGCATCGGCGTGACGGTTGTGACCCCGCCAGGGCTCAAGAGGCCCTTGCCTGGGCACTCGGACGCAGCGCCCCGGGTGATCGGCCGGTGTGCTTCTTCACCAGTCGGTGCAGAGTCGCCGGATCCGCCAACCCCACCGCGGCCGCGATCTCCTCGAGCGGCATGCGGGTCGTGCGCAGCAGATGTAGCGAGCGTTCGAGGCGAACCCGCTGCACCAGCTGCAAGGGGCTGAGGCCCACCGCGTTTCGCGTCCGGCGCGCCAGCGTCCGGGTGCTGAGGCCGCACGACCGGGCCAGCGAGTCGAGCGTGTGCGATTCGTCCAACCGCGACCGCACGAAACGCTCCAGCGTCGCGATCGTCTCGTCGCGCGCCGCCAGGTGCGAGGGAATGAGGAAGCTCGCCTGCGAGGTCCGCTGATCTGCCACGAGCCGGTTCGCGAGTTCGTCGGTGAGCGCGGCGCCGCCGAGGTCGCGCATCAACGCGAGCATCAGGTCGATGTGCGCGAAGGCGCTCCCGGCCGTCCAGATCGGCCCGTCGCGAACGACCATTTCGTCGATGACGACGCGGGCCGCCGGCGCGACCCTGGCGAGGTCGGCCCCGAGCCACCACGTCGTGACGCAACGCCGACGATCGAGAAGACCGGCCGCGCCCAGGACGAATACGGCCGTGCACGACGCCGCGATTTCCGCGCCGCGGGCGTCCGCGCCCGCCAGCCACTCGGCGGCCACGGCGACGTCGGCGCCGGCGAGCCTCTCGGCGATTTCCTCGGGCTGCGCGGCGCCCAGCCCGGGCACCACGACGACGTCTCGCGCGCCGGCGTGCGCCAGGGGTTGTGCGGCGACGGCGAGGCCACCGCGCAGGGCGACCTGGCTTTCCGGGGAGACGAACCGCAGGTCGAACGCCGGTTTGCCGAGGATCCGATTGGCCGCCGAGACCACGTCGATCGTGACACCCACCGCGCTGGCGCTGGCCCCGTCGAGCGTCAGGACATCGAAACCGATCACGTGGCGAATTATGCAAGAAAGCTGTCTTCCTCGCCACTGGATTCTGCGGCGCAGCCGGAGGAGATTACGAGGGCAAGAACCCCTTAAGGACATGACATGCCGCTGATGCGCGTAACACTGACACCCGGCGCCTTCGACGAGACCGGCAAGGAGCGCCTGGTCACGGGCCTCACCGAGGCGGCGTGCCGCGCCGAGTCGGTGCCCGACCAGCCCCAGCACCGGATGCGGGCCCTGGTCCTGCTGCACGAGCTCTCGCCCGGATGCTTTTACTCCGCCGGCACCTCAGCGGACGCCGCGGTCGCCGGCGTATTCATCGACTGGCAGGTCAGCGCCGGGGTCCTCGACGGGGCCCGCAAGGCGCGATTCGCCGGCGAAATTCAGGAGGTCGCCGCGGCGGCTCAAACCAACGGCGACAGGATGGTCATCACGTCGTGCGTCATCCACGAAGTGCCCGAAGGCCAGTGGGCTCAGAACGGCGCAATCCGCCGACTCCCGGACATCGTCCCGATTGCGGGATTCGAGCACCTGACCTCCGTCGCGTCCTGATGCCGATGCGTCGGGCGGAACGATTGGCGCAAGCCATGATTGGCGAGCCGAACTCCCGATTCCGCCTGCCCACGCCGGCGCTGATCCTGGACGAGGCGGCGCTGGACGCCAACATCGGTCGTATGGCCGATCGCACGCGCGGCAAGGTCGCCCTGCGCCCGCACGCCAAGACACACAAATGCTCCTGGATCGCCGGAAAGCAGATCGCCGCCGGCGCGGTGGGCGTCTGCTGCGCCAAAATCGGGGAGGCCGAGGCACTTTCGGCGGCCGGCGTGCGCGGCATCCTCCTGACGTCGCCGGTCGCCGATCCGCTGATGCCTAAGCGGCTGTGCGACGTGGCGGCGCTCGACCCCGGCTTTGCCTGTGTGGTGGATCATCCCGACCCGGCGACCGCGCTCAGCGCCGAAGCGTGCCGCCGCGGCATGCGGGTCGATGTCCTCGTCGACGTCGACGTGGGGCTCGGCCGCACCGGCGTCTCCGGCCCGCACCAAGCGGTCGCGCTGGCCGACCATATCCATCGGTGCGACGGGCTGACGATGGCCGGTGTTCAGGGCTACGGCGGTCACTGGCAGCACATCCCCGGCTTCCAACACCGTTGCGACGCAGTCAAAATCGGCGTGGAAACGCTCACCGCAGTGGTCGACGCCCTGCACACCGCCGGTCACCGGGTCGGCATCGTCACCGGCGGCGGCACCGGAACCGTCGCGGCCGATCTGGACCTGGGTGTCCTCAACGAATTGCAGCCCGGCTCTTACGTCTTCATGGACGCCGAATATCGCGACGCATTGGGCGACGACGACGACGGGGCCTTCCAAACCAGCCTGTGGGTCTCGAGCCAAGTCGTGAGCGCCAACGCCGACGCGATCGTCACCGTCGACGCCGGCCTGAAGGCGTTCGCGACGGACGGCCCCATGCCCCGCCCGGCCGGTTCCCGGTTCGGCGGCTCGACGTACGCGTTCTTCGGCGACGAACACGGCGCGCTCACCCGGCCCGCCGGCGCACCCGTCAGCCTCGGGGAACGCGTGGAGTTCGCCACCCCGCACTGCGACCCCACCGTCGATCGGTATGACGCCTATCACGTCGTCCGCGGCGACCGGCTGGTGGACATCGTGCCGATCGAGGCCGCCCGCGCCAGTCGGTAGCGGCCCAGGCCCCGGTGCGGCCGCGCTGCCCCCTCTAATAGATTCGGGGCCGGGGGACCCTAGCCAATAGGATGGACGCTCGTGACCCCCGCCGACCTGGCCGAGCTGCTCAAAGTCACCGCCGCCGCGGTGCTTGCCGAGCGCGGGCTGGACGCTGCCGCGTTGCCGGCGACGGTCACGGTTGAGCGGCCGCGTAATCCCGATCACGGTGACTACGCCAGCAACCTGGCGCTGCAGCTGGGCAAAAAGGTCGGCGCCAACCCGCGTGAGCTGGCCGGATGGCTCGCCGAAAAGCTGGCCGGGGCCGACGGAATCGCGGCCGCGGAGGTCGCCGGGCCGGGCTTCATCAACATGCGCCTCGAGGCGTCGGCCCAGGCGGTGGTCGTCACCAACGTCATCGACGCCGGCGACGAGTTCGGGTACTCCGACGACCTGGCCGGGCAGAAGATCAACCTGGAGTTCGTCTCGGCCAACCCCACCGGGCCGATCCACATCGGCGGCACCCGCTGGGCCGCGGTCGGCGACGCGCTGGGCCGGTTGCTGTCCACCCAGGGCGCCGACGTGGTGCGCGAGTACTACTTCAACGACCACGGCGCGCAGATCGACCGTTTCGCCAACTCGTTGATCGCCGCGGCCAAGGGCGAGCCGACGCCACAAGACGGCTACGCGGGCGCCTACATCAACGACATCGCCGCGCAGGTGCTGCAGAAAGCGCCGGACGCGCTGAGCCTGCCCGAAGCCGAAATGCACGAGACGTTCCGCGAAATCGGCGTCGACCTGATGTTCACCCACATCAAGGAGTCGCTGCACGAGTTCGGCACCGACTTCGACGTCTACACCCACGAAGACTCGATGCACACCAGCGGACGCGTCGAGCAGGCCATCGCCCGGCTTCGCGGCACCGGCAACGTCTACGAGAAGGACGGCGCAACCTGGTTGCGCACCAGCGCTTTCGGTGACGACAAGGACCGCGTCGTGATCAAGAGCGACGGCAAGCCGGCCTACATCGCCGGCGACATCGCCTACTACCTGGACAAGCGGCAACGCGGCTTCGACCTGTGCATCTACATGCTCGGCGCCGACCACCACGGCTACATCGCCCGGCTGAAGGCCGTGGCCGCCGCGTTCGGCGAAGACCCGGCCAGCGTCGAGGTGCTCATCGGACAGCTGGTCAACCTGGTCCGCGACGGCCAGCCGGTCCGGATGAGCAAGCGGGCCGGGACGGTGCTCACGCTGGACGACCTGGTCGAGGCGATCGGCGTCGACGCGGCGCGCTACAGCCTGATTCGCTCGTCGGTGGACACCCCGATCGACATCGACCTGGCGCTGTGGTCCTCGGCGTCCAACGAAAACCCGGTCTATTACGTGCAATACGCGCACGCGCGGCTCTCGGCGCTGGCCCGTAACGCCGCCGAGCTCGGCCTGATCCCCGACACCGGCCACCTCGAGCTGCTCAGTCACGACAAGGAGGGCGCGCTGCTGCGCAGCATCGGCGAATTCCCCCGGGTGGTGAAAACCGCCGCCGCGCTGCGGGAACCGCACCGGATCTGCCGCTACCTGGAGGACCTCGCCGGCGACTACCACCGGTTCTACGACTCCTGCCGCGTCCTGCCGCAGGGCGACGAGCAGCCCGGCGACCTGCACACCGCGCGGCTGGCGCTCTGCCAGGCCGCCCGCCAGGTCATCGCCAACGGCCTGACGATCCTCGGCGTCACCGCACCGGAGCGAATGTGAACGTCCATCCCGCCGGTCCCCGGCACGCCGACGAGACCCGCCACGCCGAAAGCCCGCCCCGGCCGCAATCCCCCGAGGAGCTGCTGCTGCTCGCGCCGAACGTGTGGCCGCGCAGCACAACTCGCGGCGAAAACGGAGCAGCCGTCATCGGGGGAGTCGCGGTCACCGACCTCGCCCAGGAGTACGGGACCCCGTTGTTCGTCATCGACGAGGACGACTTCCGCTCCCGCTGCCGCGACATGGCGGCGGCGTTCGGCGGCGGCCACCACGTGCATTACGCCGCCAAGGCGTTCCTGTGCACCGAGATAGCGCGCTGGATCAACGAGGAGGGCCTCTCGCTGGACGTGTGCACCGGCGGGGAACTGGCCGTCGCGCTGCACGCGGACTTCCCGCCGGAGCGGATCACGCTGCACGGCAACAACAAATCCGTCGCCGAACTGACCGCCGCGGTCAAGGCCGGGGTGGGCCACGTCGTGCTGGACTCGATGATCGAAATCGAGCGCCTCGACGCCATCGCGGGCGAGGCCGGCATCGTCCAGGACGTGCTGGTGCGCCTGACCGTCGGGGTCGAGGCGCACACCCACGAGTTCATCTCCACCGCGCACGAGGACCAGAAGTTCGGGCTGTCGGTGGCCAGCGGCGCGGCGCTGGCGGCGGTGCGCCGAGTGTTCGCCACCGACCACCTACGGCTGGTCGGGTTGCACAGCCACATCGGCTCCCAGATCTTCGACGTCGCCGGCTTCGAGCTCGCCGCGCACCGCGTCATCGGCCTGCTGCACGAGATCGTCGACGAGTTCGGCGTCGACAAGACGGCCCAGCTGTCGACGGTCGATCTCGGTGGCGGCTTTGGCATCTCGTACCTGGCGCCCGACGATCCCCCGCCCGTGGGCGAGCTGGCGGCCAAGCTGGGCGCCATCGTGCGCAGCGAGTCGGCGGCCGTCGGGCTGCCCACGCCCAGGCTGGTCGTCGAGCCGGGCCGCGCGATCGTCGGGCCCGGCACCATCACCCTCTACGAGGTCGGCACCGTCAAGGACGTCGACGTGAGCACTACGGCGCACCGGCGCTACGTCAGCGTCGACGGCGGCATGAGCGACAACATCCGGACCGCGCTCTACGACGCGCAGTACGACGCCCGGCTGGTCTCGCGAGCCAGCGACGCGCCGGCGGAACTGGCCCGCATCGTCGGAAAGCACTGCGAGACGGGCGATGTCGTTGTCCGCGACACGTGGGTCCCGGGGGATCTGCAGCCGGGCGACCTGCTCGGGGTCGCCGCCACCGGCGCCTACTGCTATTCGCTGTCGAGCCGCTACAACATGATCGGCCGTCCCGCGGTGGTGGCCGTGCGCGGTGGGCGCGCCCGCCTGGTGCTGCGCCGGGAGACGGTCGACGATCTCTTGAGTCTGGAAGTGAGGTGACCCGTGCCCGGTGACGAAAAGCCCGTCGGCGTAGCGGTACTCGGGTTGGGCAACGTCGGCAGCGAAGTCGTCCGCATCATCGAGGACAGCGCCGCCGACCTGGCGGCCCGTATCGGTGCCCCGCTGGTGCTGCGCGGTATCGGGGTGCGCCGCGTCGCCGCCGACCGCGGCGTGCCCATCGGGCTGCTGACCGACAACATCGAAGAGCTGGTGTCCCGCGCGGACGTCGACATCGTCGTGGAGTTGATGGGGCCCGTCGAGCCCGCCCGCAAGGCGATCCTGGCCGCGCTCGAACACGGCAAGTCCGTGGTCACGGCCAACAAGGCGCTGCTGTCCATCTCCACCGGGGAGCTGGCCCAGGCGGCCGAAAACGCCCACGTCGACCTGTATTTCGAGGCGGCGGTCGCGGGCGCGATCCCCGTCATCCGCCCGCTCACCCAATCGCTGGCCGGCGACACGGTGCTGCGGGTGGCCGGCATCGTCAACGGCACCACGAACTACATCCTGTCCGAGATGGACAGCACCGGCGCCGACTACGCCAGCGCGCTGGCCGACGCCAGCGCGCTGGGCTACGCCGAGGCCGATCCCACCGCCGACGTCGAAGGCTACGACGCCGCGGCCAAGGCCGCGATCCTGGCGTCCATCGCCTTCCATACCCGGGTGCATGCCGACGACGTCTATCGCGAGGGCATCACCAAGATCACCCCGGCCGACTTCGCGTCCGCGCGGGCGCTGGGCTGCACCATCAAACTGCTGTCCATCTGCGAGCGCGTCACGGGAGACGACGGCCAGCAACGGGTTTCGGCCCGCGTCTACCCCGCGCTGGTGCCCCTGTCGCATCCGCTGGCCACGGTCAGCGGGGCGTTCAACGCGGTGGTGGTCGAGGCCGCGGCCTCGGGGCGGCTGATGTTCTACGGCCAGGGGGCCGGCGGCGCGCCCACGGCGTCCGCGGTCACCGGCGACCTGGTGATGGCCGCCCGCAACCGGGTGCTGGGCAGCCGCGGGCCCAAGGAATCCCGGTACGCCCAGCTTCCCATCGCCCCAATGGGTCTCATCCCCACCCGCTACTACGTCAGCATGAGTGTCGCCGACGAACCCGGCGTATTGGCTTCGGTGGCAACGGAATTCGCCAAGCGCGAGGTGAGCATCGCCGAGGTGCGCCAGGAGGGCATGGTCGACGAGGGCGGCCGGCGGGTCGGGGCCCGCGTCGTGGTGGTCACCCACACCGCCACCGACGCCGCGCTGTCCGAAACCGTTAGGGCGCTGGCCGATTTGGATGTCGTGCAGGGCGTGACGAGCGTGCTGCGACTGGAAGGAAACGGCCTGTGAGCATCCCCCGGACCGCAACCCACCAACCCTGGCCCGGAGTGATCGCGGCCTACCGCGACCGGTTGCCGGTCGGTGACGACTGGACCCCGGTCACCCTCCTGGAGGGCGGCACCCCGCTGATCGCCGCGGCCCGGCTCTCGGAAAAGACCGGCTGCACCGTGCATCTCAAGGTCGAGGGCCTCAATCCCACCGGCTCCTTCAAGGACCGGGGCATGACGATGGCGGTCACCGACGCCCTGGCCCGCGGCCAGCGGGCGGTGCTGTGCGCATCGACCGGCAACACCTCGGCCTCGGCGGCGGCGTACGCCGCGCGGGCCGGCATCACCTGCGCGGTGCTGATACCGCAGGGCAAGATCGCGATGGGCAAGCTGGCGCAGGCGGTCATGCACGGCGCCAAGATCATCCAGATCGATGGCAACTTCGACGACTGCCTGGAACTCGCCCGCAAGATGGCCGCCGACTTCCCGACGATCTCGCTGGTGAATTCGGTGAACCCGGTGCGCATCGAGGGCCAGAAGACGGCCGCGTTCGAGATCGTCGACGCCCTGGGCGCCGCCCCCGACGTGCACGCGCTTCCGGTCGGCAACGCCGGCAACATCACCGCGTACTGGAAGGGCTACACCGAGTATCACCATGAGGGCGTGATCGACAGGCTGCCCCGCATGCTCGGCGCTCAGGCCGCCGGCGCCGCGCCCCTGGTGCACGGCGAACCGGTCCGCAACCCGGAAACCATCGCCACCGCGATCCGCATCGGCGCCCCGGCGTCGTGGACGGCCGCGGTAGCGGCGCAACAACAGTCCAACGGCCGCTTCCTGGCCGTCACGGACGAGGAGATCCTGGCGGCATACCATCTCGTGGCCGCCTCCGAGGGCGTCTTCGTCGAGCCGGCGTCCGCGGCCAGCATCGCGGGGCTACTCAAGGCCGTCGACGACGGCTGGGTGGCCCGCGGTTCGACGGTGGTCTGCACGGTGACCGGAAATGGCCTCAAGGATCCCGACACCGCGCTGAAGGACATGCCGACCGTGTCCCCGCTGCCCGTCGATCCCGTCCTCGTCGTCGAACAACTGGGCCTCGCGTAAGACATGACGGTTCAGATGCTGCCCGCCGGGCTGGTGGCCAGCGCCGTGGTGTCGGCATCCAGTGCCAATCTCGGCCCCGGGTTTGACAGCATCGGCCTGGCGCTGGACCTGCGCGACGAGATCGTCGTAGAGACAACCGATTCCGGGCTGCAGGTGGTGGTCGAGGGTGAGGGCGCCGACCAGGTGCCGCTCGACGCCGACCATCTGGTCGTGCGCGCTGTCCGGCGCGGGCTGGACGCCGTGGGCGCCGGCGCGCCCGGCCTGGTGGTGCGCTGCCGCAACGCCATCCCGCACTCCCGCGGCCTGGGCTCCTCGGCGGCGGCCGTCACCGGCGGCCTGGCTGCGGTGAACGGGCTTGTGGCGCAGACCGATTCGACCCCACTGAGCGTCGATCGGCTTATCCAGCTGTGCTCGGAATTCGAGGGGCACCCGGACAATGCCGCGGCCGCGGTGCTGGGCGGCGCAGTGGTCTCCTGGACGGACAGCACCGGTGACCGGCCCCGCTACTCCGCGGTGTCGCTTCGGCTGCACCCGGACATCCACCTGTTCTGCGCGATTCCCGAGGAACGCTCGCTGACCGCCGAGACCCGGGTGCTGCTGCCCAACCTGGTCGGCCACGAAGAGGCCAGCTTCAACGTCAGCCGGGCCGCGTTGCTGGTCGTCGCGCTCACCGAGCGCCCCGACATGCTGATGCCGGCCACCGAAGACCTGCTGCACCAACCCCAACGCGCCCCCGCGATGAGGGCATCGGCGGAATATTTGCGGCTGTTGCGGCGTCATAACGTCGCAGCGACGCTTTCCGGGGCTGGTCCCTCGCTGATCGCACTGAGCACAGAGCCAGAGTTACCCACGGAGGCGCTGGAGTACGGCGCCGCGCACGGATTCGCCGTCACCAAGATGTCCGCTGGCGAAGGAGTTCGCTGGAGCCCGGGCGTCACCGTCGCCGGTTAATCCACAGCGTGGCCGGAGGGTTTGCTTGCTTCCGATCCGGATGCAGGTTATCCTCGGAGCCGTCCAGCAATCGCAGCATCTGCATCTGCAACTGCCTTGCCGCTAGGACAACACCAATTCTTCTCGTGAACGAGGTTCGCCGTCTTCTCCGCCGATCCGGGCGATCACCGTTGCAGAGTCGATGATTGGGCGCACTCGGCAAATTGGCTGAATGCAACGAACCCCCGTATGACCTGATCAGCGGGGGAAGAAAGGAACTCCGTGACAGATACGGACCTATTCACGGCTGGCGAAAACACCGATAGCAATCACGCTTCGGACGCCGTGACCACAGACACACCCGACGCGAAAACCAACGCCTCGGCCGGCTCCCTGTCCACCATGGTGCTGCCCGAGCTGCGTGCGCTGGCCAGCCAGGCCGGCGTCAAGGGGACGTCCGGGATGCGCAAGAACGAACTCATTGCCGCGATAAAGGAAATCAGGGGGCAGGCCAACGGGACGGCGGCCCCCGCCGCCCCGGACACCGCCCCGGCGGACAGCGGCAAATCCGAGCAATCCGACACGGCCACCGCCGACGCACCGGCGGAAGCGCCGGCCGCGCAAGGGGAACAGAACGGTTCCACCGGCGAGGCCCCGCGCCGCGAACGGCGCGGGGCCAGCCGCGAAGCGGGATCACCGTCCGAGGACGCGGACACCCAAAAGGGCGGCAACCGCGAAGCCGACAAGCGCCAAGACCGCCAGCAGGACACCAAGACCGACGAGCGGGGCGGCGACCAGGGCGGCGATCAGCAAGGTCAGGGCGGCCAGCAGAACCGCGGCGGGTCGAACCAGCAGGACGACGACGGCGAGGGCCGTCAGGGCCGGCGGGGACGCCGGTTCCGCGACCGCGACCGCAGGCGCCGCGGCGAACGGTCGGGCGACGGGGCCGACACCGAACTCCGCGAGGACGACGTCGTTCAGCCCGTCGCCGGAATCCTTGACGTGCTCGACAATTACGCGTTCGTTCGCACCTCCGGCTACCTGGCCGGCCCGCACGATGTCTACGTCTCGATGAACATGGTGCGCAAGAACGGGCTGCGCCGCGGTGACGCGGTGACCGGCGCGGTTCGGGTGCCCCGCGACGGCGAGCAACCCAACCAGCGGCAGAAGTTCAACCCGCTGGTGCGCCTGGACAGCGTCAACGGCGGCTCGGTCGAAGAGGCCAAGAAGCGGCCCGATTTCTCCAAACTGACGCCGTTGTACCCCAACCAGCGGCTGCGCCTGGAAACCACCCCGGACCGGCTGACCACGCGGGTCATCGACCTGATCATGCCGATCGGCAAGGGCCAGCGGGCGCTGATCGTGTCGCCGCCCAAGGCGGGTAAGACGACGATCCTGCAGGACATCGCCAACGCGATCACCAAGAACAACCCGGAATGCCACCTCATGGTCGTCCTCGTCGACGAGCGGCCCGAGGAGGTCACCGACATGACGCGCTCGGTCAAGGGCGAGGTCATCGCCTCGACGTTCGACCGGCCGCCGTCGGACCACACCTCGGTCGCCGAGCTGGCCATCGAACGCGCCAAGCGGCTCGTCGAGCAGGGCAAGGACGTGGTGGTGCTGCTCGACTCCATCACCCGCCTGGGCCGCGCCTACAACAACGCGTCGCCTGCCTCCGGCCGAATCCTGTCCGGTGGTGTCGACTCCACCGCGCTGTATCCGCCGAAGCGCTTCCTCGGCGCGGCGCGCAACATCGAGGAAGGCGGGTCGCTGACCATCATCGCCACCGCGATGGTCGAGACCGGGTCCACCGGTGACACGGTCATCTTCGAGGAGTTCAAGGGGACCGGTAACGCCGAGCTCAAGCTGGACCGCAAGATCTCCGAACGCCGGGTCTTCCCCGCGGTCGACGTCAACCCGTCCGGCACCCGCAAGGACGAGCTGCTGCTCTCGCCCGACGAGTTCGCGATCGTGCACAAGCTGCGCCGCGTGCTGTCGGGTCTGGACCCCCACCAGGCCATCGACCTGCTGATGTCCCAGCTGCGCAAGACCAAGAACAACTACGAGTTCCTGGTGCAGGTGTCCAAGACGACCCCCGGGTCGATGGACAACGACTAAACGCGGCAGCGCCGTGGCGGAGACGCTGCAGCAACTGCTTCGCAAGCGCCTGGAACAGGACACGCCGGCGCTGAAGTACGGCGACCGCGTCTGGACCTGGCGCGAGCACCTGGCCGACGCCACCACCACCGCGGCCGCCGTCATCGGGGTCGCCGACCCGGGCCGTCCGCTGCACGTGGGCGCCCTGCTGGGCAACACCCCCGAGATGCTCACGGCCATGGCGTCGGCGGCGCTCGGCGGCTACGTGCTGTGCGGCATCAACGACACCCGCCGCGGCGCCGCGCTGGCCCGCGACATCGCCCGCGCCGACTGCCAGATCCTGCTCACCGATCCGGCGCACCGGGGGCTGCTGGACGGCCTCGACCTGCCCGGGGTCCGGGTCTTCGACGTGTCCGCCGAGCCGTGGCGCGCGCTGCTGAGCGGCGCCGGACCCCTCACGCCGCATCGCGAGGTCGCGCCGACCGACACCTTCATGATGCTGTTCACCTCCGGCACCAGCGGCGACCCGAAGGCCGTCCGGGTCACCCACCTCGTCGTGCTGTTCGCCGGGGCAACGCTGGTCGGGCGGTTCGAGCTCGACGCCTCCGACGTCTGCTACCTGTCGATGCCGCTGTTTCACGCCAACGCGCTGTATGCCGGGTGGAGCGTGGCGGTGTCCACCGGCGCGGCCATGGCCCCCGCGACGTTCTCGGCATCCGGGCTGCTGGGAGACCTGCGCCGGTACGGGGCCACCTTCATGAACTACGTCGGCAAGCCGCTGGCCTTCGTGCTGGCCACGCCGGAGCGACCCGACGACCACGACAACCCGCTGCGGGTCGCGGTCGGCAACGAGGCCAGCGATCGAGACATCGCCGAGTTCAGCAGGCGATTCGACTGCACGGTGTGGGACGGCTTCGGCTCCACCGAGGGCGCGATCGTCATCACCCGCGAAGACGGGTGCCCGCCCGGGTCGCTGGGCCGCGGCTTCCCCGGGGTCGCCGTCTACAACCCCGACACCTTGGCCGAGTGCCCGCCCGCCACCTTCCGCGACGGCGCCCTGACCAACGCCGACGAGGCGATCGGGGAGCTGGTCAACACCACGGGCGCAGGCATGTTCGCCGGCTACTACAACGACTCCGAGGCCACCGACGCGCGGCTGCGACACGGCATGTTCTGGTCCGGCGACCTCGCCTACAAAGACGCCGACGGCTGGCTCTACTTCGCCGGGCGCAGCGGCGACTGGTTGCGCGTCGACGGGGAAAACATGACCACGGCGCCCATCGAACGCATCTTGGAGCGGTTGGCACCGATCAGCCACGTCGCGGTCTATGCGGTGCCCGACGACCACTCGGGTGACCAGGTGATGGCGGCGATCGTGCTGGCCGACGGCGCGGAGCTGACGCCCGAGGAATTCGGCCGGTTCCTGGCCGATCAGCCCGACCTGTCGCCCAAGGCGTGGCCCCGCTACGTCTGGCTCGCCGACCGGTTGCCGACCACGGCGACCAACAAGATCCTCAAACGCGAGCTCAGCGCGCTGGGCACCGCACCCGGCGGCGGCGTGGTGTGGACCCGCGCCGCAAAAAGCCGCGTCTACCGCGACACGTCGCGGCCCTGAGCAGCCGGGAATGCGGGCGACCAGCTCGCTGTTTGGGCTGATGTAGGTTGACCTGGCATAATCGGGGGTCGACTAACCCAGGAACAGATCAGGTTCCCGGAGTTCGCGCCCGGTCCGGGCGGCAAACGATCGAAGAGGACATCATGAAAGCTGACATTCATCCCGCGTACGGCGAGACCACCGTGCATTGCGGGTGTGGCAATACCTTCACCACCCGCAGCACCAAGCCCGGCGGCAACATCGTCGTCGAGGTCTGCTCGCAGTGCCACCCCTTCTACACCGGCAAGCAGAAGATCCTCGACAGCGGCGGCCGGGTGGCCCGCTTCGAGAAGCGCTACGGCAAGCGCAAGGCCGCGGCCGACTCGGCCGAGTCGACCGACAAATAGCTGGCTTACCGACGCCCGAACTGTGCGAGTCTGCACAGGCCGGGCGTCGGTTTTGTGTCCGGGGGTAGGAGGTGTGACGTGACGAAGCCGGTGCAGACCATCGACGTGCTGCTCGCCGAACACGCCGAGCTGGAGAAGCGGCTGGCCGACCCCGAGTTGCACAGCAACCCCGACGAGGCGCGCAAGGCGGGACGCCGATTCGCCCGACTGGCGCCGATCGTCGGCACCTACCGCAAGCTGGAGGCCGCGCGCGGCGACCTCGAGGCCGCGCGCGAACTGGCCGTCGACGACGAGTCGTTCGCCGACGAGGTGACCGAGCTGGAGTCCCGGGTGGCCGAACTGGACACCCAGCTCACCGACATGCTGGCGCCCCGCGACCCCCACGACGCCGACGACATCGTGCTCGAGGTCAAATCCGGTGAGGGCGGCGAGGAATCGGCGCTGTTCGCCGCCGACCTGGCCCGGATGTACATCCGCTACGCCGAGCGACACGGCTGGACGGTCACGGTGTTGGACGAAACCACCTCGGATCTGGGTGGTTACAAGGATGCGACGCTGGCCATCGCCAGCAAGGGCGACGCCGCCGACGGGGTGTGGTCGCGGATGAAGTTCGAGGGTGGGGTGCACCGGGTGCAACGGGTTCCGGTGACGGAATCCCAAGGCCGCGTTCACACGTCGGCCGCGGGCGTCTTGGTCTATCCCGAGCCCGAGGAAGTCGGCGAGGTGCAGATCGACGAGTCCGACCTGCGCATCGACGTCTACCGCTCGTCCGGCAAGGGCGGGCAGGGTGTCAACACCACCGACTCCGCGGTGCGGATCACGCACCTGCCCACCGGGATCGTCGTCACCTGTCAGAACGAACGGTCGCAGCTGCAGAACAAGGCCCGCGCCATGCAGGTGCTGGCGGCCCGGCTGCAGGCCCTCGCCGAGGAAAAGGCGCTCGCCGACGCGTCGGCCGATCGGGCCAGCCAGGTCCGCACCGTGGACCGCAGCGAACGGATCCGCACCTACAACTTCCCCGAGAACCGGATCACCGATCATCGAATCGGTTTCAAGGCACACAATCTCGACCAGGTGCTCGACGGTGACCTCGACGCGTTGTTCGACGCGCTGAGCGCGGCCGACAAGCAATCGAGGCTGCAGCAGGCATGACCGTCCTGCGGCGCGCGATCGACTCGGCGGCGGCGCAACTCGCCGAAGCCGGGATCGATTCCGCACGCTACGACGCCGAGGAGTTGGCCGCCCACCTGACCGGCACCGAACGCGGACGGCTGACCCTGCTCGAGTCGCCGGGCGACGAATTCTTCGGCCGCTACCGCGAGATCGTGGCCGCGCGCTCGCAGCGGGTGCCGTTGCAGCATCTCACCGGGACGGCGGCGTTCGGGCCGGTGACGCTGCAGGTCGGCCCCGGAGTTTTCATTCCGCGCCCGGAGACCGAGGCCATGCTGGAATGGGCCACCGCGCAAGCCCTCCCGGCGCGGCCCGTGATCGTCGACCTGTGCACCGGATCCGGGGCCTTGGCCGTGGCGCTGGCGAACCACCGCCCCGCCGCGCGGGTGATCGGCCTCGACGACTCCGAGTCGGCCCTCACGTACGCGCGCCGCAACGCGGCGGGCACGGCCGTGGAACTGATTCGCGCCGACGTGACCGCCCCCGGATTGCTGTCCGAGCTGGACGGACTCGTCGACCTGGTGGTGGCCAACCCGCCCTACGTTCCCGATGACCACGCGGTGGAAGCCGAAGTGGCCCAACATGATCCGCCGCACGCGGTGTTCGGCGGGCCGGACGGGATGGCGGTCATCGCGGGCGTCGTCCGACTCGCCGGGCGCTGGCTGCGCCCGGGCGGCCTGCTCGCCGTCGAGCACGACGACACCACGTCGGTGCGGACGGTCGAATTGATCGAAGCCACAGGGATTTTCGAGGATATCGAGGCCCGCCGGGATCTGGCCGGGCGGCCGAGATTCGTGACGGCGCGAAGGGGGCCCCGTTGACCACCGTGTTCGACTGCGGCGATCCCGACCAGCGTTCGGTCGGAATCGCCTCGGCGGCGGGTGCGGTCAAGAACGGCCGGCTCGTGGTGCTGCCGACCGACACCGTGTACGGGATCGGCGCCGACGCCTTCGACAGCACCGCGGTGGCGGCGCTGCTCGCGGCCAAGGGCCGGGGCCGGGACATGCCGGTGGGCGTGCTCGTCGGCTCCTGGCACACCATCGAGGGGCTGGTCTACACGATGCCCGACGGGGCGCGCGACCTGATCCGCGCGTTCTGGCCGGGCGCATTGAGTCTGGTGGTGACGCAGGCGCCGTCGTTGCATTGGGACCTGGGCGATGCCCGCGGCACGGTGATGCTGCGGATGCCGCTGCACCCGGTGGCAATTGAGCTGCTGCGCGAGGTGGGGCCGATGGCGGTGTCCAGCGCCAACGTTTCCGGCCGCCCGCCCGCGGTCGACGCCGACGAGGCCCGCGACCAGCTCGGCGATCTGGTGGATGTCTATCTCGACGCGGGGCGCTCGCAGCAGCAGGCCGCCTCCACGATCGTCGACCTGACGGGGGAGACGCCGCGCATCCTGCGGGCGGGCCCGGTCAGCGCCGAGCGGATCGCCGAAGTCCTCGGCCTGGACCCGGCTCTTTTGAAGAGCTAGTCGCCGAACGTGAACCCACTGCGAAGATTGGGCAATTTTTAGCAGTGGTTTCACGTTCGGCGCGGTGAGGGCGCCGCCAATCCCGTCTCAGCCCGGTGCAGTACGGTTTCGTTGGTGTCCAGCCTTGCCGGTGGTCTGCTCGCCCTGTCCGATCGCGGCACCGGCGTCCCGCTGCGCGAGCTGGCGGTGGTCGGGCTGACCGCCGCGATCGTCACGTACTTCGCGACCGGACCGGTGCGCGTCCTGGCCACCCGGCTGGGCGCGGTCGCCTATCCGCGCGAACGCGACGTGCACGTGACCCCCACCCCGCGCATGGGCGGCCTGGCGATGTTCCTCGGCGTGATCTCGGCCGTCTTCCTGGCCTGGCAGCTTCCGGCGCTCACCCGCGGCTTCGTCTACTCCACCGGCATGCCCGCCGTCCTGGTGGCCGCCGCGGTGATCGTCGGTATCGGCCTGATCGACGACCGCTGGGGCCTGGACGCCCTGACCAAGTTCGCCGGCCAGATCACCGCGGCCAGCGTGCTGGTGACCATGGGCGTCGCCTGGAGCGTCCTTTACATCCCGATCGGCGGCGTCGGCACAATCGTGCTGGACCAGGCGTCGTCGATCCTGCTGACCCTGGCGCTGACGGTGTCGGTCGTCAACGCGATGAACTTCGTCGACGGGCTGGACGGGCTGGCCGCCGGGCTGGGGCTGATCATGGCGATGGCGATCTGCCTGTTCTCGGTCGGCCTGCTGCGCGACCACGGCGGCGACGTGCTGTTCTATCCGCCCGCGGTCATCTCGGTGGTGCTGGCGGGCGCCTGCCTGGGCTTCCTGCCGCACAACTTCCATCGCGCCAGGATCTTCATGGGCGATTCCGGCTCGATGCTGATCGGCCTGATGATCTCCGCGGCCGCGACGACCGCGGCGGGCCCCGTTTCGCAAAACGCCTACGGCGCCCGTGACGTGTTTGCTCTGCTGTCACCGTTCCTGCTGGTGGCCGCCGTGATTTTCGTGCCGATGCTCGACCTGTTGCTGGCGATCGTGCGCCGCACCCGCGCGGGCCGCAGCGCATTCAGCCCGGACAAGATGCACCTGCATCACCGGTTGCTGCAGATTGGCCATTCGCATCGCCGGGTGGTGCTGCTCATCTATTTATGGGTGGGCATTGTCGCGTTCGGCGCCGCCAGCACAATCTTTTTCAATCCGCGCGACACCGGCGCGGTGATGCTGGGGGCGATCGTGGTCGCCGGAGTGGCGACGGCGATCCCGCTCCTGCGCCGCCGCGACGACTACTCGGACTTGGACTAGACGAGGGCTACGACACCCAGTAGTAGTAGTGCCCCTTGTATGGTACGGTGCAGGTAGAACCCCAAAATGAGACCTTGAGGGTTGCCGGCCAGCCGGCCCTTCGGACGCTTGTCCGAGCGCGCCGACTCACGACCGACAAAGGGAGCTACCCCTTGGGTGATTCCAGCGTGACGTGCGATACGCTCGGCGGGCCACCGATCGGTCGGTCGAGGGTTCCCCGCTTTACTACCTGGGATTGAGGTGCTGCAGTGACGACACCAGCGCAGGACGCGCCGTTGGTGTTCCCCTCTGTTGCTTTCCGTCCGGTTCGGCTGTTGGCGATCAGCCTCGCGGTCACCGCGCTGGCGATGCTCGGCGCCGGATTGTCGGGCCGCCTCATGCTCGGCGTGTTCTTCGGTGTGGGGTTGCTATTGGGTTTGCTCAACGCATTGTTGGTCCGGCGTTCGGTCGCGTCGATCACCGCGAAAGAGCACCCACTGAAAAGCTCGATGGCACTCAATTCGGCGACCCGGCTGGCGATTATCACCGTCATCGCGCTGATCATTGCCTACGTTTTCCGGCCGAACGGCTTGGGCGCGATGTTCGGCCTGGCGCTCTTCCAGGTGCTCCTGGTCGTGTCGACCGCGGTGCCGGTCTACAAGAAGCTGCGCACGGGCGAGCCGGCCGCATCCCTGGGCCCAGACGGGTCGGACGGAAGGAGCACCAGCGATGACTGAGACGATCCTGGCCGGTTCCCAGATCGAGGTTGGCGAGCACACCACCGCAACGTGGCTGGGCCTGACCGTCAACACCGACACCGTGCTGTCGACCGCGATCGCCGGCGTGATCGTGATCGCCCTGGCGTTCTTCTTGCGCGCAAAGATCACCTCGAGCGGCGTTCCCAGTGGGGTGCAACTGTTTTGGGAGGCGCTCACCATCCAGATGCGCGACCAGATCGAGAGCGCCATCGGGATGCGGATCGCGCCGTTCGTGCTACCGCTGGCCGTCACCATCTTCATCTTCATCCTGATCTCCAACTGGCTGTCGGTGCTGCCGCTGCAGTACACGGACAAGTCCGGTCACACCACCGAGTTGCTCAAGTCGGCCGCGGCGGACATCAATTACGTGCTGGCGCTGGCCCTTTTCGTCTTCGTCTGCTATCACATCGCAGGCATCTGGCGCCGGGGCATCGTCGGTCACCCGCTCAAGGTGCTCAAGGGGCACGTGGCGTTCCTGGCTCCGATCAACCTGGTCGAAGAATTGGCGAAGCCGATTTCGTTGTCGCTCCGTCTCTTTGGGAACATCTTCGCGGGCGGCATCCTGGTGGCGCTGATCGCGCTCTTCCCGCCCTACATCATGTGGTTGCCCAACGCGATTTGGAAATCGTTCGACCTCTTCGTCGGGGCGATCCAGGCCTTCATCTTCTCGATCCTGACCATCTTGTACTTCAGTCAGGCCATGGAGCTGGAGGATCACCATGACTAGCCAAGCCAGATAAGCCAACAGATAGAGCTGGATAAAGGAGGAAAGAATGGACCCCACTATCGCTGCCGGTGCCCTCATCGGCGGGGGGATCATCATGGGCGGCGGCGCGATCGGAGCCGGTATCGGTGACGGTATCGCCGGTAACGCGCTGGTTTCGGGTATCGCCCGGCAACCCGAGGCGCAGGGCCGGCTGTTCACGCCGTTCTTCATCACCGTCGGTCTGGTTGAGGCGGCCTACTTCATCAACCTGGCGTTCATGGCGTTGTTCGTATTCGCCACGCCCGTCACGTAGTTCGCTGTGATGGGTGACCCGAACCCCATGGTGCTCGCCGCAGGCCAGGTGGTCGCCGAGGGAGGCAAGGGGGGCAGCAACTTCCTTGTCCCCAACGGCACGTTCTTCTTCGTGCTCGCCATCTTCCTCATCGTGCTCGGCGTCATCGGCACCTTCGTGGTGCCGCCGATCCTCAAGGTGCTGCGCGAACGCGACGCCATGGTCGCCAAGACCGCTGCCGACAACAAGAAGTCGGCCGAGCAGTTCGAAGCCGCCCAGGCCGATTACGAAGAAGCCATGAAGGAAGCCCGCGTGCAGGCGTCGGCCTTCCGCGACAACGCCCGCGCCGAAGGCCGCAAGGTCATCGAGGACGCGCGGGCCCACGCCGAGCAAGAGGTGATGGCGACGGTGCAGCTGGCCTCCGAGCAACTCAAACGGGAACGGGACGCCGTGGAGTTGGATCTGCGCGCCAACGTCGGAACCATGTCGGCGACCCTGGCCAGCCGGATCCTCGGCGTCGACGTCACCACCTCCGCCGCGACAAGGTAAGGCTGATGTCGACTTTTCTCGGACAGTTGCTCGGGTTCGCGGTCATCGTCGCGCTGGTGTGGCGGTACGCCGTGCCGCCGGTGCGCAGGATGATGGCCGCCCGACAGGATTTGGTGCGCCAGCAGTTGGCCGATTCGGCCGCGGCCGCCGACCGGCTGACCGAGTCGACCACCGCCCACAGCAAGGCGGTCGAGGCGGCCAAGGAAGAAGCCGAACGGGTGGTCGAAGAAGCCCGCGCGGACGCGGAACGCATCACCGAGCAGTTGCAGGCGCAGGCCGGGGTCGAGGCCGAACGCATCGCGGCGCAGGGCGCGCGCCAGGCCGAGCTGCTGCGGGCGCAGCTGACCCGTCAGCTTCGCCTCGAGCTCGGGCATGAATCCGTCCGCCAGGCAGGGGAGTTGGTGCGCAGTTACGTCGCCGACCCCGAACAGCAGTCGGCGACCGTCGACCGGTTCCTGGACGATCTCGAAGCCATGGCCCCCGCCCCCGCCGAGGTGGCGTACCCGCTAATAACGAAGATGCGCTCCGCCAGTCGCGAGGCGGTGCGCAGCCTGTCGGATCGATTCCGCACCATCGCCGAAAACCTTGACAACAATGCGCTTTCCAAACTTTCCAGCGAGCTGGTGTCGGTGGCCAAGATGCTGGACCGCGAAATCGTCGTCACCCGGTACCTCACCGACCCGGCCGAAGACTCGGCGCCCCGGGTCCGGCTGATCGAGCGCCTGGTGTCCGGCAAGGTCAGCGACGCCACGCTCGACGTGCTGCGGGCGGCCGTTTCCGAGCGTTGGTCGGCCAACTCCGATCTGATCGACGCCATCGAGCACATCTCGCGGCAGGCGCTGCTGGAGGTCGCTGAACGCGAGGACCGCGTCGACGAGGTCGAAGAGCAGCTGTTCCGGTTCGCGCGCATCCTCGACGCGCAGCCGCGACTGTCCATCCTGTTGGGCGACTACGCGTCCCCCGCCGAAGGGCGAGTTGAGTTGCTGCGCAAGGTGCTTGCCAGCGCCAGCGGCAGGGTCAACCCGGTCGCGCGGGCGCTGCTGAGCCAGACCGTCGAGCTGCTGAGGGGCGAACCGGCCGAGGAGGCCATGAAGTTCTTGGCACAGGTCGCGGTGGCGCGCCGGGGCGAAATCGTCGCGCAGGTGGGCGCGGCGGCCGAGCTCACCGACGCCCAACGCACACGTGTCACCGAGGTCCTCAGCCGCATCTACGACCATCCGGTATCGGTGCAGCTGCAGATCGATCCCGAATTGCTGGGCGGCCTGTTGATCGCCGTGGCCGACGAGGTGATCGACGGGACGCTCTCGTCTCGGCTGGCCGCGGCGAAGGCCCAGTTGCCCGACTGACCACACCATCACAACAGCATGCGAACGAAGATCAAGTAGGAAGACGAAAAGCCATGGCAGACTTGACAATCTCGGCTGACGACATCCAAAGCGCCATCGAGGAATACGTAGGCTCTTTCACCGCCGACACCTCGCGCGAGGAGGTCGGTACCGTGGTCGACGCCGGTGACGGCATCGCGCACGTCGAAGGTTTGCCCTCCGTGATGACCCAGGAGCTGCTCGAGTTCCCGGGCGGGGTCCTCGGCGTCGCGCTCAACCTGGACGAGCACAGCATCGGCGCGGTAATCCTGGGTGACTTCGAGAAAATCGAAGAGGGCCAACAGGTCAAGCGCACTGGCGAGGTGTTGTCGGTCCCCGTCGGCGACGCGTTCCTGGGCCGGGTCGTCAACCCGCTGGGCCAGCCGATCGACGGGCGCGGAGACATCGACACCGACATCCGGCGCGCCCTGGAGATCCAGGCGCCGTCGGTGGTGCAGCGCCAGGGCGTGAAAGAGCCTCTGCAGACCGGGATCAAGGCCATCGACGCGATGACCCCGATCGGCCGCGGGCAGCGCCAGCTGATCATCGGCGACCGCAAGACCGGCAAGACCGCGGTCTGCATCGACACCATCCTCAACCAGCGCCAGAACTGGGAGTCGGGCGACGAGCGCAAGCAGGTGCGCTGCGTGTACGTGGCCATCGGGCAGAAGGGCACCACGATCGCGGCCGTGCGCCGCGCGCTCGAAGAGGGCGGGGCGATGGACTACACCACCATCGTCGCGGCTCCCGCGTCGGACTCCGCCGGCTTCAAATGGCTTGCGCCCTACACGGGTTCGGCGATCGCACAGCACTGGATGTACGACGGCAAGCACGTGCTGATCGTCTTCGACGATCTGAGCAAGCAGGCCGAGGCGTACCGCGCGATCTCGCTGCTGCTGCGCCGCCCGCCGGGCCGCGAGGCCTACCCGGGCGACGTCTTCTACCTGCACTCGCGGTTGCTGGAGCGCTGCGCCAAGCTGTCCGACGACCTCGGCGGCGGTTCGCTGACGGGCCTGCCGATCATCGAGACCAAGGCCAACGACATCTCGGCCTACATCCCCACCAACGTCATCTCGATCACCGACGGGCAGTGCTTCCTAGAGTCCGACCTGTTCAACCAGGGTGTCCGGCCCGCGATCAACGTCGGTGTCTCGGTGTCCCGCGTGGGTGGGGCGGCGCAGATCAAGGCCATGAAAGAGGTGGCCGGCTCGCTGCGTCTGGACCTGTCGCAGTACCGCGAACTGGAGTCCTTCGCCGCGTTTGCGTCCGACCTGGACGCCACGTCCAAGGCGCAGCTGGAGCGCGGCGAGCGGCTGGTCGAGTTGCTCAAGCAGCGGCAGTACCAGCCCATGCCGGTCGAGGAGCAGGTGGTCTCGATCTTCCTGGGCACCGGCGGCCACCTGGACTCGGTTCCCGTCGAGGACGTCAGGCGGTTCGAAACCGAGTTGCTGGACCACATGCGGGCTTCCGAGGAGAAGTTCCTGGCCGGCATCCGGGACAGCCAGAAGCTTTCGGAAGAGGGCGAGAACGAGCTGACCGAGATCATCAAGAAGTTCAAGAAGGGCTTCGCGGCCTCCGACGGCGGATCGGTGGTGCCCGACGAGCACGTCGAGGCGATGGACGAGGAAGACCTCGCAAAGGAGTCGGTGCAAGTCAAGAAGGAAAAGCCGAAGAAGGAATCGAAGGACTCCAAGAAGGACAAGAAGTAGCTAACGATGGCGGCCACACTTCGCGAACTGCGCGGCCGGATCCGATCGGCCGGGTCGATCAAAAAGATCACCAAGGCCCAGGAGATGATCGCGACCTCGCGCATCGGTAAGGCGCAGGCACGGCTGGAATCCGCGCGCCCCTACGCATTCCAGATCACGGCGACGCTCACCACCCTGTCCGCCGAAGCGGCGCTGGACCACCCCCTGCTGGTCGAGCGGGAGAACCCGACGCGGGCCGGCGTACTGGTGGTGTCTTCCGACCGTGGCTTGTGCGGCGCCTACAACTCGAGCGTCTTTCGTCGCTCCGAGGAGCTGTTCTCCCTGCTGAGGGAGGAGGGAAAGACGCCGGTCCTCTACACCGTGGGCCGTAAGGCGCTGAACTACTTCAAATTCCGCAACTGGGACATCACCGAGTCGTGGGCGGGTTTCTCCGAGCAACCGACGTACGAGAACGCCGCGGAGATCGCCACCACCCTGGTCGACACCTTCATGAAGGGCACCGGGGACGACGAGGATCGGCTGTCCGACGACGAAGGCGGCCAGGGTGTTGATGAGCTGCACGTCGTGTACTCGGAGTTCAAGTCGATGATGTCGCAAACGGCGGTGGCGCACCGCATTGCCCCGCTGGTGGTGGAGTACGTCGAGGAAGAAGAGGAACTGCACACCCTCTACTCCTTCGAGCCGGACGCGACGACGCTGTTCGAGGCCCTGCTGCCGCGGTACCTCACCACCCGCGTGTACGCGGCGCTGCTGGAAGCGGCGGCGTCGGAGCTGGCGTCACGCCAGCGTGCGATGAAGTCGGCCACCGACAACGCGGACGACCTCATCAAAGAACTGACGCTGATGGCGAACCGCGAGCGGCAGGCCCAGATCACCCAGGAGATCAGCGAAATCGTCGGCGGCGCAAATGCGCTCGCGGACGCTAAGTAGCACCACGAGGAAGAAGAGACATGACTGCTACTGACGAAAAGACCACAGACTCGAAGGACACCGACACCAGCGGCCGCGTCGTGCGCGTCACCGGTCCGGTCGTCGACGTCGAGTTCCCGCGCGGCGCCGTTCCGGAGCTGTTCAACGCGCTGCACGCCGACATCACCTTCGAGGAGCTCAAGAAGACGCTCACGCTCGAGGTCGCACAGCACTTGGGCGACAACCTGGTTCGCACGATCTCCCTGCAGCCCACCGACGGCCTGGTGCGCGGCGTCGAGGTCACCGACACCGGCAACTCGATCTCGGTGCCGGTCGGCGAGGGCGTCAAGGGCCACGTCTTCAACGCCCTGGGCGACTGCCTGGACAAGCCGGGCTACGGCGAGGAATTCGACCACTGGTCGATCCACCGCAAGCCGCCGGCCTTCGAGGAGCTCGAGCCGCGCACCGAGATGCTGGAGACCGGCCTGAAGGTCGTCGACCTGCTGACCCCGTACGTGCGTGGCGGCAAGATCGCCCTGTTCGGTGGTGCCGGCGTCGGCAAGACGGTGCTCATCCAGGAGATGATCAACCGCATCGCCCGAAACTTCGGTGGTACTTCGGTTTTCGCGGGGGTGGGCGAGCGCACCCGCGAGGGCAACGACCTGTGGGTCGAGCTCAAGGAAGCCGACGTGCTCAAGGACACCGCGCTGGTGTTCGGTCAGATGGACGAGCCGCCCGGCACCCGTATGCGGGTGGCGCTGTCCGCGCTGACGATGGCGGAGTGGTTCCGCGACGAGGCGGGCCAGGACGTGCTGCTGTTCATCGACAACATCTTCCGGTTCACCCAGGCGGGCTCCGAGGTGTCGACCCTGCTCGGCCGCATGCCGTCGGCGGTGGGCTACCAGCCGACGCTGGCCGACGAGATGGGCGAGCTGCAGGAGCGGATCACCTCGACGCGTGGGCGCTCGATCACGTCGATGCAAGCGGTTTACGTGCCCGCGGACGACTACACCGACCCGGCGCCCGCGACGACGTTCGCGCACCTGGATGCCACCACCGAGCTGTCGCGTTCGGTGTTCTCCAAGGGCATCTTCCCCGCGGTGGACCCGCTGGCGTCGAGCTCGACCATCCTCGACCCGGGCGTCGTTGGCGACGAGCACTACCGGGTGGCGCAGGAAGTCATCCGAATCCTGCAGCGCTACAAGGACCTTCAGGACATCATCGCCATCCTCGGCATCGACGAGCTGTCCGAAGAAGACAAGCAGCTGGTCAACCGGGCGCGGCGCATCGAGCGGTTCCTGTCGCAGAACATGATGGCGGCCGAGCAGTTCACCGGTCAGCCTGGTTCCACGGTGCCGGTGAAGGAGACCATCGAGGCGTTCGACAAGCTGACCAAGGGCGACTTCGACCACATCCCCGAGCAGGCCTTCTTCCTGATCGGCGGCCTCGACGACCTGGCCAAGAAAGCCGAAAGCTTTGGCGCCAAGCTCGAATCCTGAGGGCATAAGTCGAAAGGCACAGTGGCATGGCCGAATTGAACGTTGAGATAGTCGCCGTCGACCGGAAGATCTGGTCGGGTGAGGCAACGTTCCTGTTCACCCGCACCACCGTCGGCGAGATCGGGATCCTGCCCCGGCATATCCCGCTGGTGGCGCAGTTGGTTGACGACGCCATGGTGCGTGTCGAACGCGAAGGCGAGGACGACTTGCGGATCGCGGTGGACGGCGGGTTCCTGTCGGTCACCGAGGAGACCGTCACAGTCCTCGCCGAGTCCGCGGAGTTCGAGTCGGAGATCGACGAGAGTTCGGC
This sequence comes from Mycobacterium sp. E796, assembly GCF_001672815.1. Classification (GTDB taxonomy): domain Bacteria; phylum Actinomycetota; class Actinomycetes; order Mycobacteriales; family Mycobacteriaceae; genus Mycobacterium. The sequence continues at coordinate 665 of NZ_LZKK01000334.1, read as the reverse complement.
CCGGGAAGACGCCGAGTCCGACGATCCCCGCATTGCCGCCAGGGGGCGCGCCAGACTGCGCGCCGTCGGCGCGATCGACTAATTGCCGATGAGCGCGCCCATGATCGGCATGGTCGTGCTCGTCGTGTTGTTAGGCGCCGCCGTCCTCGCGCTGAGCTATCGGCTGTTGAAGCTGCGCCAGGGCGGAACCGCGGGAATCATGCGGGATATCCCCGCCGTCGGCGGTCACGGCTGGCGGCACGGGGTGATCCGGTACCGCGGCGGCGAGGCCGCGTTCTACCGGCTGTCCAGTTTGCGGCTGTGGCCGGACCGCCGCCTCAGCCGGCGCGGCGTGGAGATCGTCGCCCGGCGTGCCCCGCGCGGCGACGAGTTCGACATCATGACCGACGAGATCGTCGTTTTGGAGCTGCGTGACACGACTCAGGACCGCCGTTCCGGTTACGAGCTCGCGCTCGACAAGGGCGCACTGACCGCATTCCTGTCCTGGCTGGAGTCGCGGCCCTCACCGCGCGCCCGCCGCCGCAGCGTCTAGCGCCGAGCGACGTCGAAACTGCGGTGAGAGCGCGGTTTTCGCGCGGATTGCGATCTGTGCGCAGACTCGATGCCGCCTACGGGTTCGCGGCGCCGCCGCCGGGCCGCCACAGCACGTCCCCGTCGGGGTTGGC
>NZ_LZKK01000333.1 GCF_001672815.1 Mycobacterium sp. E796 | reverse complement strand
GTGCCGCCGCCACCGAAATCGAGCAGGCCGACCACGCCCGTCGCCGCCAGGCACAGCTCCGCGTTCGCCGCGGTCAGCGCCGCGATCGCGTCGGAAACCAGGCGGGGGGCCATGCCGCTTCGAACGAAGCCCAAATGCGTTCGTAGACCGTTGCGCAGCGCCTGCACCGTGCCGGGTTTCCAATATGCCGGGACGGCGATGGAGATCTCGGACGCGCCGGAGTCCGCGCCGGCGGCCGCCACCATGGCGTCCAGCGCCTCCACCATGAGGAGATCCGGGTCGTGAGCCGACCCGTCGGGCGACACCAGCGCAACGGAGTCGCCGACGCGCTCGACGAAGCCCCGCATGAGCACCCCGGGCTCGGACAGCGCCGGGTTCTCTTTGGGCAGGCCGATTTTCGGCGCGCAGTGCGGATACAGCGTCAGCACCGCACGGCGTGCAACCGGCGAACTTCCGTTTCGCGCAGCGACCAGGTTCGCGGTCCCGATCGACAACCCCACTGGGTCGTACATAGAGCGAGAACTTTCGTCTATAGAGGTCGGTGGCCAGCGTTAACCTTAGCCGCGCACGCGCTGTATTTCGCCCGGCCACAACCTCATTGGTATCCGGTCGATGCCGTGTCGTCACCGAAACGGTATCGACGACTCCCTTGACAGAGGGCGGGTGCTCAGATCACAGTGAGCGGCAGCGAACGCCTCGGCTCGAATTGGAATGTCGATCCGTGACTGACTTTGGCCACCTGCACCTCGGGCAGTTCCTTTGCCGCGGTGTCGGTTTCGACCAGCTCGGCGGCCCAATCGGTCTTGGTGCCGCTGACCCGTACCTCGAGGTGAGGGTCGACCGCGGTCGCGATCGCCTGCAGCGGCTGCACGGATTCCGGTGAGCACAGCGAAATCCAGGCGCCGTCGTCATGGGCCGGGGACTCGTGCACCAGCAGTCGGTTCTGCGCCGTTTCCGCGATGACGTAGCCCGCGGGGTTGAGCAGCGGGTGCAGCTCGAGCACCCGTCGAGTCCCCTCGATCCCCCCGGCCAGTTGCAGCGCGCGATGGATGCGCTCGGATGCGAGCCCGGCCAGGCCAGTCAGGCCGCGCGTGCACACGTCGACGGCCTGGGCGTCGTTGGCGGCGCGCGCCCGCACTGCGAGGGCGAACGACAGATACAGCAGGTGCATCTGCAGGCACACCTCGTCGGCCATGCGCACCAGCGCCGAGTGCGAGAACGCGGCGAAGTCGAAATCGGACAGCAACGGCCCGGAGTAGTCCGCCTGGCCCTCGTCGGAGCCGTCGATCGGCTCTAATTCCCAAGTGGCGGCGCGTTTTTGGCGGATGACGTCCAGCGCCGGGATGCTCTGCGCCTCGGGGTGGGACTGGTCGATGACGACGGTCCACGCGCAGTGCGGATGCCGGTCCGCCGGCACGCGTGGCGGCCGGTGGATGGGGCGCATCTGCGCGCGCGCGTTGGTCGCGACGGCGGTGGCGTCGAACGTCGGGTCCTCGATGGTGTGGCACATCCCGAAGACGTACTCGTCGCCCATCGGCTCCACGTCGAGCAGCGCGCCGCAGTGGTCGAGCTGGAACTCCCCGTGCCAACGGTCGTGAATGGTGTAGCGGAAGTCCATGAATTGCGGCGGGGCGCCGATGTCGAGCTGCAGGCCCTTGAAGATGGTGGGCACGTCGTCGCCCTCGTAGTTCAGCGCCCGCTGCATGCGCTTGGTGTAGATCGGGCTGGCGCCGGCCCACTCCTCGATGGCGATCTGCACCATCTCCTCGCGGCCGAACTCCGTGATGCACCACGCCATGCCGGAGCGGTCGATCATGTGACCGATCAGGAGCAGTTCGGGAACCAGGACCGACAGCTCCTGGCGGGACAACCGCGCGTATCGGGATCCGGTCACCGCCCAAAAATAGACGGCTTTATGTTATAAAGTCAACAATGCCTTCGTCCAGGTCCATCGCCCCCACCCGTCGCACCAGCGCGCCCCGCAAGCGCGGCGACGACACCCGCACCAAGATCATCGACGAGACGGTGCGCTGCATCATGGAGGAAGGGTTCGCCGCCGCGACCGCCAAGCACGTGGCCGAGCGCGCCGGCGTGACGTGGGGGGTCATCCAGTACCACTTCGGGGACCGCAACGGCCTGCTGATGGCCGTCGTCGACGACGGCGTGGCCAGGCTGGTCGACAGCCTGTCCTCGGCCGACGTCAGCGAGCTTCCGTTGCGCGAGCGCATCGAGGTCGTCATCGACACCGCGTGGAGCTGTTACAGCAGCCCGACGTCGATGGCCGCCTTCGAAATCCTGCGCGCCACCCGGGGCGGGTCCTCGCGACGGCACCTGATGGAGATGAACGCCGCGATCGGCCAGCTCGGCCGCCTGATCACCGACGACCCGGCCAATTCCGGTGTGGCCGAGGTCATTTGGGCCACCCTGCGGGGCGTGGTGCTGGCGCAGATGATCACCGGGACGGCCATCGATTGGAGCCTGGAACGACGCGCGTTGATCGAGATGGCCACCCGTGCGCTGGAATGACGGCGACGCGGGCCGCGCTGGTGCCGCGACACTTACACCACGCACACGACACGCCGCCGCAGCTCGCAGAGGATTAAGTCTCGACGAAAAACCAACCAAGCCGTCCGACCGCAGCCGGCCTATCACCGTGTGCTGCAATGTCGGGATGACCCCTCAAGACTTCACCGACATCGAAGCCATCAAGCAGGTGAAATACCGCTACCTGCGTGCGCTGGACACCAAGCATTGGGACGACTTTGCCGAGACGCTGGCCGAGGACATCACGGCCGACTACGGCCCGTCGATCGGCAACGAGCTGCACTTCACCAACCGTGCGGACCTGGTGGAGTACATGCGGACGTCGCTCCCCCTCAACGTCATCACCGAGCACCGGGTGACCCACCCCGACATCACCGTGGACGGCGACACCGCAACGGGCAGCTGGTATCTGCAGGACCGGGTCATCGTCGCCGACCTCAACTTCATGCTGATCGGCGCGGCCTTCTACCGCGACACCTACCGGCGCACCGAGGCCGGCTGGAAGATCAGCGGAACCGGCTACGACAGGACCTACGACGCCACAATGTCGTTGGCGGGCTTGGACTTCAAGATCAAGCCCGGCCGCGCGCTGGCTACTTCGTAATCGCGATCACCGCGCCCGGCTTCAACCAGCGGATGATCTGCACCAGCGTGGCGTCGTCGATCGCCACGCACCCCTCGGTGGGCCCGCCGTCGGTGGTGTGAAAGAAGAACGCGGCGCCGCCGCCGGGGGTTTTGTTCTTGTTGACGCCCATCACGACCGCGTGCTTGTACTGCGGGATCTGCAGGTTCTCGCTGTCGGCCGTGTTGAACGGGCACTGCGCCTTCTGACAGACCTGCATGCTGTTGAAGGTGGGGCTGTGGTCGTCGCCGCTCCACCAATGGTTCGGTCCCACCTGCGTATAGGGAAGTCCCCCACCGGGATTGGGCGCCGTGCCGAACGCGGAGTCGAGGGTGTACACGCCCATCGGGGTGGCCGGCACCCCACTGCGGGCCTGCGGCGCCATGCCGGCGGAGCCGACGTGGGTGGGTATGCCGGTCACCAGCGCCTGCCAGCCGCCGGTGGTGCGTTGGTAGATATCCATTTTCGCGTTCGACCCGCCGGTGCTGACGACCGAAACCACCTGCGTGGCATTGCCGACGGAGTTGGCGAACCAGGGAGTGGCCGCACCGCTCATCGGTGCCAGCACCAGCGCCGCGATCATCAGGCACACCGCAGCGCACAGCGAAGCGAGCAGTCGGCGCATGGATTCAATGGTCCGGCGACGCGATCCCTAGGGTCAAGTAAAGCTTTAGACCCGGTTGTGTCACTACGGTGTTACCAACCGGGCCGAAACACCCACAGGCACAAGAGGAAATAGAGGTATCCCAGCGACCAGCCGGCCAGCACGTCGGACGGGTAATGCACGTTCAGCGCGACCCGGGCGACCCCAACCAACAGCAGGCCCAGCGCCGCCAGCGCGATCAAGGCGCGGCCCGCACCGCGGCTGACCATCGGCAGCACGAAGGCCAGCAGGGCGAGCAGCGCCGACGTCGCCTCGAGCGCATGCCCCGAGGGGAACGACGACGACGCTGCCGGCACCAACATGGTCGACGGGCGCGGGCGGTTCACCAAAGCCTTGGCCGCCGCCGTCACCAGGCCGCTCAACGGCGCGCAGGCCAGCAGCACCAGCGCCGCCCGCACCTCGCGCCGCACCAACGCCGCGACCGCAGCCACAAAGCCCAGCACCCGCAGCGGGACCGGGCCCAGCGCGAACGACACCGCGACCCAAAAGCGCACCCACGCCGGGTGCTTGACCGCGATGCCGTGCGCGGCGTCGAGCATCGACCAATCGGCGCGAAGCAGCCAACCCCAGTGTTGGCAGTAGCCCACCCACATGACGGCGTAGACCAAAGCGGCCGCCACGGCGAGCCAAGCGGCCGGGGCGGTCCGGGGGCGGGTCATCAGTCAAGCGATACCAGGATGTCAAACTGACATTCATGGCGGTCTTCGTCCGCAGGTTGTTCGGGATCGGCAAGTTACCCGCCGATCTGCACGCCCAGGTCGAGGCGGAGGGCCTGGTCTACCTCGCCGATTACGTCGCGGTGACCCGGCGGTTCAGCGGAATCATCCCCGGCGTGCGGCTGCCGCACAGCGTCGCCAGTTACGTCGGCTCGCTGGCGTTCACCTCGGAGCGGGTGCTGGCGACGCTGTCCATGCTGCCGAAGCTGGCCGGGCCGACCGTCGACGCGCGCTGGGACGCGCCGCAGACCGGCGCGGCCAAGGTCGAGATCTCGTCAACCGGCGTGCAGGTCGACGTCGACGTCAGCGAGGTCGACGAGAACTTCAGCGGCCACTTGTCGCTGCACTACAAGGTGGCCCTGGCGGACGACGTGCTGGCCCGCCTGCCGCGGCGGTCGCTGGCCTTCGACATGCCGCCCGAGTACGTCTTCCGGGCGGTCGGCGTCACCTATAGTCCGTGAACGTCATCTTCGGCCAGGGCGGCTGGCGCAGCACCGCCAGGCTGCCGATCAGCGCCGCCAACAGGCCGGTGAGCACGCCGATCAGCGCGATCCGGTTGCCGTCGACGGCGGGCACCCAGGACGCCTTGCCGTGGTGCACGACGAACACGCCGAGCGGCTTGGCGACGGGGATCACGGTGGTCCCATCGGCGGTCTCGTAGGGCTCGCCGAAGCCGCGCCCTTCGGCGCCGTCGGCGGGCAACTGGTCCAGCACGTCGGAAAACTTCATGGACCACTACGCTAACCCGGTTTTCCCTACGATGGCTGGCGTGACCGACCAGGCGTTCAGCCCCGAGGAGCGGCGGGCCGTGTACCGGGTGATCTCCGAGCGGCGCGACATGCGCCGGTTCTCACCGGGCGCCGTGGTGGGCGAGGAGGTGCTGGGGCGGTTGCTGCAGGCTGCGCACGCCGCGCCCAGCGTCGGGCTGATGCAGCCGTGGCGGTTCATCCGCATCACCGACGACGCGCTGCGGCGCCGCATTCACGCCCTCGTCGACGAGGAACGCCCGCGCACCGCGGCGGCCCTCGGGGAGCGGTCCGAGGAGTTCCTGGCGCTGAAGGTCGAGGGCATCCTCGAGTGCGCCGAGCTCTTCGTGGTGGCGCTGGGCGACGACCGCGACCGGCACGTGTTCGGCCGCCGGACGCTGCCGCAGATGGACCTCGCGTCGGTGTCCTGCGCGATCCAGAACCTGTGGCTGGCGGCGCGCGCCGAAGGCCTTGGCGTGGGTTGGGTTTCCCTGTTCGACCCGCGACGGCTGGCCGAACTGCTGGCGATGCCCGACGACGCCGAGCCGGTGGCCATCCTGTGTGTGGGCCCGGTGCCTGAGTTCCCGGACCGGCCGGCGCTGGAGCTCGACGGCTGGGCCTACGGGCGGCCGCTGCCGGAGTTTGTCTCCGAGAACCGCTGGGAATCGCGCCGATCGTAACGCCCGGCGGCAACCAGGTGGCTGCGGTATCGTCGCCCGTCGAGGTGAGGCTATGACGGGCAAAGTCGCCACATGACAGCTAAAGAGAACGTGCTGATCGTGCACTGGCACGACCTGGGGCGATATCTCGGCGCCTACGGTCACCCGGATGTGTCCAGCCCGCGGCTGGACCGGCTCGCCGCCGAGGGCATCCTGTTCACCCGCGCCCACGCCACGGCGCCGCTGTGCTCGCCGTCCCGCGGGTCACTGTTCACCGGCCGCTACCCGCAAAGCAACGGCCTGGTCGGCCTGGCCCACCACGGCTGGGAATACCGCAGCGGCGTGCGCACCCTGCCACAGATATTGGCCGAGTCCGGTTGGTACTCGGCGCTTTTCGGCATGCAACACGAGACGTCCTACCCAAAACGCCTCGGCTTCGACGAGTTCGACGTGTCCAACTCCTATTGCGACTACGTGGTGGACCGCGCCCAGGAGTGGCTGGGAGACAGCGTCGAAAACCTCGGGGGCCAACCGTTCCTGTTGACCGCCGGGTTCTTCGAAACTCACCGGCCCTACCCGCGGGACCGCTACGAGCCGGCCGACGCCGCGGAGGTTGATACCCCGGACTTCCTCCCGGACACCCCCGAGGTCCGCGATGACCTCGCCGACTTCTACGGCGCGATCGCCGCCGCCGACGCCGCCGTCGGCCGGCTGCTGGACACGCTGACCGAAACGGGCCTGGACGCCAACACCTGGGTGGTGTTCTTCACCGATCACGGCGCCGCGTTCCCCCGGGCGAAATCAACGCTGTACGACGCCGGAACCGGCATCGGAATGATCGTCCGTCCTCCCACGAGCCGTGCCGCGGCGCCGCGCGTGTACGACGAGCTGTTCAGCGGCGTCGATTTCGTGCCGACGCTTCTAGAGCTGTTGGGCCTGCGCGTGCCGGCCGACGTCGAGGGTGTGTCACATGCCGGCGCGCTGCTCGCGCCGGAGCCGCAGGCCGAACCGGTTCGTGAGCAGGTGTTCTCGATGAAGACCTATCACGACTCCTTCGACCCGATTCGCGCCATCCGCACCAAGGAATACAGCTACATCGAGAACTACGCGGCCCGCCCGCTGCTCGACCTGCCGTTGGACATCCAGGACAGCCCGTCGGGACACGCGGTCGCGCCCTACATCGCCGGCCCGCGTCCCGAGCGCGAACTCTACGACCTGCGAACCGATCCCGCGGAGACGACCAACTTGCTGGCGACCGGCGACCCGGACGTCGACGCTGTGGCCGCGGATCTGGCTGTGCGCCTGCATGATTGGCGTCAGCGCACCGGCGACGTCATACCGTCGGAATTCGCCGGCGTGCGCATCGCGGTGCGCTACACCGAAACCTATCTCCGGATCCACCACATGAAGCCCACCAGCCGGTCGGCGATCGCCGTCGACCGCGGCATCGAGGAGTAGTCGGGGCCTACCCGGAGCGCTGGCCGCCGCCGACCTCGGCGACGATGAACACCCGCCGGAACGGGAAGATCGTCGTGCCGTCGGCCCGCGGCGGGTACGCGTCGTCCAGCAGCGGGATGAGCTCCCGGCGGAACTGTTCCCAGCCCTCGTCGTCGAGCCGCTCCCGCACTGGGACCAGCGCCGTTCCGGTGATCCATTCCAGCACCGGATTCTCACCCGTCAGCTGGTGCAGGTAGGTGGTCTCCCAGACGTCGACCTTGCATCCGGCGTCCAGCAGCAGATTGGTGTAGGTCATCGGCGGCTGGACCACCGCGCCAACGCGAAACGGGATGTCGCGCATGAGTTTTGCGTAGGGCTCGCGGCGGGCCAGCGCCCGCACCGTGGCGTGCGAGGGGGTTTCGAAGTTGCCCGGGATCTGGACGCCGATCCACGAGCCCGGCGCCAGCTCGCCGGCCCACCGCACCAGCAGATCCGTGTGCTCGGGCACCCAGTGCAGCGCCGCGTTGCACACCACCACGTCGGTGTCGGGCTTGGGCTTCCAGTCCCGCAAGTCGCCGACGACGGCGTCGATCCCGCGTTCCTTGGCTGCGGCGACCATCTCCGGCGAGCTGTCCATCGCCTCGATCGTCGCCTCTGGCCAGCGCCGCGCCAGGTACTTCGTCAGGTGACCCGGGCCACAGCCCAGGTCGACAACCCGGCGCGCCTGCTTGGCGCCCACCCGCGACAGCAGGTCGTAGAACGGGCGGCTGCGATGGTCAGCAAAGGCCAGGTAGACGTCGGGATCCCACATGTCGGTCCTCCTGATCAACACCATCACGGCTCGAGCTGACAGGTAAACCGTATTACCGCATGCCGCCGCGGCCGCGACCGAGTGGGCGATAGCATCGCGTCTGTGACACCGACCGACCCGGATCCGGTCACTCCCCCGGTTCCGGTACCGGATGTTCCCGGGGCCGACGTGCCCGCGGGCGCCGCGGGATTGCCACCGCGCTCCGCATTGTCGCCCCGTCAGCGAATGGTCGTCGAGGCGGCCGCCGTCTCCGACCTCGCGCTGCGCACCGCGGTCGCATCGGTGCTGACCACCACCGTCACGCCGGCGGTGCTCGCCAGCTCGGCGCGCTCCGGCAGCGAACGCGACAGCCTGCGCTTCTACGCCGAGCTCGCCGCCGAGCACGATCCGGCGAAGTCGTTTCCGGTGCCCACCGAGCTGCCGCGGGTGTCGTCGCGGCCGGCGAACCGGCTCGCGGAGTGGATCGCGCACGGGACCGTCGAGAACATCTCGTTCCCCAGCAGCTTCCGGGCGATCAACCCGGATATGCGCACGCGCTGGAGTGCGTTTGGATCGAACAACGTCGTGCATGCGCAGCACTGGCGACATGCCGACGGGCCGCATCCGACGCTGTGCGTCATACACGGTTTCATGGGGTCGTCGTACCTGGCCAACGGCCGGTTCTTCACGCTGCCGTGGTATTACCGCTCCGGCTACGACGTCCTGATGTACACCTTGCCGTTCCACGGCCCGCGCGCCGAAAGGTGTTCGCCGTTCAGCGGTTTCGGCTATTTCGCGGGCGGGCTCTGCGGTTTCGCCGAGGCGATGGCCCAGGCCGTGCACGACTTTCGGTCCATCATCGACTACCTGCGACACACCGGCGTCGAGCGCATCGCGCTGACCGGCATATCGCTCGGCGGCTACACGGCCGCGTTGGTGGCGTCGGTGGACGACCGGCTCGAGGCGGTGATCCCCAACTGCCCCGTCGTGACGCCGGCGACGATGTTCGACGAATGGTTTCCCGCCAACAAGCTGATGGGCCTGGGGCTGCGGATGTCGAAGATCAGCCGTGACGAGTTGATCGCCGGGCTGTCCTATCACTCGCCGCTCAATTATCGGCCGCTGATCGACAAGGAGCGGCGGATGATCATCACCGGCCTGGGCGACCGGATGGCGCCGCCGGATCAGGCCGTCGCGCTGTGGGAGCACTGGAATCGCTGTGCGCTGCACTGGTTTCCCGGCAGCCACGTCCTGCACGTCAGCCAGCTGGACTACCTGCGCCGGATGACCCACTTCCTGCGCGGGGTCATGTTCTGACGGTATCGGTCAGCGGCGCCCGGTGCGCGCCGGCCTCCGGGGTGGGGTAGACCAGTTCGGCCAGCAGGCCCGCGGGTTCCTCGGTGTGTCCGTCGAGCCGTCGCGTCGACAGCAGCTCCAGCGTTGCCAGCGCCGGGAGGTGATCCCCGCGTTGCGGGATCAGCCCGGCCAGCGGGGCCGCGGCCGTGTCGGTCACGAACGCGCACGCGGCCGCGACGGTGTGGTCGGTAGCGTCGCCGGCGATCTCCAGCGCCGTCCAGGTCTCTCGCGACGGGTGCGTCCGGATCGCCTCCAGCGTTTCGGGCAACCCGCCGTCGACGCGGACCCGATACGCCGCAACGAAATCCGAGGCGCCGCGCTGGACTCCCCGCCAGGTCTCGCGCGCATTCGGCGCCAGCACCCGCGGGGCGTCGTCGGGCGCGACGATGGAGGCTTCCCAGCCGATCTCGCGGAGATGGTCGGCCAGTCGCCGGGCGGCCACCTGGGCCGTCTCGTGCAGCGGGATCCGCGACGACCGTGCCTGCAGCGCCGCCAGGTTGTCGGCCGCCGAGATCGTGATCGCGATCCAGGTTTCCAGCGTCGAGGTGTCGGATGCGTTGCCGCGGTTGGTGATTCGGATCTTGTCGGCCCGGATGCCATAGCGGTCCAGATACCGGGCGAGCAGCGGCAACGGCAACACGTCGGAGTCGCCGACGGGCGGCCCGAGCCGCAGCAGGGCGGTCGTCGTTGTGGCAGAACCGGATTCGGGCACGGTCCCGCCGTTGCGGCGGATGATCGCAATCCGGCGGCGCAGGATCGTGGTGAAGTGCAATCCGCGCCACCAGCCGAACAGCACGATCACCACGGCGGCGGCGATGCCGAGGACCCAGTAGTCGCGCGGCGATCGCCACGGGTACGCCAGCACCGCGGGCACCACGGCCAGCAGCGCCAGCGTGATCCGGCCGGCGCCGGGGGTCGGTATCGAACGGCTCACGGGGTGCTCTCCTTCTTACGGACGATCGCGGCGATCGCGGCGACGGCCGCGACCAGCAAAGCCAGCACGGCGCTTCCGACGAACGCCACGGTCCGCGGGGTGGTGTTCTCCGGCGCCGGTGCCGGCGGGGCGGCGACCGGTTTCGCGGCCGCCGCACCGGGTTGGTTGGCGGCGGGCAGGTCCCACGTCAGCGCGGCCACTGGATCCACGCTGCCGGCGCCGACGACGTTGGAGGGCGCCCGTGCACCGTTGTGCGCGGTCGCCGTGATGCGCCGCACCACCTGCGTCGCGCTGAGTTGGGGATACTTGCTGCGCACCAACGCCGCGACGCCCGACACATAGCCCGCCGCGTAGCTGGTGCCGCTCAGGGCCACCAGCTGCTGGTGGTCGTCGGGCAGGCCGTTAGCCAGGCCCCCGCCGTCGCGGTTGCTCACCGACACGATGTTTTCGCCGGGCGCCGCGATGCCCACCCACGGGCCGGCCATGGTGAACTTCGACGGCTGTGCGTCCGGGGTCAGCGACGCCGCGGACAGCACGTAGGGCTGCCACCACGACGGCACCGAGACCGACTTGACGCCGGCCCAGTTTCGGGGGTCATCCGGGCGGCCGGGGTCGGTGAGCGGGTTGGAGTCACAAGACATCCCGCCGCCGACCGATCCGGTCGCCCCGGTGTTGCCGGCGGCGGCCACGATCACCGCGTCCTTGTCCACCGCCGCGTACCGGATAGCCGCGCCCAGCGCGGCCTGGTCGACGGGGCGGTCGGCGGGAAGGCAGGTGATCGCGGAGATGTTGATCACCCGGGCGCCGAGGTCGGCCGCGTGCACGATGGCCCGCGCCAGGGTCGCGATGTCGAGCGACGCCCGCGCCAGCATCGGATCGCCGCCCGGCGTGCGCGGCGAGAACTTTGCCGACGTCATCCTGATCGAGAGCACCCGCGCCGCGGGCGCCACGCCGGAGAACCCGTCGTCACCGGGTTGGCCGGCGATGATTCCCGCGACCAGCGTGCCGTGCCCGTCGCAGTCGGTCAGGCCGTCGGTCGTCTCGACGTAGTCGCCGCCGGGCTCGACGTTCGGCAGGCGCGGGCCCGGACGCACCCCGGTGTCGATGACCGCCACCAGTTGGCCGTCGCCACGGGAAAACCTCCATGCCGCAGGCAGATTCAGCAGCGCCTGGCTGGGCGTCGTCACCGCCGGATCGCTGCCGGGAATGTCACCGGAGATCCCGCACGGGCCGCGCTGCTCCATCGGCTGCCCGGGACCCGGGGTCCCATTGGGCGGTGCCACACCCGGGTCGACCGTCGGCTGATCGATCGCCAGCGCCGGCGGGCACGCCCACATCACAGCGGCCAAAACGGCTGTGACGCAAGCGAGTCCGGAACTTCTCATCGATTGAGAACCCACGCGAACAGGCCGACCAGGTACGCGAGGACCGGGATCAGCGACGCGTCGAGCCCGGCCGCGAGGAAACCCAGCAGCCGGCGCAGCGGCAGCGAATAGCTCTCCGGCGAGGCGATGCGCGGGTTCAATGCCACCACCACCCACGCCAATGCCAGCGCGACCAGCACCAGCGCCGCCACCAGCGCCGCGGCGTAACGCCCCGTCGCGGTGTAGAGCACCAGCAGCACGCCGGCCGCAAGGTAAGGCTGGGCGAGCAGCCAGGCCTTGCAGGCGGCCGAATCCCAGACCCGGGCGCGCAGCACGGACGTGGCGGCGGTCGCTCCGACCGCATACCAGCCCAAGCCCCCCAACGACTCCGGCCGCAGCGCGATGGCGACCGAACCCAGGACACTGAGCAACACCGCGGCGGCGATGAAGCCGTTCTGGTGCGCGTCACCGATCCGCACCCGCCGCGGCAGGTCCTCGAGCACGCGCAGCGACGGCGCCGACGGAGTGGGGTCGCCGGGCGCCGGAATGACCGGCAGCGGGAAGCGAGCCCACAGGGCGGACAGCTGAGCGGCCTCGATGGTGACCAGCAGGGCCGCCACGATCAGGCCGCTGCCGATGGTCAATATCGGGAAATGCCAGAGCGATTCGGCGCCGGCGGCCAGCAGCACGGCGGCCCCCACCACCGCGGTCGCGGTGAAGAAACCAACGGTGCGCTCGCGCTCCGGACCGGGGACCAACAGCGCGATCAGCGACCACGCCGTGACGCCGGCGGCGGCAAGCATCAGTTGCGACGGCCCGAACTTGCCGGGCACCGCCAACGCCAGGGCCGCGGCGATGGGCACCAGGGCCGCGACCGACAGCGCCAATCCGGTGCGCGCGGAACGTGTGGTGATCAGCAGGCCCGCGACCGCGGTGAGCGCGGCGATCACGCTGACCGCGACCAGTCCGGACAGCGCGCCGGTGGCCACCCGGTAGGTGACGCCCAGGCCGGTCGCCAGGAAGGCCACGGCGATCGTCGCGGCCAGCGCGCCGCGCTGGATATGCGTTGTGCCCCAGGGCTTCAGGCGCGAGGTCGAGAAGATCATTGCGGCGTCGGCGATGTCCTCGACGATGCCCGGCGCCGCCGGGCCCGCGGGCACCGGCTGCAGCGCGAGCAGGTCACCGTCCACCACGCCAACGGTGTCCAGGCTGGCGTCGAGGCTGAACGGCGCCCCGCCGATCGGCGCCAGGCTCAGGTGGGCCGCCGCGAGGGCGTCCAAGCCGTCCTCCGCGTCGCCGTTCGACGCGGCCGGAGCCGCCAAACGCTTGACCGCGGGCAGGATTTCGCGCAGCGGCAACTCGGTGGGCAGGGCCATCTCCGTCAGCCGGCTCTCCGCGAGGATCGCGACGCGGACGATCGGCATCACGGTGCCGGACGTCACTTGGCGGCCCTCAAAAGACGCTGCGGCCATTCCTGCGACATGGTTCTCTCTTCTCTATCTCGTTGCTGGTTGGTGTTCGGCGGAAAAATCTCGGGACAGCCGCCGGCCGGGGAACCACTGGCCCTCCGGCAGCAGGGCGGTCAGGTGTTCGATCGCGACGGCGATCGCGAACGGGTTGCCGGGTGCGAAGGTCGAGACCCATTCGCCGTCGAACGCTCGGGAGGGGCTGACCAGCACGCGACCCGCGGCGGTGTCGACGATGCTCATGCCTACTTCGGTGGTGGCGTGCCGCCCGTCGCGGCGGCAACCGGCGACGACCTCGACGTAGCTGCGCGGCCCGGAGAAGACCGCCTCCACCACCGGCCGCGCCGAGACCGAAATCCCCAGGTATTCAACGACTTCGGACAGCGAGGCGCCGGACCGCAGCCGCTCGTCGGCCCGGGCCCCCACGCGCATCGGCATGCTGAACTCGTCGAACCGCGCCGGCGGCCGCTGGGCGAGCCCGACGCCGAGGACTGGGACCAGCCCCCGCGCGTCGTCGATGTCCATCGCGGTGAACGTGACCAGCTGCGCGCTGCGCAACGCGACGACCGTCTTCGCCGTTGTGCCGCTGCGCTGCGCGACGACGCCGCGCAGCAGCTCACCCGAGCCAGAGGCGTTTGCGGGTCCCACGTAGCGCAGGTCGAGCCACCGGTCCGGGAAGCAGACGGCCTTGATCCAGCCGGCGACGGCCGGATTGACGACGCCGTCGTGCGTCACCAGACCCATACCGGTCAGCTCGGCACGCTGCCGCTCGAAAAACTCGGCGCGTTCCGCGGTGTCGCGGTACGGCGTGGTGATCGCCAGCACCCATGGGAAGGTGCCCGCCCCAATGGTTTCCGCGATAAACCACGCGTGGTCGACCGTCAGCTCGACGGCATTCGGCGCTGCGTCCATTTACGTCATCGTGCCCGGGTTAGCCGCCCCACTTGGCGGCCTCGGCCGTGTCGCGGGCGTACATGGCCAGGGTGTTGGCCTCGTGGGTGCTGGCCATCGACTGGTAGGCGCGCACCAACGATTCCATGGCCTGGTTCCACTGGGCCTGCCACACCTGGTAGGTCATGCCGGTGTCGCCCTGCCAGGCGTTGGACAGCGCGGCCTGCTCGCTGGCGATGTCGGCGCCCAGGCCCTGCAGCGTGCCGGCGTAGCCCGCCATATCCCCGGCGTGGCTCAGCATCGCCGGGTAGTTGTACATGATCTGTGACATCACAAGTCCTTTCGCGGTCTTAGCTTCGGTCAGATCTCTGATCAGATGGAGGTGTAGCCGGAAGCGGCGGCGGCGTCGGCGGCCACATAGGTGCCCGCGGCGTCGCCGAGGTTGGCCTGCGCGATGTCCAACAGGGTGTTCACCCGCGCCGCGGCCTCCACGAACCGGGCGTGCGCGGCCTGGAACGCCGCCGATGACTCGCCCTGGTGGAACGCCTGCGCCGACACCGCCTCCTGCTCGGCCTGGCTGATGGTGCTGCGCATCAGCGCCGCCTTGGCGGAAAACGCCGACTGCGAGGCCACCAACTGCGGAATGTGAGCGTCCAGCATGCTCATGGTGATTGGTTTCCTTTCACTCTCTTCGGATTTCGGTTGCTCACTGTCTCGTTACGAACCGTCGTCTCCCCCTCTCCCCGACTCACCCGGGCCCTGCTGGTCCCAGGTGCCGGGCACCATCGGCACCCGCGGCCCGCCGCCAAATTCGTCGTTGGCCAGCTTGGTCAACCCGGCCGCCCCCGCGGCCTGGCCTTTGTGCGCGGTGCCCGCGAATCCCAGCCTCCCGGCGCCGCTCCCGGACGCCACCGCCGACACCAGCTCTTCAGCCGCGTACTCGGGCGGGATGCCGATGTCGGAGTCCATGTCCAGGAACTCGTCGCCGTATTCGCGCATCGCCGCCCGCCGGCGCCGGCGCGCCCGCGCCTCCGCCCGGAGGGGGGCCGCCGCGCCGGCCGCGGGTTGTGGTTGTCGCCTGCCGCGACGAGGCCGGTCGGGCTGGCG
>NZ_LZKK01000332.1 GCF_001672815.1 Mycobacterium sp. E796 | reverse complement strand
CCTCCGGCCCGATGCCAGTGTGGCGCATGTGACTTAACCAGAAATCGTTGTGAGTTGCGGGCTTTCGTTGTGCGCCCAGGGCGGCGAAATCGCGAAATTTCCGCCAGCAATACACACGCGACGCCGTCCACGCACACTCACGCTTCGAAACGGTAGCCCATCCCAGACTCAGTCAGCAGGTGCTTGGGATGCGACGGGTCGTCCTCGAGTTTGCGCCTCAGCTGTGCCAGATACACACGCAGGTAATGGGTCTCGGTGGCATAGGCCGGGCCCCATACCTCCTTCAGCAACTCCTCGCGGCCCACCAGTTTGCCGCGATTGCGCACCAGCACCTCGAGCATGCCCCATTCGGTCGGCGTGAGATGCACCTCGGCGCCGTCCTTGGTGACCTTCTTGGCGGCCAGATCGACGGTGAACGCTTCGGTTTCGACGACGGGCTCGTCGGTCTCCGATGCCGCCGCGTTGCGACGGACCGCGGCGCGCAACCGCGCCAAGAACTCGTCCATCCCAAAGGGTTTCGTCACGTAATCGTCGGCGCCGGCGTCGAGGGCCTCGACCTTGTCCGACGAATCGGTGCGCGCCGACAACACGATCACCGGCGCCGAGAGCCAGCCGCGCAGGCCCCCCAGCACCTCGATGCCGGATATGTCCGGCAGGCCGAGGTCCAGGATCACCACGTCGGGCTTGTGCTCGGCGGCCGCGCGCAGCGCCCCCGCGCCGGTCGACGCGGTGATCACCTCGTAACCCCGCACGGACAGGTTGATGCGCAGCGCGCGCAGGATCTGCGGCTCGTCGTCGATCACCAACACCCGGGTCATCGGCGCCGCTCTCCCCCGCAAGCGGGAGGTGCCCCCACCTCATCGCTGCGCTCTGCATCGTCGCTGGCGCGGGTCATAGGGCACCGAACTCCTGCGGCGCAGCCAACTCCACCACGACGGTCAGGCCGCCGCCCGGGGTGTCACCGGCCGCGATGGTGCCGCCCATCGCCTCCACGAAGCCACGCGCCACCGACATTCCCAGCCCGACGCCCGTGGTGTTGTCGTGATCGCCCAGCCGCTGGAAAGCCTCGAAGATCTGATCTTCGGTACCCTTCGGGATTCCGGGACCTTCGTCGATGACATTGATCAGGATCCGGTCACCAACCCGGCCCGCGTTGACCCGAACCACGCAGTTGGGCGCGTAGCGCAGCGCGTTGTCGATTAGGTTCGCAAGCACCCGCTCCAACAGCCCGGCGTCGGCCATCACCACGGCGTCGCCGACGTCGACCTTGACGCGATCGATCGCCGATCGGTAAAACCCGGTGGCGCCCTTGCCGATACTGACCAGGGCGCGTTGCACCGCCTCCTCCAAATAAACCCGGCGCAGGTCCGGATGGATCACCCCGGCGGCCAGCCGCGAGGAATCGAGCAGGTTGCCGACCAGCGCAGTCAGCTGGTCGATGGACTCCTCGATGGTGGCCAGCAATTCCGCCGTGTCTTCGGGGGAGAAGGCGACGTCCTCGGCGCGCAGGCTGGACACCGCGACCTTGGCGGCCGCCAGCGGCGTGCGCAGGTCGTGGCTCACGGCCGAGAGCAGGGAGCGCCGCAACTCGTCGGCCCGCACGATCGCCTCGGTCCGGCTGGCTTCTTCCGCCAGCTCACGCTGCTTGATCAGACCGGCGGCCTGCTTGGCCACCGCGCTCAGCACCCGGCGGTCACGGGTGGACAGCTTCTTGCCGGCCATCAGCATCCAGAACTCGTCGTCGCCGACCTCGATCGCGGTGTCGGCGGAATCGACGCTCACACAAGGATCTTTGCCCACGCACGCGACGATGTAGCTCTTCTTTCCCGCGGCGCGCTCTTCCTCGCTGGGCTCGCGCAGCATGCTGACCGCGCGCTGCGAATAGGTCTCCCGCACGCGCTCCAGCAGCGTCTCGAGGTCGGCGCCCCGCAGCACCGACCCGGCGAACAACGTCAGCAGTTCGGCCTCCTGGGAGGCGCGCCCGGCCTCACGGCTGCGTTGACGGGCGCCGTCGACGAGGACCGCGACGGCGACCGCGATCATCAACAGCACCAATTCCGTGATGGCGCTGTTGGGTTCGGCGATGGTGAAGCTGTGCCGCGGGGGTATCAGGTAGTAGTTCAGCAGCAACCCGGACAGCACGGCCGAAAGCGCCGCCGGGGCAACGCCCCCTAACAGTCCGACCAGCAGCACCCCGACGAAGAACAGCGCGCTCTCGCCGGCGTTGTTCAGATACGGGTCGAGCAACGTCACCGAGACCGCGCAGACGGCCGACGGCACGATGACGGCGGCCAGCCACGATGCGACGCGTCGCTCGCGGGGCACGAGCGACCCCAGGTGAAGGCCGCGCGTGGATTCCTCGTGCGTGACCATGTGCACGTCGATCTTCCCGGACCGCTCGACGATCGTCGGGCCGATGCCCTCCTCGAAGATGCGCGCCCACCGTGGCCGGCGCGACGTGCCGATGACCAACTGGGTGGCGTTGTTCTCGCGGGCGAAATCGAGTAGCGCCGTGGGCACGTCGTCGCCGACCACGGTGTGCAGCGACGCGTCCAGGCTGTTCGCCAGCTCCCGGATCTTGCCCATCTTGCGCTCCGACACACCCGCCAGCCCGTCGCCGCGGATGACGTGCACCACCATCAACTCGGCGCTCGACTTCGACGCGATCCGCGACGCCCGCCGCACCAGCGTCTCTGATTCCGGGCCGCCGGTGACGGCCACCACGACCCGCTCGCGCGCCTCCCACATGTCGGTGATCTTGTTCTCCGCGCGGTACTTGGCCAACGCGGTGTCGACCTGGTCGGCCAACCAAAGCAGCGCCAATTCCCTTAGCGCGGTGAGGTTTCCGGCGCGAAAGTAATTCGACAGCGCCGCGTCGATCCGTGCCGGCGCGTAGACATTGCCGTGCGATAGCCTGCGGCGCAACGCCTCCGGGGTGATGTCGATAAGTTCGACCTGCGACGCTTGGCGCACGATCGAATCCGGGATGGTTTCCTGCTGCTCGATGCCGGTGATCTGGGCGACGACGTCGTTGAGGCTCTCCAGGTGCTGTATGTTGACCGTGGAGATCACCGTGATCCCGGCGTCGAGCAGTTCCTCGACGTCCTGCCAACGCTTTTCGTTCTTGCTGCCGGGAGTGTTGGTGTGGGCGAGTTCGTCGACCAGGACCACCTGAGGATGGCGCGCCAGCACGGCCGGCACGTCGAGTTCGGGGAACCTGCCGCCGCGATAGTCGACGTAGTGCGGCGGGATGATCTCGATACCGTCAAGCAGCTCGGCGGTTTTCGCTCGCCCATGGGTCTCGACCACCGCCGCAACCAGGTCGGTGCCGCGTTCCAGGCGCCGGTGCGCCTCGCCGAGCATCGCGTAGGTCTTGCCGACACCCGGTGCTGCGCCGAGGTAGATCCGTAGCTCGCCGCGCTTGGGACGGTGGTCGGTTGCGCTCACGTCAACCATCATCCCCCTCCGCGCTAACCGGTGACCGGAAATCGGTGGTCGAGCTGCAGGTTGAGCGCCAGCACGTTCACCGTCGGCTCACCCAAGAACCCGAGGTCGCGGCCGTCGCGGTACTGCGCCAGCACTTCGCGGATCTGAGCGGCGCTGACGTGCCTGGCCTTTGCCACTCGGGCGACCTGGATGTCGGCGTAGGCCGGTGAGATGTCCGGGTCCAGGCCACTGCCGCTGGCCGTGACTGCGTCGGCGGGCACGGCCGGGTTGGCGGAGGCGGCCCCGCGGACGGGCACGATCTGGCCGATCGTGTAGTCCTCGCCAAATTTTGCGCACTCGACCCGCACGCCCTCGTACATCGTCAGGAAGGGGGCCGAGGTCGACTGGCACGGCTCGTTGACGCTCACCACGCGGGTCGGGTGGATGACGTTGCCGCGCGCGTCGCGAGGTCCGATCACGGACAGCACCGCGCCCACGCCGCCGCCGGTGCAGAACGGGCGGGAGCCGTCGACTCCCTCGAGCTGACCGACTGCGGCACTGCGCGTGCACACCTGTGTCAGCAGGCTCGGCTTGAATCCTGCATCCGACGCGGACTTTCCGCCGGCGATCTGCGCCGGATCCGCGGGTGTGTCGACGATGCTCTCCGGACCGAGGTTGCTCGCGCTGGTATTCAGAGGGTCGTAGCCGGTGCCGGCCGCCGAGGGGCGGCTCTGGAAGTACTGCGGCAGCGCGTTCCCGTCCTTGTCGGTGAACAGCTGACCGATCAGCCGGCTGCCGACCGTCTTGCCGTTGGCGGTGAGGATCGAGCCTTCGGCCTTGTCGTGCAGTCCCGGTATCTGCGCGACCAGCCAGACGAGCGCCGGGTAGGCGAGGCCGGTGATCACGGTCAGCACCAGCAGCGCGCGGAAGGCCGCCCAGTGCATGCGGACGAAACTGGAGAACTTCATGTCAGGACATCCCGGGGACGAATTGGACGATGAGGTCGATTGCCTTGATCCCGATGAACGGGGCGACGATGCCACCCAGCCCGTAGATATAGAGGTTGCGACTCAACAGCTTTGACGCGCTGCTCGGCGTGTAGCGCACGCCGCGCAGTGACAACGGGATCAGCATGACGATGATGATGGCGTTGAAGATCACTGCGGACAGGATCGCGGACTGCGGGCTGTGCAGTCGCATGATGTTGATCATGTCCAGCCCGGGGAACAGCGCCACGAACATCGCGGGGATGATCGCGAAGTATTTCGCGATGTCGTTTGCGATGGAGAACGTGGTGAGCGCGCCGCGGGTGATCAGCAGCTGCTTGCCGATCTCGACGATCTCGATGAGCTTGGTCGGGTCGGAGTCGAGATCGACCATGTTGCCGGCCTCTTTGGCCGCCGACGTTCCGGTGTTCATCGCCACGCCTACGTCGGCCTGAGCCAGCGCCGGCGCGTCGTTGGTGCCGTCACCGGTCATCGCGACCAGCTTGCCGCCTTCCTGCTCGCGCTTGATCAGCGCGAGCTTGTCTTCCGGGGTCGCCTCGGCGAGGAAGTCGTCGACGCCGGCCTCGTCGGCAATCGCCTTGGCCGTCAACGGGTTATCGCCGGTGATCATGACGGTGCGGATGCCCATCTTGCGCATTTCGTCGAAGCGCTCGCGCATGCCCTGCTTGACGACGTCCTTGAGGTGGATGACGCCGAGCACCGCCGACTCGCCATTCAGGCACTCGCCGACGACCAGCGGGGTGCCCCCGCCCGCGGAGATGCCGTCGACGATCTCGCCCAGTTGCGTGGGGACCTTACCGCCTTGTGCGCGCACCCATTCCGCGACCGAACTGGCCGCGCCCTTGCGCAGTTGGTGCCCGTCCAGGTCGACACCTGACATCCGGGTGGCGGCGGAGAACTCCACCCAATGGGCGTGCGCGAGTTCGCCCGGAGCGCGCTCGCGCAGCCCGAAGTGTTGTTTGGCGAACACGACGATCGAACGTCCCTCCGGCGTTTCGTCGGCCAGGCTGGACAATTGGGCGGCGTCGGCGAGCTGCTCGTTGGTGATGCCGTCGAGCGGGATGAAGGCGCCGGCCTGCCGGTTGCCCAGCGTGATGGTGCCCGTCTTGTCGAGCAGCAGCGTGTTGACGTCACCGGCGGCTTCCACGGCGCGCCCGGACATCGCTAGCACGTTGCGCTGTACCAGCCGGTCCATCCCGGCGATGCCAATGGCGGACAACAACGCGCCGATCGTGGTGGGGATCAGGCACACCAGCAGCGACACCATCACGATCCCGGTGACGCCACTTGCGTTGAGCGCCTGGGTGTCCGGGACGCCCGGGTTGTTCGCCTTGGAGTAGATCGCCAGCGGCTGCAGGGTCGCGACGGCGAAGACGAAAATGATCGTCAACGCGGCCAGCAGGATGTTCAGCGCGATCTCGTTCGGGGTCTTCTGCCGGTTGGCGCCCTCGACGAGGGCGATCATCCGGTCGATGAAGCTTTCACCCGGCTTCTGGGTGATCTTCACGACGATGCGGTCGCTCAGCACGGTGGTGCCGCCGGTGACCGCGGATCGGTCGCCGCCGGACTCGCGGATCACCGGCGCCGACTCGCCGGTGATCGCCGATTCGTCCACCGACGCAATGCCTTCCACGACATCGCCGTCGCCCGGGATCACCTGGCCGGCCTCGACGACGACGATGTCGCCCTGCTGCAACAACGGCGCCGCGACCTCTTCCTCGACGCCGGGGGCGCCGGGTTGCCAGTTTTTGAGGCGCCGGGCGAGGGTCTGAGTCTTGGCGCGCCGCAGCGTTTCCGCCTGGGCCTTGCCGCGGCCCTCGGCCACCGCCTCCGCGAGATTGGCGAAGAGCACGGTCAGCCACAGCCAGATGACGATCAGCCACGCGAACCAGGTCTCGTTGATGACCGCCAACACGGTGCTCCATGCGGCGCCGATTTCGACGATGAACATCACCGGGTTGCGCCACAGGGTGCGCGGGTCGAGCTTGCGCAGCGCATCCGGGGTCGACTTCCACAGCATCTTCGGGTCGAGCAAACCGCCCTGGACCCGCTTCTTCTCTGTGGGAGTCGCGGGCTGCGTCTGCTCGGACGAATCGACGGCGGTCGCGGTCATCAGTGGATTCCTTCAGCGAGAGGCCCAAGCGCGAGCATGGGCAGGAAAGTGAGGGCAACGAGTATCACCGTGACGCCGGCGACCATTCCCACGAACTGCGGGCGATGGGTGGGCAGGGTGCCCGCCGATTCGGGCGTGTGGCCCTGCTTGGCGAGCGAACCGGCCAGCGCCAGGACGAGCACCATCGGGAGGAACCGCCCGAAGACCATCGCCAATCCGAGCGCGGTGTTGTACCAGTTGGTGTTGACGCTGATGCCGGCGAACGCCGAGCCGTTGTTGTTCGCGGCGGAGGTGAACGCGTACAGCACCTCCGACAGCCCGTGCGGGCCGGTGTTCAGCATGCCGGCGCGTTCGCCGGGCAGCGCCATCGCGATCGCGGTCCCGGTCAGCACGATCAGCGGCGTGACCAGGAAATAGCTTGCTGCCAGTTTGATTTCGCGTGGGTTGATCTTCTTGCCGAGGTATTCGGGTGTGCGTCCGACCATCAGTCCGGCAACGAAAACGGTGATCACCGCCAGGATCAGCATGCCGTAAAGCCCCGAGCCGGTGCCGCCGGGAGCGACCTCACCGAGCTGCATGTTGAACAGCGCCATCATCCCGCCGAGGCTGGTGTAGGAGTCGTGGAACGAGTCGACGGCGCCGGTGGAGGTCAGCGTTGTCGAGTCGGCGAACACCGCCGAGTTGGCGACGCCGAACCGCTGCTCGACGCCTTCGAAGGCCGACCCGACGGCGGTCGGCACCGTGCCGTGGTGCTGCAGCTGGAACCACATCATGAAGGACACACTGAACGCGTAGAGGGTCGCCATGACCGATGCGATCGCGTAGCCCTGCTTGGTGCTGCCCACCATGCGCCCGAAGGTGCGGGGCAGCGAGAAACTGATCACCAGCAGCAGGAAGATCTCCAGCCAGTTGCTCCACGTCGTCGGGTTCTCGAACGGGTGCGCGGAATTCGCGTTGTAGAAGCCGCCGCCGTTGGTGCCGAGCTCTTTGATCGCCTCCTGGCTGGCCACCGGGCCGCCGGTGATCGTTTGCTGGGCGCCGCCGAGGGTGGTGGCGACCTGGTCGTGCAGGTGGAAATTCTGGATCGCGCCGCCCGCGATGAGCACGATCGCGGCGATGATCGAAATTGGCAGCAGGATGCGCAGCACTGTGCGGACCAAGTCGACCCAGAAGTTCCCGAGGTCACCGGTGCGCTTGCGGGCGAAGCCGCGCACCAGTGCGATCGCCACCGCCATGCCGACGGCGGCCGAGACGAAGTTCTGCACCGCCAGCCCGGCCATCTGCACCAGATGGCCCTGCGTCGATTCGCCGGAGTAGGCCTGCCAGTTGGTGTTGGTGACGAAGCTGACCGCGGTGTTCCACGCCAGCCCCGGGGTCATCTGGGTGGCCGGATCGTGCAGGTGCAACGGCAGTTTGCCCTGCACGAGCTGGAACACGAACAGGAACAGGATGCTGATCGACGAGAACGCCAGCACGCTGCGGGCGTAGGCCCCCCACGTCTGCTCCGAGCGCGCATCGACACCGATCAGCCGGTAGATCAACCGCTCGGCGTAGGAGTCCTTTTCCGACGTGTAGACGCGATACATGTAGTCGCCGAACGGCACATGTACCAGCGCGAGTGCCACGACGAGGAAGACGAGGAAGATGATCCCCGCTGTTGTTGTGCTCACTAGAACCTCTCCGGGAACAGCAGGGCGGCCGCGAGATACAGCGCAAGGACGACGGAAAGCGCCAAGCCGACAACGTTTTCGTAACTCACAGCCGCTCGACTAACTTCTGCGTCAGGCCGAGGAGGGCAAACACCGCAATCGTCACTAAGACGTAGATCAACACGCCCATCTTGTCTCCGTTCAGCACTTGAAACCTCATCGAGTCAGCCGCAGCGCCGGCCTCGGAGGCAAGGTCAGCTTGAAACTAGACGGGGTTTGCCGGATAGGGCCTTTGGTTGACACTTTCCTAACGCCGTTGCAGTGCGCCTTTACGGTTTCTTTACGCTCGTTTGTTCGAACACCGCTGCGGCCCGCACCATGGGCACTCGGTATCTGAATTGCCAAGCGCGACAAACGCTGTGAACTGCGCGACAAGTAAGCGGTGTGCTATCCGTTCAGCCGTTCGTGCAGAGCACGCAACGCGACGTATCGACGGTCGACGTCGGCGCGATCGGATTCATCGGGGACCGATTCAGCGTTGGCTCGGTGAATCATTGCCGCCTGGTCCATCAGAACCTGTGCGCGGTGCGGGTCGGTCGTCTGCTCCATGATTGTCGTCAAGGCGTCGAGCTGGCGGATCATCACCGCGGGCATCCCGCGGCTGGCTTGGCGAATCTTTTCGAAGGCTCGCTGCACCAGCCGCTCGTAGCTGACTTGATCGGAGATGACGCGGATCGCCCCCTGATGGTCGCGATGTATTTGAGTGGGCGTCCATACCGGTGCGATCTTGCACAGGCAGTCGCCGAGCCAGTCGATGCACGTCAGCGCGGTAAAGGTGTCGTTGACGGCCGGCGATAGCGCACGGATGGCGATCTCGACGAGCTGGTCCACGCCGAAGGCGACGTCCTGCGTCAGGGTGCGGTGCGGCCCGGTTGCCTGGGCGCGGGCCAAATAATCGGCGACCTGGTCTGCCGCGGCGGCAGGCCACACGCTGGCCAGTTCGCGGCCCTCAACAAGGAAGTGACCCGGGCGGTAGGGCAGCCGGATCACCGCGTCCGCGTCGGTGGCGACGCGGACCAGCGTCTGATGCCGGATGAATTGCAGGTAACCGCTTTTGGGAGTGCGAATGACGCTGCCGGAGGTTTCAATCCTGGTGAGCAGCTCGTCAAGTGAGGGACCGCGGCCGGGCTTTCGCGCCGACGACTGCGGCTGGTCACTGCTCTGCACCGCGACGGCTTGGGCCAGGTCCTTGGCAATGCCGGCGATCACCTGTGGCAGCTGGATCTGGGTGGCGATGTGGTGGATGAAATAGATCAGTACCGCCAGATCAATGAGAACCAGACCGAACGCGGTCGTGATGGATACATGAGGCACGAACTCGCCCCGATCGCCGGGGCCAATCGACACCAGCACCACGATGCAATACACGAACGTCGCGACGAACGTTCCGAGCGTGAGCTGGGTGCCCCGGTCACGGATGAAGTTGCGCAGCATCCGCGGACCGAACTGTGTCGACGCGAGCGTCAGGGTCACGATCGTGATGGAAAAGACGATGCCGACGACGGTGATGACCGATGCGGCGATCGAAGTCAGGAGTTGGCGTGCGGCGTCGGCGGAGCCGCTGATCACCCAGGACGGGGGGCGGAACGCACCCTGGTAGGCGGCTCTATCGAGCCGCAGGGTAACCACGAAAAGCCCGAGCGCACCGACTATCAGAATCGTAGGAACCAACCACAGATTGGTGCGCACCTCTTCTCGCTGCCACTCCGGCCACACCACACGAAGGCGTGGCATCACATCAGTGCAGCCCCCGACGATCGATTGACTACCACGGCGGATATCTAACTGGCCGGCCCAGATAACCGCAAGCTGGTTCTGCTGACGCTCGCCCGGCCGACAAGGTGGCGTAAAGGTTGGGCCGTGGGGCGTATAGATGTCGTTTGGATTAATAGTGGGCGCCGCGAACTCGGCGTAGACCCGAATGCATGCGAAGGACCGTCCAGCGACACCCTGGGTCGGGTGTTCTTCAGCCGACCGAGAACGTACCGGCGCGACCGCAATGGTGGTCGCGGCTACTCGACGGCGCCCACCAGTGGGGATCGTTCGATGCCGCGGTCGGCAGATACGGCATCCAACGTTATCGGTTGACCATCTATCCCCCCGGCAGCACGACCGCTGATCGCCGGCTGGCGCGGCTGTGGCGGGGGTGGCCGATAACCGGCGCTATGCTCGGGCTGCTCGCGGTCATGCTGCTCGGCGATGCAGCGGCCTCACCCGACACCGTGCTGGGCATCTTTGTGGTCATCTATGTAGGTGTCGGCGCGCTGCTGTTCCTGTGGGCCGGACCCCTGCGCGTGCGAGTCAGGTCGATGTCCATCGTCCTTTTTCCCAACAGCGACGACGCGCATGGACGACGCCAGTACACGGAGTGGCGCACCTTGGCCGGCGCGCTGACCTGCGCCGACCGGATGCTGGCCACTGGTGCGATCTCCGTGGTCGAGCACGAGGCCATCTGGTGGGAAGCCTACGACCGAGTTGAGGCGATTGCGCATGTCTAACACCCTGTCCCAGATTCCCGAGGCCGTCGCAGCAGCTTCGGTGTTGCTGACGGTCTACTATCTGGGTCGACGCGGAAGCGGTCGATCCCGCTTCGAATCCTGGTCTGGCGGAAGACAAGCGAACGGCGCGAGCCTAAAACGGAAGTGATGCGGCCGTTTCACGGCCGATATTCGCTTCGGTCGCCATCGGCGAACTCATCTGAGCAGTGCGTCGGCCGCTGGGCCGAGCGCGAGCGCGGGCAGATATTCCAGCCCGACGATGATCACGGTCGCACCGATGATGAGGAAAACGAACGTCGGACTGTGCGTGCGCAGCGTTCCGGCGGTGATGACACCGGCCCGTTGTGCCGCGAAGGTCCCGGCGAGCGCGAGCACCACGATGATCGGCACGAACCGCCCTACCACCATCGCGAGCGCAAGCGCGATGTTGTACCACGTGGTATTGCCGGAAAAGCCGGCGAAGGCGCTGCCATTGTTGGACGCGACACTGGTGAAGGCGTACAGCACTTCGGAAAGTCCGTGGGGCCCCGGGTTGAGCATGGAGGCGCGCTCGCCGGGCAGCGCCACGGCCACCGCGGTTCCAACGAGCACCGCCACGGGGAGGGTCAGTAGATAGAGGCTGACGAGCTTGATATGGCGGGCATGGAGCCGCTGCTTGAGGTATTCCGGTGTGCGTCCGATCATCAGGCCGCCCAAGAAGACGGCGAGCAAGGTCATCATCAGCAGGCCGTAGAGCCCGCTGCCGGCACCGCCGGGTGCCACCTCGCCGAGCATCATGTTCAGCATCAGCACGGCTCCGGCGGCGCCCGCGTAGCTGTCATACGACGAGTTGGCCGCGCCGTCGGCGCTGGCGGTGGCGGCCTGACCGAAGATGGCGCTGCCCGGCACCCCGAAGCGGGTCTCGGTGCCTTCCGTTGCCGCACCGACGGCATGGATCGCGGTGCCGTTCATGATGAGGTCCGACGCGATGATCGCCGCGGTGCCGACCACAAACAAGGTTGCGGCGGCGGCGAATAGCGCCCAACCCTGCTTCTTGTCGCCGACCATCACCCCGAAGGTTCTGATGAACGCGACCGGAATCAGCAGCATCGCAACGATTTCCACGACATTCGTGAGCGGCGTAGGGTTCTCGAAGGGATGAGCGCTGTTCGCGTTGAAGGCGCCGCCGCCGTCACCCGACATCAGCTTGATGGATTCCCATGTCGCTACGGGGCCGCCAAGAACCCTCTGATGTCCTCCGGCGATCGTCGTGATGTCTTGCGGCGCAGCCAGATTATTGACCACTCCGAGTGCGAGCAGGATGAGAGTGACGACGATCGACAGCGGAACGAGGATGCGCAGCACCGTTCGCGCCATGTCGACCCAGAAGTTTCCGATTTGCTCGTTTCGGTACTGCGAGAGTCCTCGGATCAATGCCACGGCGACGCACATTCCGACCGCGCAGCTGGCGAACGCCTGAACACCCAAACCGGTCAGCAACCCGATGTGGCCGAGTGTGGTTTCGCCGGCGTAGTTCTGCCAACTGGTGTTGGTGACGAACGAGATCGCGGTGTTGAAAGCCAGCGCGGGCGTCATACCCTTGTGCCCCCACGGCTCCGGCAGTCGCGCCTGCGCCAGTAGCAACCCGTACAGGAAGAGCACGCTGACGGCGGAGAACGCCAGCACCGACGTGCCGTATTTCATCCACCGCTGCTGGTCGTCGGGTTGGGCCCCGATCACCCGGTAGCACAGTTTCTCCAGACGCCAGTGCCGCGTGTCGGTGTAGACGCGGGCCATGTAGGTGCCCAGCGGCACGTGCAAGGTCACGACCAAAACAGCAATCGCGGCGACTTGTAGCCAGGCCGCTATTCCCCATTGAGGTGGATTGTCGATGGGAATGCTCCTTGATTCAAACCCGGTCCGTTCGGAGGAGAAACTACGCGTATTCGGCGCATTTCGCCGTCAACAAACCGTCAAGGACACCGCCAGCCAGGTCAAGAAGTTGTAAAGCGGCATTGCCCGCGCGGGTCCCGTCCTGCTGCAATACATCTCATGACCCACACCACGGTTGTCGCGCTCGCGGTGCCCTCAGCGCTGGAGCGTTACGGTGTGGGCTGGGACGATGAACCGCCGTCCCGCAGCCAAATTGGCCTCTGAACCAGTCCTTTTAGCGCTCGCAGGTCAACCCTTCTCGATTCGTTCCTTTTCGTATTCCTTCCGACCGCGTTCGCGTCGCATCGTGTGACGCCCACAGTCGTCCCTATAACCTTCGAAAGTTGTTATGCCCAAGAGCCTTTCAAAATCACCCATTGTTCTAGTTACCGGCGCCACCGATGGGATCGGCTATGCAACGGCCCGCCGGTTCGTCGATGGTGGTGCGACCGTATATCTGCACGCTCCGGACCAGGACAGCGGCGAGGAGGCGATGACGCGCTTGGTGAAAGACGGAGCGGAGCCGCTGCGCCTGAACCTTGCCGTCGCCGACTTCACGCGCCTGGACGAGGTCGCCGACCTGGCCAACAGGCTCGCGGCGACTTTGCCGGCGCTGGACGTGCTGGTAAACAACGCCGCAGTCGCCGCACCCCAAGGGCGCACCTACACGGAGGACGGCCACGAGCTGACCTTCCAGGTCAACTACCTCGCGCACTACCTGCTGACCACGAGGCTGGTGCCGCTGCTCGTCGCCGCCGGCGGACGAGTCGTCAACGTGTCGTCGGCGACGCATATCGGGGGGAACATCAAGTGGAAGAACTTGGCCGGCGAACAGTATTGGCCGCTGGCGGCTTACGCGCAATCCAAGCTCGCCCTCACGATGTACAGCAAGTGGCTGGCTGAGGCGGGCGGCGCTTCGTTCACCGCCGTCAGCGTTCATCCCGGCGTGTACCGCACGCAGCTGTTGCCCATCTACGACCGCGTCGGTCGGCCGGCCGAGGAGGCCGCGCCGATCATGGCCACCCTCGGATCACCCGCCTATCCCGTGGTCGACGGTGGGTACTACGACGGTCTGCACCTCACGAAGGCCGCTGCGCTCGTGGATAATTCGCGCGCTCGCGGCCGGCTGGAGAAACTCAGTGCCCGCCTGGTCGAGTCGGCCCTGACGTAAGCGCCTACGAACTCACGTCTCGGTGGTTAGCTGGCATCGGTGACCGGATCGTCGATCATCGGCAGACGCACCCGGAAAACCGTTCGGCCACTGGCGGATTCGGCGGTCACCGAGCCGTGGTGGGCCTTGACGATCGAACTCACGATGGCCAGACCCAGCCCGATGCCCGACCCGTTGGACCGGGCCGTGTCGGCGCGCGCGAACCGCTCGAACAACCGGGGGAGGAGATCCGCGTCGATGCCGGGGCCGTCGTCGGCGACGGTCAACTCGACGTAGGGCGACTCGGTGCCGCGCCGCCGGCAGGTGATCCCGGTCGTCACGGTGACGCCCGGCGGCGTGTGCACCCGGGCATTGCTGAGCAGGTTGCTGACGAGTTGGTGGAGCCGTGCGTGATCTCCGCGCACCCAAACCGGCTCGTCGGGAAGGTCTTTGACCCAATAGTGTGTCGGCGCCGCGACCGCCGCGTCGTTCACGGCGTTGCCGACGAGGTCCGCCAGGTCGACGTCTTGGGTCTGCAGGTCTTGGCCCTCGCCCAGGCGCGACAGCAACAGCAGCTCGTCGACGAGCACCGCCATGCGCCGCGCTTCCGCCTCGATGCGGGCCAGCGCGTACTCGGTGGTCGGCGGCAGCGCCGAGCTGTCCTGGCGGGTCAGCTCCGCATACCCCTGAATCGCCGCCAGCGGGGTGCGCAACTCGTGGCTGGCGTCGGTGATGAATTGCCGCATCCGCAAGTCGGAGTCGGCCCGATGCGCCAACGCGCTGTCGACGTTGTCGAGCAACCGGTTCAGCGTGTGCCCGACGATTCCGACCTCGTTGTCGGGGTCGGTGTCGTTCGGCTGCACCCGAACGCTGATTCGGTGGTCGTCGGTCAGCGGCATGGCGGCGACCTCGGCGGCGGTGGCGGCGAGCCGGCGCAGCGGGCGAAGGGTGATCCCGACCACCCAGATGGTCAGCGCCGCGGTAATCGCGAGGGCGGCCGCGACAAGCGCCGTGGTGGTGATGTTCTTGCGGGCGATGATCTGGTTGGCCCGCGCCTGCGATACCCCGACGACCAACAGGTCGGATCCATAGGCCCGGCTGTCGACCCGGTAAGAGCCCAGGCTGCCCAGCTTCTCGGTGCGCGGTGGGGCGTCGTCGGGCCACGGCTGGGACTCGATGGCGTGCACCACGTCAGCCGGCGCGGGCCGCGCCTCGGCTTCGGAAAAAACCGCCGAACCGATCACCACGCCGTCGTGCAGCACGGCGATGACGTTCCCGGGCGTTTGATCGGTGAACTCCAGCATCGCCTGGGCGATCGGTTCGCCACCGTGGCCCGCCGGACCGTGTTCGCCGTTTCGGTATCTGGTGTACGAATTGCTCAGCGCATCAAGGGATTGGGCGACGTCAGCGTCGCTCATCGCCGTCACGTAGCCGCGCAGGCTCAGCACCGAGACCACGCCCACCGTCACGAGCACCACGCTGACGACGGCCAGCACGCCCAACAGCAACTGGCGGCGCAACGAATGGGGCAGCCACCGCGGCAGGTCCCTGGATCCGGTCTGCGGCGTTGGGTACATGCTGCGACCACCCGAATGACCCCCGAGC
>NZ_LZKK01000331.1 GCF_001672815.1 Mycobacterium sp. E796 | reverse complement strand
CCCCGGCACCCCGCCGCCCCCGCCGAACGTGACGGTGAACATCCCGCCGGTGGTGGTGCCCGTGCCCATACCCGTTCCCGTGCCGTCGGACCATGATGGCGATCACCCGAGTGGCGGCGGTCAGCAGCAGGGCGGCGGTCAGCAGCAGGGCGGTGGTCAGCAGCAAGGTGGCGGACAGCAGCAGGGCGGTGGTCACGGACCGATCGAGTGCCTGGCCTGCCAGCAGCATCCGATCCAGCAGCAACCGATTCACCCGCAGCCGATTCAGCAGCAGCCGGTCCACCCGCAGCCGGTCCAGCAACAGCCGCTCCACCCGCAGGTGATCCCGGGCAAGAAGTGACGGTGGGCGCAGGGCGAGGCCGGAAGTGAGCCGGTCTCGCCCTTTCGCTTGCCGTGAATCGCTAGCGGGCTCGCAGCGCGCGGTGGGCGTGCGGCCAGAACGGCATGCCGGCCACGACGGTCGCGCCGGTGGCGATGACCCCGACCGCGACGTCGACGCTCTCGCGGCCCTCCCGCGCCCAGTAGACATCCTTGAGGTCCAGCAACAGGGCCAGCTCGTCGACGATCATCGCGTTCCCCGCACCGAATGCGACCGCGGCGGCGGGGTGTCGCCGCTGCCTTTCGGTTCCGCGCAGACCCACGCCGGCCACCGTCGCCAGCATCGCGATACCGATGTTGTAGTGGTGAAAGTGCTTGCCGCCCAGGTTTATACCACCACCCGACGGCCCGTGGCCGGCACGGATCCAGTGGGTCAGCCCGCGCAGTCCGGCGAACGTGAGGGTGAACGACGCCCAGGCCAGCACGGTGGCCTGCTCACCCGGTTCCAGCCGCTCGGCCCATTGGCGGCGTAGCCGCGCCCATCGTGATGGCGGCGGGTCAACCATCAGGCGCCCTTGACCGCCCGCCAACGCTGCCTGCCGCCGCGGACCTCGACCTCCACATCGCGAAAACCCGCCGCCCGCAAGCGATCCGGCAAGGTTTCCGGAGAGACCGTGTTGCACGTGTCGCGGAAGTGCAGGAGGCGGAACCGCAGCGACGTCACACTGTCACTGCCGGCGAAGACGCCACCGGGCCGGAGCACCCGGAACGCCTCGGCGAACAGCCGGTCCTGCAGCTCCGCGGTCGGGACGTGATGCAGCATCGTGAACGACACCACCGAGCTGAACTCGTTGTCCGGCAACCCGGTATCCGTGCCGTCGGCGTTGATGATGCGGGCCCGATCGCCGTAGAGCCGCTGCAGTCGCTGCGCCATCGGGGTGTCGATCTCCACCGAGGTCAGTTTCGGCGTCTTGTCGACCAGCACCCGCAGGATCGCGCCGTAACCGGGCCCGATCTCGAGCGTGTTGTCGCCCAACTCCACACCGGCCAGCGCCCACGGCAGCAGGTCGTCTTCCACCTGCTTCGCCCAGCGGTCCGAGCTGCAAATCCGTCGGTGCGCGAGGTTCATTGCCATACCCAAAGACGTTATCCCAATAGCATTTGCAGTTGTGGAGTCCCGGTGGGTGCTGCACCTGGACATGGACGCGTTTTTCGCCTCCGTCGAACAACTGACCCGACCGACCCTGCGGGGGCGGCCGGTGCTGGTCGGCGGCCTGGGCGGGCGGGTCGGCGCAAGTTACGGTCCGGGCCACGACATGGCCGCCGCCGGCGCGGTGATGGTGCCGCGGCTGC
>NZ_LZKK01000330.1 GCF_001672815.1 Mycobacterium sp. E796 | reverse complement strand
CCCGCCGCACACGCGGCACGCCTCCCCCGCGCGCCGGTACACGTAGGTGCGTGGCCGCCCTTGCCGGTACGACGGTGGGCCGTGGTCGTGTTCGGGCAGCACGACGACGATCTGGCCGCGGCGCAAACCCACCTTCATCAGCGCCACCAGATCGATCCACGCCGCGTCGAACTCCGCCTCGCCGATCTCGCGGCCGAGCCGGAACGGATCGATGCGGTGGCGGAACAGCAATTCGCTGCGATAGACGTTACCCACGCCGGCGATCACGGTCTGGTCCATCAGCAACGCGCCAATCGGCTTGCGTGACTTGCTGATTCGAGCCCACGGCCACGCCGGGTCGGCGTCGTTGCGCAACGGGTCGGGACCGAGCTTGGCCACGATGTCGCTGACCTGACCTTCGTCGATGACCTCGCACACCGTCGGGCCGCGCAGGTCGGTGCCGTAGTCGGCGCCGACCATCCGCATCCGCACCTGCCCGACCGGTTCGGGCAGCGGCGCGTCGTGGGGCCGCTCCCACTCGGTGAAGGCGCCGTACAACCCGAGGTGCACGTGCACGATGGGGCCGCCTTGAGAGGGCTCGTAGTGGTGAAACAGGTGCTTGCCCCACGCGCTGGTGCGCCGCAGCACCCGGCCGTCGACGACGGCCGCCGCGTCCGCGAACCGGCCCTGCGGGCTGGACACCGCGACCGCCGCGCCGCCGTATCGGCGTTGATGCAGCCGGGCCAGCCGGTGCAGGGTGTGCCCTTCGGGCATCGCTTAAGCCGGTGCGCCGGGCACCGGCGGCGCCTGGTGGGTGCGTTCGTATTCGGCGAGGATGTCGATACGTCGTTGGTGGCGTGGGGCTTTCGACCACTGCGCGCTCAGGAAGGCGTCGACGATCGTCAACGCCTCCTCGACGGTATGCATGCGGCCGCCGATGCCGATCAACTGCGCGTTGTTGTGTTCGCGCGCCAGGGTCGCCGTCTCGACGCTCCACGCCAGCGCGCAGCGCGCTCCCGGCACCTTGTTGGCGGCGATCTGCTCACCGTTGCCCGACCCGCCGAGCACGATGCCCAGGCTCTCCGGGTCGGCCACCGTGCGCGTCGCCGCCGCGATGCAAAACGCCGGGTAGTCGTCCTCGGCGTCATAGCTGAACGCGCCGCAATCGATCGGTTCGTGCCCGGATTCCTTGAGGTGGGAGATGATCTGCTGCTTGAGCTCGTATCCGGCGTGGTCGGAACCCAGGTAGACGCGCATGCCCGCCATCTTTACAGCCGCGCACCCGCCGGGGCCAGTCGAGGCTCTAGTCGAACTGGGGCGGCTCGGTGCGGGTCCGCTTGAGCTCGAAGAAGTGCGGATACGAGGCGAAGGTCACCGAGGCGTCCCAGAGCTTGCCCGCTTCCTCGCCGCGCGGGATCTTCGAGATCACCGGCCCGAAGAACGCGACGCCGTTGACGTGGATGGTCGGCGTGCCGACGTCGTCGCCGACCGCGTCCATCCCCGCGTGGTGGCTCTTGCGCAGCGCCTCGTCGTAGTCCTCGCTCTGCGCGGCCTCGGCGAGCTCCGCCGGCAGGCCGGCGTCGGCCAGCGACAGCTTGATGACCTCTTCTAGGTTCTTGTTGTCCTCGTTGTGG
The DNA here is from genome assembly GCF_001672815.1 of Mycobacterium sp. E796. Classification (GTDB taxonomy): domain Bacteria; phylum Actinomycetota; class Actinomycetes; order Mycobacteriales; family Mycobacteriaceae; genus Mycobacterium. The sequence goes on along the minus strand of NZ_LZKK01000330.1, from coordinate 15,807 downwards.
ATCCGGGTGCCCATCGCGGTGTACAGCGGGTCCAGCACTTTGGCGCCGTGGGCCTGCTCCGCGGCGATCGCCACCCGCACCGGCCCCCAGGCGTGCTTCATCATCTCGCGGTACTTGTCGGGCAGGCCTTCGCGGTTTTCGTTGAGGATCGCCAGGCTCATGACGTGGAAGTGCACCTCGATGTCGCGGACCTTCTCCACCTCGAGGATCCAGCGCGACGTGATCCAGCACCAGGGACACAGCGGATCGAACCAGAAATCGGCTCGGTTTTTCTCGTTGGCCTTCTCGGACATAGCGCGGTCCTCTCCTCGAGAGCAGATACGGTCAGAACACCGTTCAGCACAACCGTAGTCGCGCGGCGCGTGTTCCCGTCCCGTCGCTCCGGTTACCAGGCGTTCACCAACACGTTTAAGTTGGACGCGTGGCCCTTCCAAACCTCACCCGTGACCAGGCCGTCGAGCGCGCGGCCCTGATCACCGTCGACAGCTACCGGATCAACCTCGACGTCACCGACGGGTCGGGCGGCCCGGGCGATCGGACCTTCCGGTCCACCACCACCGTGGCGTTCGAGGCGCTGGCCGGCGCCGACACCGTCATCGACATCGCCGCCGACGCCATCCGCAGCGCCACCCTCAACGGCCGCGAACTCGACGTGTCCGGATACGACGAATCGACCGGCATCGCGCTGCGCGGGCTCGAGAAGCAAAACGTCCTCGTCGTCGACGCCGACTGCCGCTACTCCAACACCGGCGAGGGGCTGCATCGCTTCGTCGACCCGGTGGACGACGAGGTCTATCTGTATTCGCAGTTCGAAACGGCCGACGCCAAGCGCATGTTCGCGTGCTTCGACCAACCCGACCTCAAGGCGACGTTCGACCTGCGGGTGGCCGCGCCCAAACACTGGAAGGTGATCTCCAACGGCGCGACCGAGTCCGTCGAGGACTCGGACGAGGGCAGGGTACACACCTTCGCCACCACCCCGCGGATGAGCACCTACCTGGTGGCGCTGATCGCCGGCCCGTACGCCGAGTGGAGGGACTCCTACACCGACGAACACGGCGAGATCCCGCTGGGCATCTACTGCCGGGCCTCGCTGGCCGAATTCATGGACGCCGAGCGGTTATTCATCCAGACGAAGCAGGGATTTGGCTTCTACCACAAGAACTTTGGCCTGCCCTACGCGTTCGGCAAGTACGACCAGCTGTTCGTGCCCGAGTTCAACGCCGGCGCCATGGAAAACGCGGGGGCGGTGACCTTCCTCGAGGACTACGTCTTCCGCAGCAAGGTCACCCGGGCCTCCTACGAGCGGCGCGCCGAGACGGTGCTGCACGAGATGGCGCACATGTGGTTCGGCGACCTGGTCACCATGACGTGGTGGGACGACCTGTGGCTCAACGAGTCGTTCGCGACCTTCGCATCGGTGTTGTGCCAAAGCGAGGCAACCGAATTCACCGAGGCGTGGACGACGTTCGCCACCGTCGAGAAGTCATGGGCGTACCGCCAGGACCAGCTGCCGTCGACGCACCCGATCGCGGCCGAGATCCCCGACCTGGCCGCCGTCGAGGTGAACTTCGACGGGATCACCTACGCCAAGGGCGCGTCGGTCCTCAAGCAGCTGGTGGCCTACGTCGGGCTGGAGCACTTCATGGCCGGGCTGCGCGACTACTTCCGCAGGCACGCCTACGGCAACGCCACGTTCAGCGACCTGATCGCCGCGCTGGAAAAGGCGTCGGGTCGCGACCTGTCCGACTGGGGTCAGCAGTGGCTGAAAACCACCGGCCTGAACACGCTGCGGCCCGACTTCGACGTCGACGGCCCGGGCGCTGAGGGCAAGTTCACCCGGTTCGTGGTGCGCCAAAGCGGCGCCGCGCCCGGGGCGGGCGAGACGCGGGTGCACCGGCTGGCGATCGGCATCTACGACGACGATGATCCCGGCGGCGCCGGCAAGCTGGTGCGGGTCCACCGCGAGGAACTCGACGTCGAGGGCCCGGATACCGAAGTGCCTGCGCTGGTCGGGGTTTCGCGCGGCAAGCTGATCCTGGTCAACGACGACGACCTGACCTACTGTTCGCTGCGGCTCGACGGCCAGTCGCTGCAGACCGCGCTGGAGCGGATCGCCGACATCGCCGAGCCGCTGCCGCGCTCGCTGGTGTGGTCGGCCGCGTGGGAGATGACCCGCGATGCCGAGCTGCGCGCCCGTGATTTCGTGGCGTTGGTCTCCGGTGGCGTGCAGGCCGAAACCGAGGTCGGGGTGGCGCAACGGCTGCTGATGCAGGCCCAGACGGCGCTGGCGTCCTACGCCGAGCCGGGCTGGGCGCGCGAGCACGGCTGGCCGCAGTTCGCCGACCGGCTGCTGGAGTTGGCCCGCGCCGCGGCGCCCGGATCCGATCACCAGCTCGCGTTCGTCAACACGCTGTGCACGTCCGTCCTGTCGACGCGGCACGTCGTGACGCTGGCTGACCTGCTGGATCACGACCCGGCCGAGCGGGGTCTGGCCGGGCTGGAGATCGACACCGACCTGCGTTGGCGCATCGTGACCGCGCTGGCCGCCGCCGGCGAGATCGACGCCGACGGGTCCGCGACCCCGTTCATCGACGCCGAGGCGCGGCGTGACCCGACCGCTGCCGGCAAGCGCCACGGAGCCCAGGCGGCGGCGGCACGGCCCCAACTCGAGGTCAAGGAGCGGGCCTGGACGACGGTGATGGAGGACGACACGCTGGCCAACATCACGGCCCGATCGATCATCGCCGGCATCGCCCCGCCGGGGCAGCACGAGCTGCTCAAGCCGTTCACCGCGCGCTACTTCGACGCGATCGCCGGGGTCTGGGCGCGGCGCTCCAGCGAGGTCGCCCAAACCGTGGTGATCGGCCTCTACCCGCACTGGGACATCAGCGAGGCGGGCGTCGCGGCCGCCGACGAGTTCCTGAGCGACCCGGAGATTCCGCCGGCCCTGCGGCGGCTGGTGCTGGAAGGTCAGGCCGGGGTCAAGCGGTCGCTGCGCGCCCGCACGTTCGACGCGTCGTGATCCTGCTTTCCGGCGAGCGAGCATGTTTGTACGCCGACACGCCGCATTCGGCTTACATTTACGCGCCCTCGCGTGGTGGGCGGGAGGCTAGGCCGGTGCGATCCCGGCGCTGAGCACGCGGATCGCGCTGACCAGCCCGTCCACCAGGTGGCCCTGCTCGAACGCCGACGAGGCGGCGGCCACCCCGAGCGGCGCGGCCGACTCGGCGCCGCGGCCGCGGACCGCTGAGCCGTAGACCACCTCGATGACGGACTGGTTGGGCGACACGGCGAGCAGCACCGCGTTGTCGGGCGTCGGCACCTTGGCCAAGATCTCGCGGGCCCGCGCGGCGGTGTCGCTGCCCAGGTCCCCGAGGTAGATGGCGAACCGCGCCCGGGACGCCCGCGAGCCGTACTTCAGCGCGTCGTCGATGGCGACCAGGTCCTTGGTCGGAAACGGATAGTGCACCGACAGCTCACCCGGCTCGGTGACGCCCGAAATCCGGCCGCTGGTGGTGATCACCGAACCCTTCGGCAGCTCGCTGGGCGCGATCGTCGCAACCTCACCATGTGCCACTGGCGCCACCTCCCACCGAGAACTCCGACGTGCCGTGTCCGTGATGCGCGCCGCCGACGTCTTCGTCGGTGGCGGCCCACAGGATCGGCGGGTGCGTCCACTTCTCCGACATCTGGTAGGTCGCGGGGTGGGGCCCCTTATGCCGCCAGATCAGCAGGGACAGCACCACAACCAGCGCCAGCGGGATTCCGATGAAGTACAGGTGAATCTCTCCAGGGCTCACGACGCAAACCGTATCCCACCGGGTGATGTACCCGCACACTTGGACACGGGATTGGTCAGGCCGCACCCTCGCCGAGGTACCGGGCCCAGGACGGGTCCAGTTCCTTGACCGTCGACAGCAGCCGCCAGTGCTGCCCGGTAGGTGGCAGCGGCGCGCGGCGCAGCGCCCAGCCCAATTCGGCAAGCAGCTTGTCGCCTTTGCGGTGGTTGCAAGTCGAACAGCACGCCACGCAGTTCTCCCAGGAGTGGTCGCCGCCGCGGCTGCGCGGCACCACGTGGTCGACGGTGTCGGCCTTGGCCCCGCAGTAGGCGCAGCAGAAACGGTCGCGGTGCATCAGGGCGGCGCGGGTCATCGGCACGCGCGCCCGGTAGGGGACCCGCACGTAGGACCGCAGCTGGATCACCGAGGGAACCACGATCGACCTGGTCGCCGAGTGGATGACCGGCCCGGCCGGGTCGTCGTGCACCACGTCCGCCTTGCCGCAGATCACCATGACGATGGCCCGCCGCATCGGCAGCGCGGTCAGCGGCTCGTAGGTGGAATTGAGCAGGAGCACGCGCCGCCGGCTCCAGATCGACGCGGTTTCGTGGCGGGTAGGCGGGTGGGTATCGACGCTATGCAGGGGTGACGCGCTATGGAGGGGTGACGCGGTTGGGGGCCCGGTTAACCCTGCCGCGGCACCGGAACTGCGGTGGCTGCGGCGTCTCTTGCCATGCGCCATAGATCCTCCGCGGATAGTCCACCATGATTCGCCGCCAAACGCACCCTTATTGCTGGTGCGCGCCGTGACAAACCGGTGAACAGAAGGCGCGACGCGGGGCCGTACGGCCTTGCCAACCCGGCGATGCACCACAATGGAGGGGATGGATCAGGTGAGCTTCTACGACGCCGTCGGCGGTGCCGAAACCTTCAATGCGATCGTGTCGCGGTTTTACGCGCAGGTCCCCGAGGACGAGATTCTTTCTCAGCTGTACCCCGCGGACGACCTGGCCGGCGCCGAGGAGCGGCTGCGGATGTTCCTCGAGCAGTACTGGGGCGGCCCGCGCACCTACTCCGACCGGCGCGGGCATCCGCGGCTGCGGATGCGGCACGCGCCGTTCCGGATCACCCCCATCGAGCGCGATGCGTGGCTGCGCTGCATGCACACCGCGGTCGCCTCCATCGACTCGCAGACTTTGGACGACGCACACCGCCGCGAGTTGCTTGAATATCTGGAAATGGCCGCGCACTCCCTGGTCAATTCATCGTTCTGATCCCAGTAACCGAACGGAGCAGCATGAGCCCCGAGCCGTGGTGGTTGAGCGCGGTCTTCTACCAGGTCTACCCGCGGTCGTTCGCCGACAGCGACGGCGACGGCGTCGGCGACCTGGACGGGTTGACCGCCCGCCTGGACTACCTCACGCAGCTCGGCATCGACGCGATCTGGCTCAACCCGGTCACCGTTTCGCCGATGGCCGACCACGGCTATGACGTCGCCGACCCGCGGGACGTCGACCCGCTGTTCGGCGGGATGGCCGCGATCGAGCGGCTGATCTCGGCGGCCCACGAGCGGGGCATCAAGATCACCATGGACGTGGTGCCCAACCACACCAGTTCGGCGCACCCGTGGTTCCAGGCGGCGCTGGCCGCCGGTCCGGGCACCGACGCGCGGGACCGCTACTACTTTCGCGACGGCCGCGGTCCCGACGGCGAATTGCCGCCGAACAACTGGACATCGGTGTTCGGCGGGTCGGCCTGGACCCGGGTGATCGAGCCGGACGGCAACCCCGGCCAGTACTACCTGCATCTCTTCGATGCCGAGCAGCCCGACCTGAACTGGGAGCACCCCGAAGTCTTCGACGACTTCGAGAAGACGCTGCGCTTCTGGCTGGAGCGCGGCGTGGACGGCTTCCGCATCGACGTGGCCCACGGGATGGCCAAGCCGCCCGGCCTGCCCGATGCGAAGGACGACGTCAAGGTGTTGAGCCACAGCGACGACGACCCGCGCTTCAACCACCCGAGCGTGCACGAGATTCACCGCGGAATCCGCAAGATCGTCGACGACTACTCGCCGGCGGTGACGATTGGCGAGGTGTGGGTGATGGACAACCTCCTCTGGGCCGAGTACCTGCGGCCCGACGAACTGCATCTCGGCTTCAATTTCCGGCTGACGAAGATCGACTTCGACGCGCGCGAAATCCACGACGCGATCCAGAATTCGTTGGAAGCCACCGCGATTGAGAACGCCACCCCGACCTGGACGCTTTCCAACCACGACGTGGGCCGGGAGGTCACCCGCTACGGCGGCGGCGAGATCGGGCTGCGCCGGGCGCGGGCGATGGCGATGGTGATGCTGGCCTTGCCCGGCGCGGTATTCATCTATAACGGTGAGGAATTGGGCCTGCCCGATGTCGTGGACCTGCCCGACGAGGTGCTCCAGGACCCGACGTGGGAACGCTCCGGGCATACCGAACGCGGCCGCGACAAGTGCCGGGTCCCGCTTCCCTGGTCGGGCGACGCTCCCCCGTTCGGCTTCTCCACCTCCGCCGACACCTGGCTGCCGATGCCGGCCGACTGGGCGGCGCTGACCGTCGAAAAGCAGCTCGACGATCCCGACTCGATGTTGTCCTTTTACCGGCGGGCCATCCAACTACGCAGGGAGCGAAGCGAATTCGACGGCGGCGAGCTCGAATGGCTGGCCGCCGACGACGACCTGCTGATCTTCGAGCGGCACGGCGGCGCGCTGGTGTGTGCGCTGAACGCCGGCCGGCTGCCGATGGCTTTGCCGCCGGGCGAGGTGATCCTGGTCAGCGCGCCGTTGGTCGATGGCAAGCTGCCGCAGGACGCGGCGGCCTGGCTGGTCTGAGCGCCTCGAGCCCGTCAGTGCAGGACCAGCGCCGCGTGCGTGCGGCGCCGGTACACCGAGCCGAACTTGGCGTCGACCCGCAGCCAGTTCGGCAGGATCCGGACCCGGACCATCTCGTCGGCGCCGATCGCATCGGGTGATTGGGGCAGGAAACCCATTGCGGTCAAGGCGAACACGCAGCGCATCGGAAGGCCCACGCTGAGGTCGGCCGAGCTGACCCGGATGACCTCCTGGTCGAGCAGCGACACCGGGGGGCCATGGGAACTGCCGTGCTCCTTGGCGAGTTGCGCGCCGCGCTGCGCGAGCTCCAGCATCACCCGGGCGGGTACGTCGTCGAGGTGGGTGAAGCCGGATTCGGGGGGCAGGGCCCCCCGCCATGCGGAGTCCATCGCGTAGCCGGGATCGACGTAGCCCTCGGCGTCCATCGCCGAAAGGCCACGCGCCAGCCCGTCCGCCGCGACGGACAAATCGTCGGGTCGCACCCGGCCGACCACCACCCGGCTCGCGAGCACATCGAAACCGGTTGCCACCCAAGCGGTCAGCAGTCCGGCGGATCGGGCCCGCAGCCGGATGACCGCGGCGTCGTCGAGGCGCATCGCGTGATCGACGAACGTGGCGAGATCCGCGCGGTGGGTGGCGTCACGCAACCACACACCTCGCTCGGCCACACCGCTTATTCCCTGAGCCACCGTTGCAGAAACTCCCGATGCTGGGGCAAAAGCCGAAACAGCCGCTGCTCCTCGATGTGCACGGCGGCCAGTTGCGTCTCGGCGATGACCGCGGGCTTGGACGCCGGATCGGCGTTCACCGAGCGCACCTCGTAGCCGAGCGTGAAGTCGACCGTCCGGTGCTGTTTGGTCCAAATCGTCACCTGCAGAGGCGAATCGGTCAGGCGCAGCTGACTCTTGTAGGTGACGCGCACGTCGGCGATCAGCAACCCGATGGTCGTGACGTCGGCGGCGAAGGGTTCCTTGAGGAACTGCACCCGCGCCTCTTCGAGGATGGTGACCATGGTGGCATGGTTGACGTGCTGGTACATGTCGATGTCCGACCAGCGCACGGGCACCGGCGCGACGAAGCCAACGCTCAACTCGACGATCCCCTGCCGCTGGTGCGGGTCATCCGGCGGATCTGGCGCGCGGCCACCGACAGCGTCGCGAGATCCTTTGCCCCGCTTTCCTGGATCTCGCTGAGCGTGCGGCGGGCCCGCTCCACTCGGGACGCGCTGATGTGTTCCCACTCGCCGATCTTCTCTTCGCCGCTCTCGTTGGGCTCGCCGACGGCCAGCACGTCGAAGCACAGCGATCGCAGCGACGCATAGATGTCGTCGCGAATCGCCAAGCGCGCCAACGATTGCCAGCGATCGTGGCGGGGTAACTCCGAAACCGCCGTCAGCAGGCCGTCAGTGCCCAGGTGGTCCATCAAAGCGAAATAGGTGTCCGCGACCTCGGCGCTGTCCATTTCGGTGATGTCCGCGACGTCGATGATGTCGAGCAGGCTGTAGCGGTACAGGCCGGCGGCCACCATGTAAGACAGGTCCGCCGGTGCGCCCTGCGAGGCGAATTCGGCGGCTTCCTTTTCGACGATGGCCTTGTCGTCGCCGCGCAGCCACTCCGACATCCGCGGCGTCAGCTCCTTGACCTTCGCGGCGAACCGGTTGATCTCGGCGCCGACGGCCAACGGCTGCGGCCGATAGTTGAGCAGCCAGCGTCCGGCGCGGTCGATCAGCCGTCGAGTGTCCAGCGTGAGCCGGTCGGACAGCGCGACGGGCACGCTCGCCGCGCGGATCTGCCGCCAGATCTCGCTCACGCCGAAGATGGCGTCGGTGGCGACGTAGGTGCGCACCGCGTCGATCGGTCCGACGCCGACGTCCTCGGTGATCCGGAACGCGTAGCTGATGCCCGCGGCGTCCACCAGGTCGTTGATCAGCATGGTGGTGACGATCTCCCGGCGTAGCTGATGGCCGCGGATCTCCGGGGTGAACCGCTCGCGCAGCTGCGTCGGAAAGTATTGCGGCAGCCGGGATGCGAAGACGTCCTGCTCGGGCAGTTCGGTGGTGAGCATCTCTTCTTTGAGCGCCAGCTTGACGTGGGCCATGAGGGTGCACAGCTCGGGAGAGGTGAGCCCGATTCCGACGTCGATGCGCCGGTGGATCTCCTTCTCCGACGGCAGCGCCTCCAGCTCGCGGTTGATGCCGCGGTCTTCGAGGTACTTGATCTGCATCGCGTGCACGGGCAGCAGGCTGGCCGCGTTGGCGCGGCTGGTGCCGATCAGGTCGTTCTGGTCCTCGTTGTCGAGCAACACCAGCCGCCCGACCTCGTCGGTCATCGACTCCAGCAGCTCCTTGCGCTCCTCCGCCTTGACCTTGCCGGCCGTGACCAGCGAGTCGATCAGGATCTTGATGTTGACCTCGTGGTCGGAACAGTCCACGCCGGCGGAGTTGTCCATCGCGTCGGTGTTGATCCGCCCGCCCGACAGATCGAATTCGACGCGGCCCAGCGCGGTCACCCCCAGGTTGCCGCCCTCCCCAATGACCTTGGCGCGCACCTGGTTTGCGTTGACGCGCACCGGATCGTTGGCGCGGTCGCCGACGTCGGCGTCGGACTCGGATTCGGCCTTGATGTAGGTGCCGATGCCTCCGTTGAACAACAGGTCGACGGGCGCCTGCAGGATCGCCCTGATCAGGTTGGGCGGGGACATCTCGGTGACCCCCTCTTCAGGCGCGTCGAGCCCTAGCGCCTCGCGGACCTGCGGGCTGATGGGGATGGCCTTCTGGTCGCGGTTGTATACCCCGCCGCCCTCGCTGATCAGCGACTTGTCGTAGTCGTCCCAGCTGGACCGCGGCAGGTCGAACATCCGCCGCCGTTCCTGCCACGACGCCGCCGGGTCGGGGTCCGGGTCCAAGAAGACGTGCCGATGATCGAAGGCGGCGAGCAGCTTGATGTGCTTGCTCAGCAGCATGCCGTTGCCGAACACGTCGCCGCTCATGTCGCCGACGCCGACGACGGTGAAGTCCTCGGTCTGGGTGTCGACGCCCATCTCACGGAAGTGGCGCTTGACGGCCTCCCAGGCGCCCTTGGCGGTGATGCCCATGGCCTTGTGGTCGTAGCCCACCGACCCGCCGGACGCGAACGCGTCACCCAGCCAGAACCCGTAGGACTTGGCGACGTCGTTGGCAATGTCGGAGAACGTCGCGGTGCCCTTGTCGGCGGCCACCACCAGGTAGGCGTCGTCCCCGTCCCGGCGAATCACCTCCGGCGGCGGGCTGACCTTTTTCGTCGCGTGGTCGACGTTGTCGGTGACGTCGAGCAGGCCGGAGATGAACAGCTGATAGCAGGCGACGCCCTCGGCGCGGGTGGCGTCGCGGTCGGCGGCGGCCTCGCCCGACGGCAGTGGTGGCCGCTTGACGACGAATCCGCCCTTGGCCCCGACCGGCACGATGACGGCGTTTTTCACCGCCTGCGCCTTGACCAAACCCAGGATCTCGGTGCGGAAGTCGTCGCGGCGGTCGGACCAGCGCAGGCCCCCGCGCGCCACCGGGCCGAATCGCAGGTGCACGCCCTCCACGCGCGGCGAGTACACGAAGATCTCGAATTTCGGCCGCGGCAGCGGAAGTTCGTCGATCAGCTGCGCATCCAGCTTGAGCGCCAACACATTACGGGCGCGGGCGGATCCCTTCCGGGTCACGAAGTAGTTGGTTCGCAGCGTGGCCTGCACCAGCGACGCGAACGCGCGCAGGATGCGGTCGGTGTCCAGGCCCACCACCGCGTCGATGTCCGCGGCGACCGCGGCGGCGGCCGCTTGTGCGTCGCGACCGGTCGGCGACCCCTTAGCAGCGGACGCCCTCGGATCGAAGAGCGCCTCGAACAGGGTGACCAGGGACCGCACGGTCGACGGATGCTCGCTCAGCACCGATTCGATGTGGGATTGGCTGTACGGAAAGCCGGCCTGCCGCAGGTATTTCGCGTAGGCGCGCAGCAGCACGACCTGCTGCCAGGTCAGCCGCGCGCGCATCACCAGCTCGTTGAACCGGTCGATCTCGACGCGCCCCTGCCAGATGGCGGTGACGGCGTCGGCGAATCGCTCCGCGGTGGACTCCCGTTCGGCCGCCGTCGTCGCCAGCGGGATCGTCGGGTGCGGCTGGATCTTGAACTGGTAGATCCACACGGCAAGCCCGTCCTCGCGCGTGACGGTGAACGGGCGCTCTTCGAGCACCACGACTCCCATGCTCTGCAGCATCGGCAGCAGCTGGCTCAACGACGCGGTGTGACCGCCGACGAACCAGGTCAGCTGAGCGGCCGCGTCCTCGCCGCGCTCGGAGAACACCAGCTTGACCGAATCATCGGACAGCTCTTTGATGATCGCGATGTGCTCGATGGCGTCGTCGGGCGTGACGGCCTGCTTGTAGACCTCCGAGAAGGCGGCGGCGTAGTGCTCGGCGTCGGCGTGCGAGACGGGCCCGTCGGAGACCTCGGCCGCGGCAGCGATCAGTCGGTCGCCCCAGGTTCGCGCGGCTTCGCTGAGCAGGCCCTGGATCCGGATGCGGTTGGCTTCCGAGACGTCGACGGCCGTCGCGTTCTCGGGCAGCCGGACCATGAAATGCATGAGCGCCCAAGGTGATTCGCTGACGCGCGCGGTGAATTCCAGTCGTGTGCCGCCGAATTCGTGGACCAGGATGTCCTCGATCTGCAGGCGCACCGGGGTGGTGTAGCGATCGCGGGGCACATAGACCAGGCACGAGACGAAGTACTGCAGGCGATCGGCGCGCAGGAACAGCAAGGCGCGCCGCTGCGATCCCAGGTCCACCACCGCTTTGGCCATCGTCAGGAGTCGTTCGGCGCTGAGCGTGAACAGCTCCGAGCGCGGGACGGTCTGGATGACGTCGAGCAACAACTGGCCCGGGTGGATGGGGTCGCCGTCGGCCATCGCGAGCGCCTCGCGGACCCGGCTCGAGACCGTCGGGATGTCCAGGACGTCGGCGTTCATGGCGGCGACCGTGAAGAGTCCGACGAAGCGGTGCTCGAAGACCGCCCTGCCGCCCTGGCCGTCGTCCGCGTATTCGCGAACCGCGATCGCGTACGGGTAGGCACCGTAGCGCAGGTAGCTGCCGACCACGGATTGGGCCAGAACCAGCAAGTGGTCCTCGTCGGTCAATCGCGGCCGCGAACCGGTGCGGGTGCGCAGCACCCCGAGGCCGGTCGCGCCGTCAGCGGAGACCACGTTGTCGTGCACCCGCGCGCGTTGATAGCCCAGCAGCAGGAAGTTTCCGTTGCCCAGCCAGCGCAGCAGCTGGGCGACGTCCTCGCGGTCCGGCGCCGAAAATCGGTCATCGGCGTTGGTCTGCACGGCCTCGGCCAGCTCGCTCAGGGCAGTGATCATCGAGGCGGCGTCGGTGGCGACCTGCTCGACGTCGGCCAGCACCTTGGGCAGCAGCCGTTCGACCTCGGTGAGGACCTTGCTGTCGACGGACGGCGACAGCGGGACGTAGATCCACGCCTCGCCGTCGTATTGCGATTTGCCGGGCGATTTCGGTTCGACGCTGAGCAGCTCGCCCGCCGAGTCGCGGTGCACGTCGAACACCGGGGTCATGATGCCGGCGTAGGCGACTCCCAGCCGGTGCAGCAGCACCGTGACGGAGTCCAACAGCATGCTGCCGTGGTCGGTGACGACCTGCAGGGCGGGCCCGAATCCGTCGGGATCGTCGGCCCCGTGCACACAGACACAGCTCTTGCCCTGCGATCGGCACTCGGCCAGGCGATAGTGCGCGCGCAGCATGGCGGGGGTCACCATGGCCGCGGGGTCGACGGGACCGGGTACGCCGGCGTCCAAGGCTCCCGGTTCGTCGCCGCGGGGACCTCGGTAACTCTCGATGTAGGCGTTCGCGATCCAGTCGGGGATGTCGTCACGCGTGGTGAACGTGGTCCACGGCTTGAGATCCTGCTTAGCACCGGGATCGATCGTCATGCCGATTGCTCCCAACTCGCGACGGATGCCACTCTGCGCCCGATCGCCCCACTTCTCAGCGGGGCAGCCCTGACACTAGTCGCGCGTCAGCTTGCGGTGGGTGACTCTGTGCGGCCTGGCGGCGTCGACTCCGAGGCGTTCCACCTTGTTTTCCTCGTACGCGCCGAAGTTGCCCTCGAACCAGAACCACTTGGCCTCGTTGTCCTCGTCGCCTTCCCACGCCAGGATGTGCGTGCACGTGCGGTCGAGGAACCAGCGGTCGTGGCTGATCACCACCGCGCAGCCGGGGAATTTCTCCAGCGCGTTCTCCAACGAGCTCAGCGTCTCGACGTCGAGGTCGTTGGTCGGCTCGTCCAGCAGGATGAGGTTGCCGCCCTCCTTCAACGTGAGCGCCAGGTTCAGCCGGTTGCGCTCACCGCCGGACAGCACGCCCGCCGGCTTCTGCTGGTCCGGCCCCTTGAAGCCGAACGCCGACACGTAGGCCCGGGACGGGATCTCGTTCTGGCCGACCTCGATGTAGTCCAGCCCGTCGGAAACCACTTCCCACACCGTCTTTTTGGGGTCGATGCCGGAGCGGGTCTGGTCCACGTAGCTGAGCTTGACGGTGTCCCCGACCTTGACGGTGCCGCTGTCCGGCTGTTCGAGGCCGACGATGGTCTTGAACAGCGTGGTCTTGCCGACGCCGTTGGGGCCGATGACGCCGACGATGCCGTTGCGCGGCAGCGTGAACGACAGGTCCTTGATGAGGGTGCGCCCGTCGTAGCCCTTGTCCAGGTGCTCGACCTCGACGACGACGTTGCCCAATCGCGGGCCCACCGGGATCTGGATCTCCTCGAAGTCGAGCTTGCGCGTCTTCTCCGCCTCGGCGGCCATTTCTTCGTAGCGCTGCAGGCGCGCCTTGCTCTTGGCCTGCCGCGCCTTGGCGCCGGACCGGACCCAGGCCAGCTCCTCGGTCAGCCGCTTCTGCAGCTTGGCGTCCTTGCGGCCCTGCACGGCGATCCGCTCGGCCTTCTTCTCCAGGTAGGTCGAGTAGTTGCCCTCGTAGGGGTAGGCGCGGCCGCGGTCGAGCTCGAGGATCCACTCGGCGACGTTGTCCAGGAAGTAGCGGTCGTGGGTCACCGCCAGGATGGCCCCCGCGTACGCGGCCAAGTGCTGTTCGAGCCACTGCACGCTCTCGGCGTCCAGGTGGTTGGTCGGCTCGTCAAGCAGCAGCAGGTCCGGTTTGGACAGCAGCAGCTTGCACAGCGCGACGCGGCGCCGCTCCCCGCCGGACAGGTTCGTGACCGGCTCGTCCGGCGGCGGGCAGCGCAGCGCGTCCATCGCCTGCTCCAGCTGGGAGTCGAGGTCCCACGCGTCGGCGTGGTCCAGCTCCTCCTGCAGCCGGCCCATCTCCTCCATCAGCTCGTCGGAGTAGTCGGTGGCCATCAGTTCCGCCACCTCGTTGAAGCGGTCGAGCTTGACCTTAATGTCGCCCAGGCCCTCTTCGACGTTGCCGCGGACCGTCTTCTCCTCATTCAGCGGCGGCTCCTGCTGCAGGATGCCGACGCTGGCGCCGGTGGCCAGGAACGCCTCGCCGTTGTTGGGCTTGTCCAGGCCGGCCATGATCCGCAAGACGCTCGACTTGCCGGCGCCGTTGGGGCCGACGACACCGATCTTGGCGCCCGGGAAGAAGCTCAACGTGACGTCGTCCAGGATCACCTTGTCGCCGTGCGCCTTGCGGACCTTCTTCATCGTGTAGATGAACTCAGCCATGCCGCGGTTTTGCCTTTCTGGTCTTTGAGAGAGCTCTCGCGGACCATCCTAGGCATCGCGCGGCGGCGCCGATCCCGCAGCTAAGCCGTCAGCGGCAGCGCTGCCGAATCGTCAGGCTCGACGCCGTTGTCGGCATCGGTGTCCTCACCAGCGGCATCGGCCGCTGCTGCCGTGGACGGCGCGGCGTCCGCGGCCGTCGGCCCCGTGTAGCCCGGCCTCTCGATGCGCACGATCGCGCGGGACACGTCCGGCCCGACGGAGGTCGCCCGCATCTCGAGCGATGAACGGCGATTGCCGTCGCGGTCCTCGTACTCGCTGGTGTACACGTGGCCCACCACGATCACCGGCGCGCCCTTGCCCAACGCCGCACCCACGCCGGTGACCAACTTTCCCCAGCAATTGACGTTGATGAACAGCGAGTTGCCCGCCTCCCAGCCGCCGTCGGCCGTGCGCCGCCGGGAGTTGCTGGCCACGCGGAACTTGATGACCTCCTGGGTGCCGACCTGTCGGCGTTCGGGGTTGTTGACGATGTGGCCGACGACCGTAAGTGGTGTTTCAAACATGGCTCATTCCCTTCTCGATTGCATTTCTCTGCCGTGGTGACCATTGACCCCGGCACTACCGACGAAGCGTGCAAACGGCGGTAGGAGGTTGGCGGCCCTGTGGAGAGAGGCGGGACTGTGAATTAGTCCGCCAACGAGCGCGATCGAGCTTTCGGGCGTTAGATCAAACCTCTGTCGGATCACTACGACCAGTTGCGTTCGCCGCGGCTTTCGAGAAACGGGAAGGTCGGCAACCCGACAATCCCGTGGACTGCGAGTGGTACCATATCTTGTACCACTAGCAAGGAGGACCTCGGTGGCGATCACTGCGAGCGAGGCGCGCAAGAACCTGTTTCCTTTGATTGAGAAGGTGAACGCCGACCGGATGCCGGTTGAGATCACGTCGAAGGCGGGTCGCGCAGTGCTGATGTCCGCGGACGACTGGGAAGCGTGGCAGGAGACGGCGTATCTGTTCCAGTCCCCGGCGAACGCCCGCCGGCTTCTCGACGCGGCTGACGCCCTGGATCGGGGTCGCGGAATCCGGGCCGATCTCGCCGAGTGAATATTGTCTTCTCGCCTCAGGCGTGGGAGGACTACCTACACTGGCAGACCGCCGACCGTGCGGTGCTCAAGCGGATCAACAAGCTCATTGCCGACGCTTGCCGATCGCCGCAGGAAGGCATCGGCAAGCCCGAACCATTGAAATACGGGCTCGTGGGCGCTTGGTCTCGACGGATTACCCAGGAGCACCGACTGGTCTACCGGGTTGTCGGCGATGACCTGCAGATCCTGCAGACCCGGTATCACTACAGCTAGCCGGGCGGATGCCACGCATCTCGGCGGAGGGCTCGCGAGCGTAACGACGCTGCGAAATCCCGGGCGAGTTTTCGCAGTGAGGTTA
>NZ_LZKK01000329.1 GCF_001672815.1 Mycobacterium sp. E796 | reverse complement strand
TTCCGCCCGATGCTGGGCGCCGCGTCGCCCGACCTGCACGACGCCCTCGCGCCCGTGCTCAACTGCGGGGCCCAGGGCGTCGACCTCTTCTTCATCCTCAGCGGGTTCGTGCTGACCTGGAACTACCTCGACCGCATGGGCCGGTCGTGGTCGACGCGGGCCACTCTGCACTTCCTGTGGCTGCGGCTGGCCCGGGTGTGGCCGGTGTACCTGGTCACGATGCACCTGGCCGCGCTGTGGGTGATTTTCACGCTGCACGTCGGGCACGTGCCGTCGCCCGACGCCGCCCAGCTCACCGCGATCAGCTACGTGCGCCAGATCCTGCTCGTGCAGCTGTGGTTCCAGCCGTTCTTCGACGACTCCAGCTGGGACGGTCCGGCCTGGTCGATCAGCGCGGAATGGCTGGCCTACTTGCTCTTCGGCGCGCTGGTGCTGGTGATTCTGCGGATGAAGCAGGCGACCAGGGCGCGCAGCCTGATGGTGCTGGCCTTCGCGGCGTCGTTGCCGCCGGTGGTGATGCTGCTGGCCAGTGGCCACTTCTACACGCCGTGGATCGGGTGCGCGCTGAACCAGTACAGGACGCCCACCATGGCCGCCAGCAGAAGCAGGGACACATACC
>NZ_LZKK01000328.1 GCF_001672815.1 Mycobacterium sp. E796 | reverse complement strand
CGAGCCCGGCGTCAGCCAGCACATCGCGGGCGGCGGCATCGACCTGCTCGGCGGTGACGCCCGGGCGGATCGCGTCGAGCGCCGCGCGCTGGGCGCGCTGTAGCACCGAATACTGTTGCGCCACCTGGGGTTCGGGCTCTCCGATGCTGTAGGTGCGAGTCGAGTCGGAGTGGTAGCCCGGCTCGTAGGCGCCGCCAATGTCGACGACAACGACGTCGCCCACCTGCAGCTCCCGATCCGAATAGCCGTGGTGGGGGTCGGCCGCGTGCGGGCCCGAGCCGACAATGATGAACGCCACCTCCGAATGTCCTTCGGCGACAATCGCTTCGGCGATATCCGCGGCGACGTCGGCCTCGGTGCGGCCCGGCCGCAGGAACTCCGGCACCCGCGCATGCACCCGGTCGATGGCCGCACCGGCCTTGCGCAGCGCGTCGATCTCGCACTCCTCCTTGACCATCCGCAACTCGCGCAGCAGGTCCGTGGCCAGCACCGGCAGCACGCCCAGGACCTCGGCCAGCGGCAACAGGTGCAGCGCGGGCATGGAATCGGTGACGGCGGTCGCGGCGGGTCCGCCGCCCAACACCTCGCTCACCAGCCGGTAGGGGTCCTCGCCGTCGACCCAATCCCGCACCGCCAGGCCCAGTTCCGCAACGGCCGACCCTTTGAGCGAGGCCAGCTCAAGTCGGGGCACCACGATCGTCGCGCCGCCGGTGGCCGGCAGGACCAGCGCGGTGAGCCGCTCGAGGGTCTGCGCCCGCGAGCCGACGAGGTAGCGCAGGTCGTAGCCCGGGGTGATCACCAGGCCGGCCAGGCCGGCGTCGCCGGTCGCCGCGGCCGCCGCTGCCAGCCGGCGCGCATACACCGCCGCCTCGAATCGGTCAGAACTCATGTTATCGAGCCTGTTGCGCCGCGACTAATCTCCGAAAGTTTTGCGGGAGCCGAGATTTCACGCCTCTTCGGCATCCACGACCTCTACGACGGCGCCCGAGGGGGCGCGCACGAAAAACTCACCGAGGTTGTCTTGGGCCGCATCGGGGTCGGCTTCGATGGGCTCGTCCAGCAGAACACGGTAAACGCAGAAATCGGAATGCTTTTCGGCGATCGCACGGGCGACGTCGAGGCGGGTCGTCGCGTACGTGTACTCCTTGTCGTCCATCGGGTCCAAGGTGCGAGTCGCCGGGTCTCCGGGATTGAGCCCGCGCGTATCGGCCCGGTAATACACTGCGTCACCGCTCATCGTCGGCCCTCCTCGTAGCGCCCAGTCGAAGGCATAGCTTGTCAGTCTAACGAGGCAATCTCGCCGGCCGCGCTGATCGACAAAGGCGACTCCGTGGCCCGCCTCGGCGGCGCCAACGTCAGCGGCGCTGGCAGGATAGCCCGCATGCCCGAACCGCTTGTGCTCCTCGACGGCGCCAGCATGTGGTTCCGCTCGTACTTCGGCGTGCCGTCGTCGATCAAAGCGCCCGACGGCCGGCCCGTCAACGCCGTGCGCGGGTTCCTCGACTCGATGGCCGTCGTCATCAGCCAGCACCGGCCCGGGCGGCTGGTGGTGTGCCTGGACCTAGACTGGCGGCCACAGTTCCGGGTCGACCTCATCCCGTCATACAAGGCGCACCGGGTCGCCGAGCCCGAGCCGCAGGGCCAGCCCGACATCGAAGAAGTGCCCGACGACCTGACGCCGCAGATCGACATGATCATGGAGCTGCTCGACGCGTTCGGGATCCCGACGGCGGGCGCGGAGGGTTTCGAGGCCGACGACGTGTTGGGCACGCTGGCGGCGCAGGAACGAACCGACCCGGTAGTCGTGGTCAGCGGCGACCGCGACCTGTTGCAGGTGGTTGCCGACGACCCCATCCCGGTTCGGGTGCTCTATCTGGGCCGCGGGCTGACCAAGGCCACGTTGTTCGGGCCGGCCGAGGTGGCCGAGCACTACGGCGTGCCGCGGGAACGGGCGGGCGCGGCCTACGCCGAGCTCGCGCTGTTGCGCGGCGATCCGTCCGACGGGCTGCCCGGTGTTCCGGGCGTCGGTGAGAAGACGGCGGCCACGCTGCTGGCCCAGCACGGTTCGCTGGAAGGGATCCTGGCCGCCGCCCATGACCCAAAGTCCAAGATGGCCAAGGGTTTACGCGCGAAGCTGCTGGGCGCGACCGACTACATCGAGGCCGCCGGCAAGGTGGTGCGGGTGGCCACCGACGCTCCAGTCACGCTGTCGACACCCACCGACGCGCTGCCGCTGGCCGCGGCCCATCCGCGACGCACCGCCAAGCTGGCGACCGAGCTGGGAGTCGGGTCGCCGATGGCCCGGTTGCAAAAGGCGCTCGACGCCCTGCCTGGCTGACGCCCTTACTGGGGCCGGCCGACCTCGTAGGTGCCCTTGTTGTCCTGGAACGTCACGGTCACGTGCTTCTTGGCGCCGTCGATGCTGACGTCGCAGTCGAACGTCGCGCCCTTCTTGACGACGGGATCCTGGCCGTGGTTGCAGGCGACGTCCTTGACGTTCTTAGCGCCGTAGCCGTTGGTCTCGTCGGTCAGCACCTGCTGCACACCGGCCTGCGCCTTGTTGACGTCCAGCTTGGTCGTGACGAAAAACCCGGGCTGCCAGAAGCCGAGCACCAGCACGACGGCGATCACCAGGAACGCGATCACGCCGACCACGCCGCCGATCAGCGCCATCGAGCGCTTCTTCGCCGGCTGTTGTTGGTCGTAGGGCTGGTACTGCTGCGGGTACTGGCCGGGCTGACCGTACTGACCCGGCTGACCGTATTGGCCGTACTGGCCGGGTTGGCCGTACTGTCCCGGCTGGCCGTACGGGGCGTACTGGCCGGGCTGGGCGTATTGCTGGGGCTGTTCGCCGTACTGCGGGGGTTGGCCGTAGCCCGGCTGCTGGGGGTACTGCTGCGGGTACGCCTGCTCGGCCGGTTGCTGGTATTGCGGGTAGTCGGCGGGCGGCGTGTAGGCCGGGGCCTGCCACGTCTGCTCCTGGCCGGGCTGCTGCTGCGGCGGCTGCCAGTGCGTTGGCGCCACCTGGGTGGGCTCCGAGGACTGATCGCCGCTCTGACCGGGCGGTTGCCACTGGTGACCCGGGTCCGACCCCTGCGGTCCGCTCATTCCTTCTCCTCAGTTCCCTTGTGTCTCGCGCTATTAGCGCCATGTAACGGTAGCTCGCGCCCAGCCTACCCGGCGTCAACTGCGACGACGCCGCGCCGGACGTCATTGATGGCCCGCTTGGCGGCCGCGCGGAGCTCCGGATCGGGCGCGGCGTTGCGAACCTGGTCCAACAGGTCGAGGACCTGGCGGCACCATCGCACGAAGTCCCCCGCCGATAACGGGGACCCCGCGCCGGACACGTCGGCGACCGCCAGCGCCGCGGCCAGGTCCCCCGTCCGGGCCCACCTGTAGATGACGTTGACGAAGCCGTCGTCGGGTTCGCGGCTCGGGGCGATCCGGTGTGCCTGCTCGTCGGCGCGCAGCTCCATCGACAGCCTCGAGGTCTGCTGCAGCGCCTGCCGCAGCCGCTGGGTGGGCACCTCGGCGGCCAACGCGGCGCCGGCACCGTCACCGCCGCGGGACTCGTACAGGACGGCCGAGACCACCGCCGCCAGCTCGGCCGGTTTCAACCCCGCCCACGCGCCGGTGCGCAGGCATTCGGCGACCAGGAGGTCGCTCTCGCTGTAGATCCGGGCCAGCAGCCGGCCGTCGTCGGTGACGTGCGGATCGGTGGCCGGGCCCTGGATGAAGCCGCGCTCGGTGAGCAGCCCGACGATCCGGTCGAACGTGCGCGCCAACGAGTTGGTGGCCGCGCCGACCTTCTTCTCCAGCTGCGTGTTGTCGCGTTCGATGCGCAGGTACCGCTCGGCCTGACGCATCTGGGGCTCGAGGTTGGGGGCGTTGTGCGCGGGATGCCGGCGCAGTTCGGTGCGCAGCGATGCCAGCTCCGGGTCGTGGAATGCGCCGTCCCCGTCGCCACGACCGCCGCGGCGCGCGGCCGGAACGGCAAGCCCGTCGGCCGCCGACCGCAGGGCCGAGGCCAGGTCGCGACGCACTCGCGGCTGACGGTGCTCGACGTGCTTGGGCAACGGCATCGAGCCGACGGGTGCCGTCGCGCCCGAATAGTCCGCCGACGAAATCCTTCCCGCCCAACGGTTTTCGGTGAGGACCAGCGGGCGCGGGTCGGAGCTGTCGCGCGCCGACTCCAGCACCACCGCCAGCCCGCCGCGCCGGCCGTGGGTGATCGTGATGATGTCGCCCCGGCGCAGCGCGGCCAGCGCATCGCTGGCGGCCTGCCGTCGGTGCAGCCGCGACGCGCGGGACTGCGCGCGCTCCATCTCGGAGATCCGCGCGCGCATCCGCGCGTATTCGAAGATCGGCGCGTCGTGTCCGCCCAGCTCGGCGGCGATCTCGTCGAGCATCCGCTGGCCGCGCTCGATGCCGCGGACCAGGCCGACCACGGAACGGTCGGCCTGATACTGGGCGAACGATTGCTCGAGCAACTGGTGTGCCTGCTCGGGGCCCATCTGCTGCACCAGGTTGATCGTCATGTTGTACGACGGCGCGAACGAGCTGCGCAGCGGAAAGGTGCGCGTGGACGCCAGCCCGGCCACCGCGGACGGTTCGGTGGTTTCCTCGCTCGGATTCCACAGCACCACCGCGTGGCCCTCGACGTCGATGCCGCGCCGCCCGGCGCGCCCGGTCAGCTGCGTGTACTCCCCCGGCGTCAGCGGCACGTGCTGCTCGCCGTTGAACTTGACCAGCCGCTCGAGCACCACCGTGCGGGCGGGCATGTTGATGCCGAGCGCCAGCGTCTCGGTGGCGAACACCGCCTTGACCAGGCCCGCGGTGAACAGCTCCTCGACCGTGTGCCGGAACGCGGGCAACATCCCGGCGTGGTGGGCCGCCAAGCCGCGCAGCAAGCCCTCGCGCCATTCGTAGTAGCCGAGCACCGCCAGGTCGGCGTCGGCCAGGTCTCCGCAGCGGTGCTCGATCACCTCGGCGATCTGCGCGCGCTCCTCCTCGGTGGTCAGCCGTAGCGGCGATCGCAGGCATTGCTGGACGGCGGCGTCACAGCCGGCCCGGGAGAACACGAACGTGATCGTCGGCAGCAGGCCCTGCGAATCCAGGATCCCGATCACGTCCGGCCGCGCGGGCGGCCGGTAGAAGCGCGGGCGGGACGGTCGCGCCGACCGCCCGCGCCGAGGCTGCCAGTCCGACATCCGGTCCGCCTCGCGGCGGTGGGCGATGTGGCGCACCAGGTCCGGGTCGACGCGCGGCTTGCCACCGGCGTCCGGCTCCGCGTGCGAATAGTCGAACAGGTCGAACAGCCGCTTGCCGACCAGCACGTGCTGCCACAGCGGAACGGGCCGGTGCTCGTCGACGACGACGGTGGTGTCGCCGCGCACGGTCTGGATCCAGCCGCCGAATTCCTCGGCGTTGCTCACCGTCGCCGAGAGGCTGACGATGCGCACCTCGTCGGGCAGGTGCAGGATCACCTCCTCCCACACCGGGCCCCGCATCCGGTCGGCGAGGAAATGTACCTCGTCCATCACCACATACGAAAGCCCTTGCAGCGCAGGCGAATCGGCGTAGAGCATGTTGCGCAGCACTTCGGTGGTCATCACCACGACAGGCGCGTCGCCGTTCACCGACATGTCACCGGTCAGCAACCCGATCCGGTCGCGGCCGTAGCGCTCGCTCAGGTCGGTGTGCTTCTGGTTGCTCAGCGCCTTCAGAGGGGTGGTGTAGAAGCATTTGCCGCCCGATGCCAACGCCAGGTGGACGGCGAATTCGCCGACCACGGTCTTGCCGGCCCCGGTCGGCGCGCACACCAGCACGCCGTGGCCGCGTTCCAGCGCCTCGCACGCGCGCCGTTGAAAGTCGTCGAGCGTGAAGCTCAGTTCCGCGGCGAAGCGGGCCAGCTCGGGCAGCTCGGTCACGCCGCTGCCATGCGACGGCGGCATCTACGTGACGTCGTCATGCTGCCCGGCCGTGAACGACGGCTCCGGTATCGGCTCGGGTATCGGCTCGGGTATCGGCTCGGGCGGCTCGATGACCGACGCCTCGTCGTCGGGAATCGTGACCTGGGCTTCGCGCTTGGCCTTGCGCCGGTCGTGCAGTCGGGAGATCTGGATGGCGAACTCGAGCAGCACCGACAGCGCGATCCCCAGCGCGGTCATCGAGAACGGGTCGGATCCCGGCGTGAAGATGGCCGCGAAGGCGAACATGCCGAAGATCAGCCCGCGCCGCCAGGACTTGAGCCGCTCATAGCTGAGCACACCCACCGCGTTGAGCATGACGATCAGCAGCGGGAACTCGAAGCTGACCCCGAAGACCACCAGCAGGTTGATCAGGAAGCCGAAATACCGGTCCCCGGACAGCGCGGTCACCTGCACGTCGCTGCCGACGGTCAACAGGAAGCCCAGCGCCTTGGACAGCACGAAGTAGGCCAGCACGGCGCCGACGACGAACAGCATCGCGGCGGGCACCACGAACGCGACCGCGAAGCGGCGCTCCTTCTGGTAGAGCCCGGGCGTGATGAACGCCCACAGCTCGTAGAGCCAGACCGGGCAGGCCAGCACGAGCCCGGCCGTCAGCCCGACCTTGAGGCGCAACATGAATTGGTCGAACGGGGCGGTGGCCAGCAGCCGGCACTGCCCGTCGGCGCTGATGCTCGCCCGCGCCGATTGCGGCAGCGAACAGTACGGGTGGCGCAGCCATTCGCCGAGGCTCTCCAGCCCGAAGATCCCGTGCGAGTACCAGAAGAACCCGAAGATCGTCGTGACCAGGATGGCGGCCAGCGAGATCAGCAGCCGGGTGCGCAGCTCGGTCAGGTGGTCGACCAGCGACATCGTCGCGTCCGGGTTGGTGCGGCTGCGCCTGTTACGAGGGTTGAGCCGTTTCAGCAGGCCCGCGGTGCGCGCCGAAACCTTGAAACCTTTCACGGTGGTCTTTGCGGTCGATTAGGGGCGCTCGGGCACCGCGGCGGCGCGGCTAGGCCGGGCGCGCTTCGGTGTGCCCCTGCTCGGTGGTCGCCGGCGGGTCGACCCGCTGCGACTGCACGGGCTGGGGGGTCTCCGGGGTTGCCTGCAAGGAAGGCGCTTCAGTCTTGCCTTCGGTCTGCATCTCACGCATCTCGGACTTGAAAATGCGCATCGACTTGCCCAGCGAGCGCGCGGCATCGGGGAGCTTCTTGGCACCGAACAACAGGATCACTACGACAGCGAGGATCGCCCAGTGCCACGGACTAAGACTGCCCACTTTGATTACCTCCAGACGTCCACCCGATGCTACCGCAGCAACGGTCGCGGCTATTGGGGCCGCGCCGCGACCTGGTAGGACTCCAGGGCGGCCGCGGCGGCATCCCGTACACGATGGGCCAGTGACTCCGGTTCGAGCACCCGCACAGCCGACCCGAAGCCGAGCACCAGCCGCGTCATCCAATCTTCCGAGGCGTAGGTCATGACGGCCTCGCACGAGCCGTCGGCCAGCTCGAGCACCTCGCGCATCGGGTAGTACTCGAACATCCACGACGCCGCGGGCGCC
>NZ_LZKK01000327.1 GCF_001672815.1 Mycobacterium sp. E796 | reverse complement strand
GCCAACATGGCGTCGTTGCTAAAGCCCTTGGGAGGGGTTGTGAACTTGATTGGCAGCGCCGTCGGGGCTGTCCGATACGAGTTAGGCAACATTGTTAGCGCAGCTTTCGACCAATTACTCAAGATATTGGGCGCAGCCTTTTACCAGTTTTGGATATTTATTCAAGGCTACCCGGCGTTATGGAGCATTTTCGTTACGGTCGGCACTTTTGTAATCATAGGCGCTTGGGTAGCACTAGTTTTACTTTTTATTGCAACAGGTACTCCCATTCCGATGTTCTTCCCGATCTAACAGACGCGCTCTGCGTTGCGGCCTGCCTCTTGGCCCTGGCCGGACATCGCCATCACCACCAGCGTCCACGTCCGGGACAACCGCGACGGCACCTTCAAAGCCGAGACACGCCTCGTCGTCGGCTAGACGCTGCCCGACCACGAACGTGAAAGGTTCGGCGAAGGAACGATGGAGAATCCAACCCTCGCGACCAACTCGTTGGGCGTCGATCCGACTGCGCGAACCTCACCGACCGCGCTGAGGGGGGCGTCATCTCAATACCCACGCCCGGCATTAAGCAAAACAAGCCACCATGGCCCGTATAAAGCAACACTTAAAAGAAACAGTAGCAAAAAGGGTACAATCGCTAGCAACATTAATAAAGATGTAATCATCGTTATCAATGTCTCTATTCCGGCTTGAATATTTGTTATCACATTCGCTATTAAATCGCTCATCGTGGACTGGGCGGTTGTGGCAGCAGCGGCAATCGGGGCCCCAATTGCTGTCAAGGGCTTGATCAGCGACGTGACGTTGGCGGCCTCCGCGCCGGCATACGCGCCGGCACTGGTGGTCAGGTGCTGCACAAATTGCTCCTGAAACGCCGCCGCCTTCCCGGCCAGCGCGTGATAGTCCTGGGCGTAACCGGAGAACAGATGCGCGATCCCCGCCGACACCTCATCGGCGGCAGCGGGGCGCACGAAAAGTGTCGAGGGCCCCGCTGTCATATGCGCAGCGTTGACCGTTGAACCAATACTCGCCAAGTCGGTTGCCGCCGCCTCTATCAGCTCCGGTGTCGCGATCACCGCAGACATCTTGATCCTCCCGCCCGGTCT
>NZ_LZKK01000326.1 GCF_001672815.1 Mycobacterium sp. E796 | reverse complement strand
ATTCTGGTCAAGCCGGCCCGGGAAAACGCCGACGTCGTGGTTGCCGCCGTGGCGGATCGTGACGAGTCGCATGCTCGGGCGTTCGCCGCCAAGCACGGCATCGCCCGGGCACACGACAGCTATGACGCGCTGATTGCCGATCCGGATCTGGATGCCGTCTATATCGTGCTGCCGAACAGCTTGCACGGCAGGTGGACACGCGCTGCGCTTGCCGCGGGCAAGCACGTTCTCTGCGAGAAGCCGTTCACCGCCAATGCCGCCGAGGCCCGCGACATCGCCGAGCTGGCCGCGAAGTCAGATCGCGTCGTCATGGAGGCGCTCCAGTACCGCTACCATCCGTTGACATCGCGCGTCGAGCAGATCATCGCTTCGGGGGAGCTGGGTAGATTGCAGCGAGTGGAGGTAGCGGTGTGCGTCATGCTGCCGAAGCGTTCAAATAGCAACATCTACGACTACTCCCTTGCCGGTGGCGCGCTGATGACCGACGGAAGCTATACGGTCGACATGCTCCGTACGTTCGGCGGTTCGACCCCGGAAGTCGTTTCGGCTCGTGCGAAACTGGGCGGTCCCGAAGTGGACCGGGCTATGACGGCCGAATTGCGGTTCGCCGGCGGGCACACGGGCCGCCTGCACTGCGCGCTGTGGTCGTCGAACCTGTTTTGGGCGAGCGCCAAGGTGGTTGGGGATCGCGGCCGGCTGCGTTACCTCAGTCCGGCTGCTCCGCACTTGTTGCCCCGGCTCACGATCCGCTCGGCCGACGGCAAGCGGGTGGAGCGCTTCCCGCGCCGCACCAGCTATGCGTACCAGCTCGAGGC
>NZ_LZKK01000325.1 GCF_001672815.1 Mycobacterium sp. E796 | reverse complement strand
CCGCATGCTCCCAGGTGCGCTGGCACGATCCGCCCATCACCAGCAGATCGCCGCGGGCCCGCCGGCCCTGCCGCCGCTTCCGGCGTTACCCCCGCTGCCAGCGGGACCGCCGCCGCTGCCACCGCTGCCCGGCCCGCCGCCGCTGCCGCCGCACCCCCAGGTCTGCACGCCGGGGATCGGTCCCCTCAAGGCCTGCACGCCTTAAGAGAGCTAATCGCCGCGTAACTGCAGCACTGCGTCGTAGAGCTGACGTGTCCGCACGTCCGGGTGCGCCGCGGCCACCTCGCTGCACGCGTCCTTGACGCGCACGCCGCCGGCGACCATCTCCTCCACCTCCGCCACCAGCGACGGCAGGTCGGCGCGCGGCGTCGCGCCGGCGAGCACCACGGTGATCTCGCCCAGCACCCCGTCGTTCGCCCACGTGGCCAGCTCCTCCAGCGAGCCACGCACCACTTCTTCGTGCACCTTCGTCAGCTCCCGGCAGACCACCGCGCGGCGGGCGCCGCCGAGTTCGTCCACGGCGTCGCGCAGGCAGGCCGCCAGCCGCCGCGGCGATTCGAAGAACACGCAGGTGCGGCGCTCGTCGGACAGCGAGGCCAACCAGGTCCGGCGCGCCGACTTCTTGCGCGGGGCGAACCCTTCGAAGCAGAACCGCTCCGACGGCAGCCCGGACACGGCCAGCGCGGTCGTCACCGCGGACGGCCCGGGCAGACAGGTCAGCGGAACCCCGGCCTCGACGCACGCGGCGACCAGCCGGTAGCCGGGGTCGCTGATCAACGGCATGCCGGCGTCGCTGACCATCAGCACCGTCGCCCCGGCCTTCATCGCGTCGACGAGGGCGGGCACCCGCGCGGCCTCGACCCGGTCGTACAGGCTGACCACCCGACCCTTGATATCGGCTTCCAGCGCCTTGGCCAGGATCCGCACCCGCCGGGTGTCCTCGGCGGCCACCACGTCGGCGTGGGCCAGCGCGTCGACCAGGCGTGGCGAGGCATCCGACGGCTGTCCCAGGGGCGTCGCGCCCAGCAATAGGCGACCGGAGGTCATGACGGACAGCCTACGATCGACGTGATGACCGCCCCGCCCCGCGAAAGCGCCGTCGCCGAGCGCGAGCGTGTGGTACCCGTCGACAGCCCGGGCCCGCTGGTCCCGGTGGCGGACTTCGGGCCGACCGACACCATTCGCGGTTGGGTCGCGACCGGGGTGATCACGGTGCTGGCGACGGTGACCCGGTTCCTCAACCTGGGCTCGCCGACGGATGCCGGCACGCCCGTCTTCGACGAGAAGCACTACGCGCCGCAGGCCTGGCAGGTGCTGCACAACCACGGGGTGGAGGACAACCCCGGGTTCGGCCTGGTGGTGCACCCGCCGGTCGGCAAGCAGTTGATCGCCCTCGGCGAGGCGGTCTTCGGCTACAACGGGGTGGGCTGGCGGTTCACCGGAGCCCTGCTCGGGGTCGTCATGGTGGTGCTGGTGATGCGGACCGTCCGGCGGATCAGCCGCTCGACGCTGGTCGGCGCGATCGCCGGGGTGCTGGTGATCTGCGACGGCGTCAGCTTCGTCACCGCGCGGACCGCCCTGCTCGACGGCCTGCTGACCTTCTTCGTGGTCGCCGCGTTCGGCGCGCTCATCGTCGACCGCGATCAGGTGCGCTGGCGACTGCACGTCGCGCTCGTGGAGGGCCGCAGCGCCCAAACCCTATGGGGCCCAAGGCTTGGCGTGCGCTGGTGGCGCTTCCTTGCCGGGGTGATGCTCGGATTGGCTTGCGGCACAAAGTGGTCCGGCCTCTACTTCGTGCTGTTCTTCGGCGTGCTGTCGTTGGCGTTCGACGTCGCGGCGCGGCGCCAATACCAGGTGACCCGGCCGTGGCTCGGGGTCTTGCGGCGCGACCTGATTCCCACCGGGTACGCGCTGGCGCTCATCCCGTTCGCGGTCTACCTCGCCAGCTACGCGCCCTGGTTCGCGTCCGAGACCGCGATCGACCGCCACGAGGTCGGCCAGTCGATCGGCCCGCACTCCGTCGTCCCCCTGCCCGACGCCATTCGCTCGCTGTGGCACTACACCGCCAAGGCGTTTCAGTTCCACGCGGGCCTGACGAACTCCGCCGGCAACTACCACCCGTGGGAATCCAAACCGTGGAGCTGGCCGATGTCGTTGCGGCCGGTCCTCTACGCCATCGACCAGCAGAACGTCCCCGGCTGCGGCGCGCAGTCGTGCGTCAAGGCGGAGATGTTGGTGGGCACCCCGGCGATGTGGTGGTTGGCGGTGCCGGTGTTGCTCTATGCCTGTTGGCGAATGCTGGTCCGCCGGGACTGGCGTTATGCGGCTGTGTTGACCGGCTACTGCGCGGGGTGGCTGCCGTGGTTCGCCGACATCGACCGGCAGATGTACTTCTTCTACGCCGCGACGATGGCGCCGTTCCTGGCCATGGGCATCGCGCTGATCTGCGGCGACATCCTCTACGCCCGCAACCAGAACTCCGAACGACGCACGCTGGGGCTGATCGCCGTCTCGTGCTACGTGGCCTTGGTGGTCACCAACTTCGCGTGGCTGTTCCCCGTGCTAACCGGCCTGCCGATTTCCCAGCAGACCTGGAACATGGAGATCTGGCTGCCCAGCTGGCGCTGACTCTTCTTTGTCGGCGA
The DNA here is from genome assembly GCF_001672815.1 of Mycobacterium sp. E796. Classification (GTDB taxonomy): domain Bacteria; phylum Actinomycetota; class Actinomycetes; order Mycobacteriales; family Mycobacteriaceae; genus Mycobacterium. The sequence continues at coordinate 211,073 of NZ_LZKK01000325.1, read as the reverse complement.
GCAGACGCAAAAGCCCCTAAATCGCGTCAAATTAGGGCGCTTTTGTGTCTGCTCGCGGTAGAGAACTAGACCGGATCGCGCGCGGCGGGGCAGGACATGCACCGGGGACCGCCGCGGCCGGTGCTCAATTCGGACCCGGCAAAGGTGAGCACCTCGATGCCCGCATCCCGCAGGCGGGCGTTGGTCTGCGCGTTGCGCTCGTAGGCGACGACGACGCCGGGCGCCAGCGCCAACGTGTTGTTGCCGTCGTCCCACTGCTCCCGCTCGGCGACGACGGGGTCGAGCCCGGTGTCGATCACCCGCAGCTTGTCGATCCCCATCGCCTTGGCGGATGCCTCGAGAAAAGGCGTCTCGTCGCCGATGGTGACGCCGTCGGAGGTGCGCTGGATCGTGTACGCCGTCAGCGTGTCGACGATGTTCGCGTACATCACCACGGTGTCGGTGTCGACCATCGTGCACACGGTGTCCAGGTGCATCTGCGCGCGCCGCTGGGCGATCGGCACCGCGAGCACGGTGTCGGCGAGATCGTCGTCAAAAAGGCTGCGCGCCAACGCTTCCGCCCCGGCGGGGGTGGTCCGTTCACCGACCCCGACCGCGATCACGCCGGGGGCGAGCAGCAGCACGTCACCGCCCTCGACCGGGGCGGTGCGCGATTCGTAGGCGCGCCGCACCCCGGTGAACCGCGGGTGATGGGCATAGATCAGATCGGTCAACGACGCCTCGCGGACGCGCGCCCGCAACGCCAGGGTCGGGATCACCACCCGCGGCCCGATCCAGATCGACGAGTCACGGGTGAACACCAGGTTCGGCAGTGGATCGATGACGAAATCCGCCCCGTGGTGCATGCGAAGCACCAGCGAGACCTCGGTGCGGGTGTCCGGCGGGAGCTCGTTGAACGTCATGCCGCCCATCAGCACGTTGGCCAGCGTCACCGGGTCCAGACCCCGCAGGTAGGCCGAAAGCTCTTGTGCCAGTGGCGTTCCGAGCCGGCGGGCGTCCACCGCGGCGGCGACACCCTGCATCCGGGCTGCCCCACTGTGGTTGAGCGCCTCGGTCAGCAGATCCGACAGCAGCAGCACCTCGACACCGCGGGACCGCAGCAGCTCGGCGAACTCGTCGTGTTCCTCCTGCGCCCGCGCGACCCAGGGCAGCCCGTCGAAGAGCAGCTGGTCGTTGTTGCGCGGATTGAGCCGGCGCAGCTCCGCGCCGGGGCGGTGCAGGATGGCGACCCGAAGCGCGCCCACCTCGGAATTGGTGCCCAGCTCGACAACACCCACCCTGAAAACGGTAGCCGGTCGCAAGGCCGGTCCCCTCCTCATCGAACGGATGTGCGATAAAATGGGCGCCGTGAGCATCGCGGTACAGGGCTCGCTGTTCGAGCACACCGAGCGCAGAGAGCTCGGTGACGGCGCCTTCATCGAGATCCGCGCCGGTTGGCTGGCCGAGGCCGATGACCTGTTCGCCGACCTGCTGTCGACCGTTCCATGGCGGGCGGAGCGCCGCCACATGTACGACCGGGTGGTCGACGTGCCGCGGCTGGTCAGCTTTCACGACCTGACCGTCGAGGATCCCCCACACCCGCTGCTCGGCAAGCTGCGGCGGCGGCTCAACGACATCTACGCGGGCGAGCTCGGTGAGCCCTTCACCACCGTCGGATTGTGCTGTTACCGCGACGGCTCGGACAGCGTGGCCTGGCACGGCGACACCATCGGGCGCAGCAGCTCGCAGGACACCATGGTGGCGATCGTCAGCCTGGGCGCGACGCGCACTTTCGCGATGCGGCGGCGCGGCGGCGGCCCGTCGCTGCGGCTGCCGCAGGCCCACGGCGATCTGCTGGTGATGGGCGGATCGTGCCAGCGCACCTGGGAGCATGCGGTGCCCAAGACCTCGGCGCCGATCGGCCCGCGCGTCAGCATCCAGTTCCGTCCCCGCGACGTGCGTTAGCGGCGATAGCGGCCTACGAACGGACCGCGGCAACCGCCTTGACGAGGAGGTCACGCGCGCGCTGGGTGTCGATCTTGGCCACCGGCTGGTCCGGAACGACCAGCGGGTTGGCGATGACGATCACCTCGTAATCACCGAATTGGGCCGAATAGTCATACAGCTCGCCGGTGCGCGCTCCCCCGCCGACCACGGCCTGCAGGACTCGGTGCACGCCCGCGGTGCGGGCCCCGTCGATGTGCGGCGCGTCGATCGCCTCGATGCCGCCCCGTACCCCGGTCCCGGCGAATGCGACCTTGGTGCAGTCCTTCCCGGGGTCGTTGAACGGCAAAGCTTTTGACGTCTCCAAGGCGATGACGACGAACCGGTTGCCGTTGCCCTCGGCCGAGACGGCGGCCATGTTGCCCTGCAAGTCGGGCGGCATGTCCGGGCCGACCGCAACTTTCGCGCAGTTCGCCGGGTCGAAAGTCAGACCGTCGGGCAGTTTCCGGGCCGAAAGCAGCTTGGGGTCGACGCCCCGGACGGGGATGTCGGTGACCTTGTAGTCGGGCCCGAAGCTCGACTTGACGTCGACGACCTTGCCGATGTCGGCCTTGACGGGGGCGGGATCGTTGCCCGACGAGCATCCGGCGAGCACGCACACGGAGGCGGTCGCGAGCAACACCTTCAACATCGTGGCCAATCTACCCAACGGGGACGCTCAGCCGCGCAATGTGGACACCGTTTTGACGAGCAGATCGGCGGCGAATTGCGCCGGCAGCGCGGGCAGCGTCGAGCCGGGGTCCGTGGTCAGCGTGGTGAACGCGTAGTAATGGCCCAGGTAGGCGGTGAAAGTGTATGCGCGCGAATCGATTTCGGTGCCCGATTCGACGGACGACTTGGTGTCGGCCACCATGCCGAGCGTTGCGGCGCCGTCGATGTGGGGGGCGTCGATGAGGCGAACACTGGCCGTGGTGTGGCCGTCGCTCATGGTCCACCGCCCGCACGCCGCGACGACGCCCTGGTCGAGGTCCACCGGCCCCGGCAAAGCCACCACCACCGCGTCGACGATGCCGCCGGTCCCCGACCCGGAGAAGCCCTGCGCGGACTGGTCACGTCCGTTGCCCGGGTCGGCGAGCGTCGCGCACGGCGGCGGCTTGGCCCTCGCGTCGACCTCGAGGCTCCAGATCACCCTCGGCGACGCCCCGCTCGGGATGTTGGTGGTCACCTCGTAGTGGGGAGGCAGCTCGCCGACCACCCGCTTGATGTTGGCGGGGTTGACGGTTGCGTTGGGGGCGGCGGCCGATTTGGTGGGCGCGGCCGACGGCGCGGGCGCGTGTGTGTGCACACACGCCGTCAGCAGGACCACCGGAATGCCAATCCACAACGGCCGCATGCCCGTTCAGCCGACCGCTTCGATCACCTGACGGGCGACGCGCTTGATCTGTTCGGCCATGTGGCGCCCGAAGATCAGCCGGCGGGGCACGTCGATGACGGTGGTGATGACGCCGACGTCCTCGCGCTCCCAGACCGCGCCGTAGTGGTCCATGATCGCTCGCATCGGCCCGTTGTCGGAAAGCATTCGCGCGGAGAATCTTTCGACGCCGTCGACCCTGGCGGCGATGGACAGCGCGCTGATCAGGAAGCTCCCGATCCCCCGGCCCTGGTAGGCGTCGGCCACGGTGAAGGCGATCTCGGCGGTTGTCGGATCGCTCTCGTCGCGGACGAAGCGGGCGTCGGCCACCGGGTTGTCCCCGTCGGTCACCACCCACACGAAGTGGTCGACGTAGTCGACCTCGGACAGGTAGTGCAACAGCGCCGGGGTCGGCATGCGGGCCGTCATGAACCGCCGATACAGGGTCTCGCTGGAGAACTGGATGTGGCCGTGGACGGTGCGCTGGTCGTCGCCGGGCAGGACCGGGCGCAGCATCAGGCGGGTGCCGTCGCGGACCTCGATGGGGATCGGGGTGATGAATGCGGCCAGACGCTGGCGCACCGTGCGCAGCAACCGCGGCATCACGCCCGGCAGGTGCACCATCCAGGAGAAGGCGTCGTTGTCCCCGATCCAGCCGGTCAGCGGTTCGGCCGTGGTGACCGTCGCGATGCGCGGGATATTCCGCAACAGGGCGATCTCTCCCACGATGGTGCCGGGCGTCACGTGTCCGGCGTTGACCGTGCCGTCGCTGTCGACACGCTTGATCTCGGCGGTGCCCGACGAGATGAGCAGGAACGAAACGGCCTGCTCGCCCTGCTGCATCAGCACCTGGCCGGCTGCCGCGCGCAGCGGCTGGAGGCGGGCCGCCAGCGGCACTAGGTCCTCGGTAGTGCAGCCCTCGAAGATGTCCATTGTTGCGAGCTCTTCGGCTCGCGCGCCGGTCAGTTCGGCCACCACGACAATCCTACGGGTTGCCGGGACACGCTCCGGGTCGGCGCGCTCCCGCACCGGGACGGTCACGACTTACTTGCCGCAGCCTTCCGCACCGTCGGGTGGGGAACCGGCGCGGTCAAGCCGGAACACCGCTTGGTTGAAGCGGTCCGAACTCGTCGCCTTCTTCCCGTCGGCCTGAACGTATTGAAGCTGAACCGTTGCCATGAAATCTCCGACGGCCCGCAGGGTCGGGCTGTTGAACGCCACTCGATAACAATGGTCGCGCATCAGGTCCCAGGCGACCGTCGCGTCGGAAGGCAACTCCTGCCACACCCGCCGTAACACCTCGAACCGGTCGACCGTGTGCATGTTCAAGGAGTAGCCGTGGATCCTGTCGGTGCCCTGGTCGGATACGTCGCTGTAGACGGCGCCGCCATGCGCGAGGTACTCCGGCAAGCTGGGATCTCGACCGTAGGCGTCGGCGGCCGCGGCGTTGGGCGTGTGCGAGTCGTCCCAAGCGGCCCGGGTGGCTCCGATACCGGGAATCGACTCCCCTTGGACGGCTGACGCTGCCGGCACCAACGCGACGGCGGACAGGCTTGCCGGCGCGGCAGGCGTGCTCGCCGGCGATCGCGAACACCCCGCCGTGGCACTGACCAGGACGCACCCCGCCGCGATCGCGACTCGCACCGAGGGTGTGGACGAGAACGACATACGCCGCTCCTCCGCTAGAGAGGCCAGCTACAAACGGACTATTTAGTAATAGACCACATTACAATACTTTCTGTATCATCAGCTAGGTGGAAACAGACCTAGAGTCTTTTAGCGATGCGGCGGCCTCCGCGGCGCCGATGAAAGCCCAGCCCCGCCTCGGGCTGGCGCTCTCATGGCCGAAGACCACGTCGGCGTTCCTGGTCGACGTCGCAGTGCTCATCGTGGTCAGCAAGCTCGCCGGCGGGCCGCAAGCCGCCATGTGGTGGGGCGGCGTCGCGGTCGCCCTGGTGGCGACGGCGGCCTTGCTGCTCACCTACCGCGGGATCACGGTCATCTCGGCCTTGGCGCGGTGGCTGTGGGACTGGTCGGCCCCCGACATCTGGGACTCGTCCCCAGAGCCGGCGGCGGCACTGAACACCCCGGAGTCCTCCCCGCCCCGGGGTGAGACACTGAATCCCGGTTGCACCGCGGCGATCGATCATCGGCGCCGCTTCGGCCGCAGCGTCGTCGGAGTGCGCGGATACCGGGGCCAGCTGGTGGCCGTGGTGGCCCTCGACGGGCCGGCCGACGCGCCGCACCATCACCACACGGCCTCGTCGACGACCCTGCCGGTGCTGGCGGTGGCCGCGGGACTGCGCCACTTCGACGTGCGCCTGGACGCCATCGACATCGTCGCGGTACGAACGCGGCACGTCGCGGCCGCCGAGGATCGCCCACCGGGTTTCGAGCACCGTACGTGGCTGGTGTTGCGGATGGATCCCCAGCGCAACGTCGGCGCGGTCGCGGCCCGCGATTCGCTGGCCTCGACTTTGGCGGCGGTCGTCGAGCGGCTCGTCGACGATCTGAACGGTCGGCGCTGCGCGGCCCGGCCGTTGACTGCCGACGAGTTCGCCGAGGTGGACGCCGCCGTGGCGGCGGGCCTGCAACCGGCTTCGACTCGCTCGGGGTTGCGCCACCTCAAGTGTTTCGACGGGTACGCGACCAGCTTCTGGGTGTCACCACAGGACATCACGTCGGAGACGCTGGACCGGTTGTGGCTGGACGACACCGATGTCACCGTGCTGACGATTCGGCTGAGCGCCGCAGCCGGCCGGGTCCACGCATCGGCTTGGGTCCGCTACCACAGCGCGCAACGCCTGGGCAACGATGTCTGCGTCGGGTTGAATCGGCTCGTCGCCCGCCAGCTGGCCGCGGTGCATGCGAGCCTGCCGGCCCCGGCGAAGCGCCCGCCGCTGGTGGTGCCGGGGCGCCCGCTGCGCGACGACGAACAACTCGAAATAGGTTTGGGCCCAACAGAGCTGGGCGCCGCGTCGGAACACCCGATGAGCGAGGCCGCGGCGGTCTGAGTAGCGCCGCAGTCAGACCGGGAGTTCGACGGCCGGCTTGTCGCGACCGGGCGGCCGGGCTTGCTGCGGCTGGCGGGCGGATCCGACACTTCGAAACTCGACGCCGTGCCGCCCGAGGCAGTCCTGACCGGGCAATACGTCGGCGGCCTCGATCAGCCCGAGCAGCGAGTCGGAACGAAATGGGAACGGGACGCCGGCGAGCTCGAGCAGCCGCAAAACGGCCATCACGGGTCCGGCGGGCACCGGCAAGCTGGGCCGGCGTTCATGTTCGGCCGAAAGGCCCGCGAAGATCGACGGAAGGTCGACCGGCTGCGGATTCGCCAGCCCGATGACCTCGCCCGACAGCTCGTCGAAGTGTTCGATCACCGTGGCGATCGCGTGCGCCACATCGTCCTCGTGCGCCAGGAAGAGCTTCGCCGATTTGAAACGCGGCCAAAGCGGCAGACCAGAAATCTTGCGGAGCGTGCCCGCCATGCCCCCGGGCGATTCTCCGTAGACCAGACCGGGACGGACGACGACGCAACCCATGTCGAGGGCAGTGCGTTCTACCGCCAGCTTCATCAGGCCGTAGGTCTGTCGTGTCCCGAAAAAGGCGGACATCGACGAGACGAACACGACTTTGCCGACGCCGGCGGTCACGGCGGCTTCGATCAGCCGGCGCGAACCGATCACGTTTTCGCGCCAAAGTTGGCTCGTATCTTTCCCGCTCAGTACCCAAGCAGCGTGGACGAGCGTGTTCACGTCTTGGAAAATCGCCGCGTCCAGGGGTCGACCGAGTTCGAAGTGGCGCCACTCGGTGACTTGGAGTTCGGGTCGCCGACGCGTCAACGCGACCACCTCGTCGCCGCGATTGGAGAAATGATCCGACAGAACCGATCCGAGGTAACCGGTCGCACCAGTGATGGCCACCCGGTCTGCAGTCATCGCGATCCCCCTAGGGCTTCGGTGGCGATTCGGTGCGCATTCGCCATGATCGTCAACGTGAACGTGGTCGCCGCAACCGTCGGAAACACCGAGGCATCCACGAGATGGACGTTGCGCCAAGGCTTTACCCGACCGAGGGAGTCGCTGGCGAACTGGCCGAAAGGCTTCGCCTGCATGGGAAACGATCCCCCGTAGTGGTAACTCTTCGCCGCTCCGGAGAGTTTCGTTTGGCCCGGTATCGGGTGCAGGTCGAGCGCTCGACCGCAACGCCGGAGTTGTCGGAGCACCCGCTCGAGCATCGGCTGCGTCGCCTCATTGCGGCCCGACGTCACCCGGACCGGCGGTAGCGAACCATCGGCCTCGGCCCGCCCGATGCGAAGTTGGACGGGAGGCGAGGCCCACGAGGGCAGGTAGCCGAGCCCGACGGTCAGGCGCCGCAGGCCCGTTCGGGCAAGCGAGCTGAGCGAACCGGAGGTCAAGACGCCCGGGAGCGCCCCCAACATGATGTCGTTGTACGGGTAGCAATGCACGAGTGCGGCTTCTTTGCCGTCGCTGTCGAAGGTGACGAAGATATTGAACTGGTTGAGCGTGAACTCGCCGTCCTGCGTCAGCTCGGCGACCGGCCGCATCGACAGGAACGGCGTCATGAACTGAACGGATTCCGCCAATCTGATGGAGCGATCCGTGAGTCCGAGGGAGCCCGCGACGATCCTCGTCGTGCCGATCGCTCCCGCCCCGACCAAGACGCGATCAGCACCGAAAACCCGCCGCCGGCCCGTGTCGACTTCCGTGGCGTGAACCGACACACGACCCGCCGCGTCCTCCTCGATGCGGTCCACCCGCACGCCGGACCGGTAATCCACCCGGCGCTGTGCCCTGAGCCGATCGAAAGTCTGCGACGCGGAATAGATGAGCTGGTACGGGCAGCCGGTCATGCACAGGCCGACACGACGACATGCCGATCCCTTCAGCGCCAAACGCGCATGACCAACCGTCACCCCGTGCCGCCGGACCGCGATCCGATTCCGTTCGTAGCGCCGCAGCACCGACGACGTGCGATCGGTGACCGCGGGCAAATGATCGGGAGCACCCATCAGCGGAAAGGTCTCCTCGAGGTCGTCGGCCTCGCCCGAATACGGGATCTGACTGAGGATTTCGCGGTAGTGCGGTTCCAGGTCGAGGCGCGAGATCGGCCACGTTTTGAACGTCCCCGTCGAATACGGCATCACCTGCGCCCCCCACGTGTTCGAGAACCCGCCGTAGGCCCCCGACACCACCAGCGGGTTGGCTTCACCGTCCGCGTCGATGTCGTCGAGTTGGCCCGCGTTCGCAAACACGAAGTTCGACCCGTATATCTGCTTGACCGGAAGCTGGCCCGCAACCGTCGCCTTCGGAAGCGCGGAGACCAGGTCCAAGTCGTCCGCACTCCAGCGGTCTGGCGACGTGCTTGCCATGGCCGCCCGGGCGGCCTGTCGCCCGTCCTCGAGCTGAGTGCCCAGGTCCAAAACGGTGACCGTCGCCTCACGAACACGTTCGAGCGCCAGGGCGGCCGCGGCAGCCGACGGACCAGACCCCACGATCACAATTTCCATCGGACCTCCTGGACCCGCAGCGCGATCCGGTGTAGTGCGGTCGGCGAAGGGTACGCGTCATCTTCGTTAGGCGGGTCTATCGTATCTTTTGACGCATATTAAGCCTCTTACAGTCTTGCTGTCACGTGATATGCTGACTAAAAAGATGGTTTGAGCCCATATCACCGACTATCAGTCATCACCCATCCCCGCCACGTTGGACCGCAACGAGACCCTTGGGAAGCACATAATGCCCGCTCTCAGCCCGACCAAGCGACGCGCGAGCCATGCCCTAGTCGGGTACATGCGCGCATGCGTCGCGAACGAACACCTGCCGATACTCGCCAAGAAAGTCTTCGTGAACCGATGCAGCCGGCTGCTCACGGCGCTCGGCAGCGAGCCGGACGAAACGCCGGTGGAATCCATTTACGGGACCAAGTTCATCGCCGGCCTGGACAGCTCAGCCATCACCTCCTGCCTCCGCTTCCGCGGCACCTACGAACCGGTGCTGTCCGAGTTCATCCTGCGGCACGTCCAGGAAGGCGACATCTGCGTCGACGCGGGCGCCAACATCGGCTACTTCACCCTTTTGTTCGCCAAGCGCGTCGGCCCGTCCGGGAAGGTCATCGCGATCGAGGCCGCGCCCGACACCGCGCGGCGGCTGCGCACCAACGTCGAGCTCAATGGGGCGGGCAGCATCGTCCACGTCGTCGAGGCGGCGTGCGCCCCGGAGAAAGGCGAGCTCACCTTCTACCTGCATCCCAGCGTCGACGCCTTCTCCCGGCTCAGCCCACCGGCCAAGGGCGATTTTGACCGCCGCTTCACGGGAAACACCTGGATTCCCACGGCCGTGGCCGCCGACACGCTCGCGTCCCTCGTGGGTGCCGACGCTCCGCGGGTCTCGTTCATCAAGGTCGACGTCGAGGGCGCGGAAACGGCCATCGCGCCCCAAATCGCCGCCGAGTTCACCCATCCCAACCTGGTGGTGGCACTCGAGGTGAGGACCGAAATCGAGGCCACGTTGAGGCCGTTCCAGGAGCAGGGATTCCACGTCTACGACATGCACAACGATTATCGCTGGGTGTACGAGGACAAGGTGCCGGCGATCACCGAGGCGGCATACCGCGACTTCTCCCACCGCGGGTGGCGCGAAGCTCGAGCGCATGCCGCCGACGTTCTCCTCAGCCGCCAACCGCTGGCTCTTCCCTGAGATCTGCGCAGCAGCACCAGGCCCGGCGATGACCCGAAACTATTGTGCGGCATGGGCATTCCCCACAAAGATGCTCAGGCCCGGGTTGAAAACATCCGTCGCGACGATCGCGGTCGCCGCCGTCGTTCTGAGTGGCTGCTCGACGTCGAACGCGCCGGCCGTGCCGCAGGGCGCCCCGCCGAACCCGGCCCGGGTCTTCGCCACGACGGCTCAGGTGCTTCAGGCCGTCCAAGCGGCCCAAACCATCAACGCCCTACCCGATGCGGTGGGCTACTTTTTGACCAAAGCCGACTGGCCGATGGCCACCGGGCACTTCGACTGCCACCAGGTCGACCCTCACGAGGTCGGCCTGCCCGCAAATGTCCTCGACCCCTCCGTATCCGAGTTCGGGCAGTGTGCAGCCGGCGCCGAGCACGGCACCAAGCGCATGGTGACGTTCGGGGACTCCCGCGCCGGGATGTGGGGAGCGGCGCTCGAAACCATCGCCGCGAAGGGCGGCTACCAGCTGCGGACCTTCCACATGGGCGACTGCGCGCCTCTCGACCTGCCCTTCTTTTCATATGAAAAACACGTGCCGGACGGGGACTGCGCCCAATTTCGCCGGAGCGCGATCGCCGCGATCCGAAGCCTGCATCCAGACCTGGTGCTCGTGACCAGCTTCAGCACCCATATGCTCGCCGACGGCAGCCAGCCAACTCCCGCCCAATGGCAAAAAGGCTGGGAGACAACGCTAAAGGAACTCGCCCAACCGGGAACCCGGCTGGTGATGCTCGGCGACATTCCCGACTGGGAAACGGACGACGCCCACTGCCTGGCCGGCCACGTCATGGCAGTCCAGAAATGCAGCGTCCCCGTCGCCGAGGGCATGCCGTCGGGAAACCTCGAGGCCGAGCAGGCCGCCGCCGCCACCGCCCAAGCGCTCTACATCCCCACCCTGTCCTGGGTATGCGCCGAGCGATGCGAACCCGTCATCTCCGATATCCGCGTGTATCAAGACCGGTTCCACTTCACCAACACCTATACCGTCTACCTCACCGGCGCACTCGGCGAGGCACTCCAACCTGTACTCAGCTAGGCGACGCCAATGCCATCCGTCAGCATTCTCACGGCGACGTATCAACACAGTGCGTTCATCGGGAGCTGCATCGAAAGTGTTCTCCGGCAGACAAATCCCGACTGGGAGATGATTCTCGTCGACGACGGTTCACAGGACGGCACTGCCGAGATTGCCGAGTCCTTCGGAGATCCGCGAATCGTCGTTATCCGCAGGCCCCACGAGGGAATCGGTGGGCTGGCGCGTGGGTATGAGTTGGCACTCGCCAGCGCGAAAAGTCCGATTGTCGCGATCTTGGACGGTGACGACACGTGGCCCGATCAAAAGATCGAGCACCAGCTGCCGCTGTTCGCCGACCCTGGCGTCGTACTCAGCTATGGCACAGCGGGTCTCATGGACGAGAACGGGGTGACCTACGCGAAATACTGGCACAAGCCGCGCGGCGCCGTCGCCCGCAACGAACCGGTTGGCTCGATCCTGCCCGCCCTGGTCCGACTCAACTTCATCAACGCGTCGACGGTGATGGTTCGACGGACGGCCCTCGACGAGGTCGGGGGGTTTTGGCAACCGGAGAACACGAATTACGTCGACCTTCCCACCTGGCTCCGGCTCGCAATGACCGGTAAGTTCGCCCCCTCACCAAGGCTCCTCGGCAATTGGCGCCGGCACTCGACGCAGGTAACGACACGCAGCTGGTTCAACGCCACCAACGACAGGACCCGCTTTCTCGAGGTTTTCCTGTCGGACGTCCGCGACCGCCTGCCACCGGGCATCGGCGCCGACCTGGAGGAGGCGGTCCGCCTGGACGGGTCCCGGCAGAACCAGGAAGCCGAAATCGCCCGGGGGCGCATCGAATTGATCTCCGGAAACTGGGCAGCGGCCGTCGACGCATTCTCGACCGCATTTCGATCCGGAGGGACCGGGACGCGTCCGGTCGCCGCCGTCGGCATGCTGTGCGCGTTGGCCCGGACTGACATGGAAGTCTTCGTCAGGGCAAAAGGACGCCACGCGTTGCCGTCGCGACGGCACCTCGCAAGACACGGGCTTGCCGGTCGTCCCGGCAGTTTCGCGGTGGACAGCGCTTGATCAGCGAACGTTCGCCACGCGCCTCATGCGCCTGTGCCGGTCCGCATAGTTCTCGTGCCGTCCAAGCTTTTCGCGGACGCAGCCGGCCAATTCCGCTCCGGCGGTTGGCCCGACGAGAAGCGCCCGATCCGGTGCGATCCCGGCTGCGTGGGCGGCGGCAATATCGGTGGGCTGATCGCCGATCAGCATTGAACGGGCCAGGTCCAAGTTGAGGTCACGCGCCGCGGCGAGAATCAAGCCGGGCTTCGGTTTTCGACACTCGCAATATCTCTGCGCCGGGTCGGCGGACCGCGGATGGTGGGGGCACGTGTAGATCGCGTCGAGGGCGATCCCGTGCGCGGCGAGCGCGGCGACAAGCAGGGCGTGGATGACGATGACGTGCGACTCGGTTGCCTTACGGGTGCCGATGCTTCCCTGGTTGGTGACGACGACCAGTGCGGCGCCGGCTGTTTGGGCGGCGGCCGCCGCCTCGAGCGCGAGGTCTATCGCCTCGAAGTCGCCGGGCTCGATGACGTACCCGTCGACGATATGCCGGTTCAGGACCCCGTCGCGGTCCAGGAACAGCGCGGGCCGAGGCGCCGTCGCGGCTTCAGTTCGCAGGTAGCGCAGCATGAATCGGGGTCGATGTGAGGGCTTCCGATCGCACGTCACCGCTCGCTAAGTTCGCGAAAGAAATCGGCATAGCAATCAGCGTTGGCATCCCAGCTGTGCGGATTATCAAAGCGCGTACCGACTTTCGTCATGGATCGCAGCATGGCGTCGCGCAGCCCGACCGGATCTCCCACATCGGCGAAAAAGACCCCGCCGTAATCTTCACAGGCCTCTTGAAGCGCGGTCACCCTCGTGGTGACCAGGGGCAGGCCCGCTTCCATCGCCAAGTTGACTGGTCCCGAGGCCGAGGCACGGCGATACGGGACTACTATGACGTCTGTTGTTTCGAACAGGTCTCGGACTTGGTCTTCCGGCAGAAATCCCAGGATGACCTCGTGATTCTCCGCACCGGTGTCTCGAATGGTTTGCAAGGCCTCCTCCGTGCCGCCCCATGGCTCGCCGGCCACCGTGAGATGGGCACGCACCCCGTCGCGCATCAGCATGGAAAAGGCCTCGGCGAGCTCATCGATGCCCTTGTACGGGCGGATGACGCCAAAGAAGAGAAACCGCACCGGATCTCCCTCGCTGCGCACCCTCTTCTTGGCGGCGGATTCAGCATCGCCCACGTCCTCCAGCGGCCCGGGAAATACCACCGAAAAGGGCAGTCGCCGCAGGCAGGGATAAAACTGCTGCATCACATCGATGTCGGACTTGGAATGAACAACCACCCCGGAGACCAACCGCGCCAAAAGCCGCATCACCACCCGGGCGTATGAGGTGACGAAGGGAACCGCCGCCTCACCGACGTCCGTTGTTTCGTGCATCTCCAACACCACCGGCGCGCCGATCAGCCGGGCCACCAACGCCACCGCCAGGTAGCTGTGCGCAGTCAGCGCCGCCCACCACTGGAGCAGGACCACCTTCGGTCGCCTACGCAGGAGGAACCGGATCGAACGATAAATTGAGGCGCCCCAATACCAATCGAGGCCCTCACATGTCGGAATGCCCTCGAGGTGCAAGGCCTCGGGGCCATACGTTCCGACCCTGTCGCGTCCGGGGTAGAAGCGACGCGGGCACAATTCCCTGATCAGTAGGGCGCTCACGGAATCGCCGCGACGCGCGAAGGCATTGGCTATCGCGGCGTTGTGGTATCCGACGGCCGAGAGGAAACGAGCGCCCGGGCCGACGAGCATGACGGCGTCGGGTCCACCATTGATATCCGATGGCGGCCTCCCGCTCGTTTGGCCGGCTGGAGTCGCCTCAACGCGCGTGGGCTTTGCAGGAGAAATCTCGACCACGCTCACACGCCCGTGGTGTCGAAAAGAAACGCGTCTGCACTGCGCTCGATCGGGAAGAGCTCCCGCTCCACCAGAGCGAAAATCATGTGGCCACACATGATGTGAAGCTCTTGTATCTTGGCCGTTTCGCTGGCAGGCACATTCAATTGATATTCGGCGATGCCCATGTCTCTGGGCTGGTTGCCGGTGAAAGCCACGGTGACGACGCCCATCGCCCTCGCGGCCTCGAGCGCCCTGACGACATTCGCCGAGCGACCCGAGGTCGAGATCCCGATGAGAACGTCCCCGGCACGCCCGAGCGCTTCAACCTGCCGGGCGAAAACGAATTCGTATCCGTAATCGTTACCGATCGCGGTGAGGGCCGAGGTGTCAACGGTCAAGGCGATCCCGGCAGCAGGAGCGCGATCGTAGTTCTGGCGGCCGACCAACTCGGCGGCCAGATGCTGCGAATCTGCGGCCGACCCGCCATTTCCGCAGAACATTATCTTTCCGCCCGACCGCAATGATTCGATGATGGCGCACGAGATATCCGCCAAAATCGTTGCGTACCGCAGATCTTGCAAGGCGTCGAGGCTGGCACGGGTTTTCGCCATCTCCCCGTCGATGAATGCAAGCATCTCGGTGTTCATCGCAGCGCCCACGCTACTGCTCCTTCCGATACAAAGTGTGCCGGCTGTACCGCGCCGAAGTGCAAGTCGCCCAGAGCCCGCATGACCGCCGGTCGACGGACCGGGTCCGTGAGGAACAGGACGTATCCCCCGCCCCCTGCGCCCGACACCTTTCCCGCGAGGGCGCCGGCCGCGAGCGCGACATCGAAGCAGTGTTCGATGCGCGGAGTCGAAATACCCTCGGCGAGTTTCTTTTTCATCCGCCATCCGCGCTCGAGAACTCCGGCGAGCTGGACCAGATCGCCCTTCAGCAGGGCCTCCTTCATCGCAATCGCCTCTTCCTTGAGTTCATGGGTAGCTGCGAGTTGCGACGCGGAGCCCGCTGATATGTAGGTGGTCTGACGCTCGATGATTTCGGCGGACTTGCGCGAAACCCCGGTATGGAACAGCACTATCGATGCCTCGAGCTCGCGCAGCGTTGCCTCCTTGATTCGCAAGGGATTCACGATGACCCGTCCGCCGGGCCCGAACTCCATCACGTTGAACCCACCGAACGTCGCTGCGTATTGGTCCTGGCTTCCCCCGGCCTGGCCGTAGTCGTTGCGCTCGATCTCGAAAGCGAGCCGTGCCACGTCGTACTCACCGAGCGGCAGGGCAAAGAATTCGCGAAACGCCTCCACCACCGAGACGACCAGGGCCGACGAGGAGCCCAAGCCGGACCCGGGAGGTGCGTCCGACACCGTGGTCAGACGAACGCCCGGCCGGCCCAGATCGAAATCGCGAGTCAGGCGTTCATAGATCGTTTGGTGAAGCGTCAGCGGTGGCGACCCGGCCGGCTTCGGCCCGTCGGCGACGGGGTCGTTCACCTCGATATCGGGTGCGCGAAACTCGATGGCGCCGTCCGTGGTCTCTTCCAGGGTGGCGTAGCAGTATCGGTCGATGGTGGCATTCAGGACGATGCCGCCATAGGTGTCGCAATACGGCGACACGTCGGTTCCGCCTCCGGCAAGGCCGATCCGCAAGGGCGCACGGGAACGGACCCGGTGGGCCGGCCGCCGCCTGTCGCGCTCACGGAGACCCGTGTTCGCCTGTAACCAATAGTTGGCCGTCACAGTGTGTGCGGGCATGTTTTGTCCCTTGGCTAATTGTTGCCGTCGGCGAGAGCAGATCGATGAGTCGCGAAACGGCACGGCGTCCCCGGCGGAGGCGCTAGTCGACGCGCCCGGAGGTCCGTACCGGCCATACACATAAACAGGGATCATACATACTTTTCATATGATGCGAAGCTCTACGCCCAACTTCAAGTATCATTCCTCTTGGACAGAAGCGGGCGGTCAGCCGCGGAGCTACGAACTGGGTCGCAACCTATGACAACTTTCCGGATTCAAAAGCGGCACGGACACCGAGCCGCACGGTTGATCGCGGCCGCCGCCTTCGTGGTGAGTGCGTGCTCGACGTCCAACGCGCCGGCGGGCCCACAGGGCGCCTCGACGAACCCGGCCCGGACGGCTGCCACCGGCGCGCAGGTGCTGGAAGCCGTCCACGCGGCCCAAACCACCGACGCCCTGCCCAAATCGGTGGGCTTCCTGACCAACGAGGACTGGCCGATGACCAAAGGGCACTTCGACTGCCACCAGGTCGTCGATGTTCCCGCCAATATCGTCGACCCGAAGAGGACAGAGTTCGGAGAGTGTGCGGCCGGCGATGAGCACGGCACCAAACGCATGGTGATATTCGGAGATTCCCGTGCCCGGATGTGGGGGGCGGCGCTCGAAGGCATCGCCGCAAAGAACGGCTACCAGCTGCGAACCTTCCTGATGGCGGCCTGTTCGCCTCCCGATCTCCACTATTTTTCGTACGAGAAACGCACGCCCGACGTCGATTGCGACCAATTCCGTCCGGCCGCGATCGCCGCGATCCGAAACCTGCATCCGGACCTGGTGCTCGTGACCAGCTTCAGCACCCATATGCTCGCCGACCGCAGCCAGCCAACCCCCGCCCAATGGCAAAAAGGCTGGGAGACAACCCTGAAGCAACTGACCCAACCCGGAACCCGGCTGGTGATGCTCGGCGACATCCCCGACTGGGAAACGGACGACGCCCACTGCCTGGCCGGCCACGTCATGGCAGTCCAAAAATGCAGCGTCCCCGTCGCGGAGGGAATCCCATCCGGAAACCTCGGCGCCGAGCAGGCCGCCGCCACCACCGCCCAAGCGCTCTACATCCCCACCCTGCCCTGGGTATGCGCCGACCGATGCGAACCCGTCATCGCCGATACCCGCGTCTACCAAGACCGGTTCCACTTCACCAACAGCTACACGGTCTACCTCACCGGCGCGCTCGGCGAGGCACTCCAACCGGCACTCACCTAGGCGACGACCGATGACCGGCCGTCGGCTGCTAGCGACCCGTAGATGACGCGCAAGGTTTCGCGCAGGACGTTTCTGCACGGGGCGAGTGGCTTCGCGGCCGTCGGTGCGCTGTCGGGATCCGTTGGGGCTGCGGCCATCCTGAACGCCCAGAGCCTGAGCGATCCCGGCATCCCTCCGGGCGCCAAGTTTCGTGGGGTCAACCTCGTCAACAGTTTCACTCAGACGACGGCCGCCGACGGCAACGACATCTGGGCGTCGCTGTGGGGTGTCTGGGATTGGCACGGCCTCATCGCGCCGCAATTGGAGGACATCGCGACGATCGCGAATGCGGTCCGCATCTTCGGCAATACGCTGGTCATGGCGTTGGAAAGCATCACACTCGCGCAGTACCTGGCCCGGTGGCAACAATTCCTCGACCACGCGCAGGCGCTCGGCCTCTTCGTCTACGCCTGCGGCGGTGACCTGGGGCACTGGGGCAGATACACCTGGGCGCAATCCACCGAGACCTATCGCCAGCTCGCGCAACTGCTGAAGAGCTACCCCAACGTCATCGGTGTCGACATCGTCAATGAGGCGTCCCAGCCACTGGCGCCGGTGGGCTGGACATACAACCAGCCAGAACCGGTCGCCGAAATGCTGACCGAGTTGGGCGGCATCGTTCGGTCTGCCGGGCTGCCGATCACCTATTCCCGAAGCGTCACGGCGCGCAGCGGATGGGCGCAGGACTACTACACCGACCACCTGGGCGATTTTCTCGATTTCCACGTGTATTACCTGCCACACGCCACGGACTCGCTCCAGGCGTACGGTCACCCGGCCAATGCCAACAAGAGGCTGATCATCGGCGAGTTCGGGATCACCAACACCTCGTCGCCCGAGGAGCGGGGCGCCTACTACAGCGCGGTCCGCGCGATGATCGACAACGATCCCCGCTGTATGGGCGCCCTGGCCTGGTCCGCCTACGACTTCGGCACGACTAAAGACATGCAGACAGGCCTGTTCGACCAACAGCGGCGGCTACGTCCGGACATCGCCCAACCGTTCTCGACGTTCCCGATACGGTTGTGATTTTCCTGGTGGCCACCGCTGTGCCCGACCATTTGATCGCGAAAACGGCAGTGCCCCAAGCCTTCTCATCGGTAGTGCTACCGCATGCCGGGTCGCCCCACGCTGAGGGACTGACCGAGACGGCGGCGGCGCGCGCCCGGAGTTATCGAACCGCTTGCTCGTGGCTGGCAAACTGCATTCATGACGTCTGCGCGCCGGGTGGTCTTGGTGGTGTCGCTGGTGGCAACCACCGGGCTTACCCTCGTCCTGGGTGTCACCGACCCGTTTCCCCCCGCGAGCTATCCGACCCGGTTTTTCGTGTGGAACCTGGCGTTGGCGTGGATTCCGGTGTTCTGTGCGGCCGGTTTCGGCGCGGTGCGCCGCCGGATCTGGTTGGTGCCGATCGGGCTGCTGTGGCTGGCGTTCCTGCCCAATGCCCCGTACCTGATGACCGACCTCGTGCACCTACGTCACGACGTCGAATTGTGGCGGCACGTCATGCAATACGGGGTCGCCGCGTGGACCGGCGTCATACTCGGCGTGGTCTCGGTGCATCTGGTGTGTCGGCGGATCGAGCGCGAGTTCGGCCCGGTCATCGGGTGGATCGCGGTAATCATGTCGGTCGGCTTGTGTGCTATCGGCGTGGTGATCGGGCGGTTTCAGCGGTGGAATTCTTGGGATTTGCTCACCCAGCCGCGCGCGGTGGCGGCGACGACGTTCGACTGGGTGCGTTCGCCGCTGGCCTACGTCCAGCCGACCGGTTTGGCGCTGACGGTCGGGGCCTTGTTCGGGCTGGCGTACCTGACGCTGTGGTCCCTGTGGCCGGCGCGCGCCCTGGTGCCGGCGGACCAGCGCGCGCCCGACGGCATCGAAGCCGGCCCCGCCGTGACGGGGGCGGGCAAGCTGCCGTGACGCCCTGGCGATGAGCCGTCCTGTGCCGGCTTATCGCTTCGCCGGTGGCACCGGTCGCGTGGGGTGAGGCCAGTCCCGCTCGCAGGAAACTATAGGTTTGCGAATCGGCCATATTTGAGACAAAATGAATGTACTGTGCCCGTTTAAGCGCATCTTCGGTATACGCTCAGCCGGTCGGACTCACGGGCCACGGTGACCAACGGACCGCTTTTGGTCCCCTGCTTACGCTGGGAGGAGCAGATGCCGTTCGTGATCACGCGGCTACGAGATGGGGCGGCAAGCCCCTCCCGAACGAAGTCCCGTCCGCGAGCGTGATGACGCATCGGGCGACGGGACGCAGCGACACGACGGTCGCCTCGTTGGATGCCGCCGTCGTGCGTCGATCCTTGCTCCCCGATGCCGTCCCTGCACCGGCCGGCGGGCCGCGCGGCGATCGATTTCGCCCAGACATCGAGGGCATGCGCGCGATCGCGGTCGGACTCGTGCTCTTGTTTCACGGCTACGGGAAGCCCTTCACCGGCGGGTTCGTCGGTGTGGACGTCTTTTTCGTCATCTCGGGATTTCTGATCACCGGCCTGCTTCTGCACGAGCAGATCAAAGACGGCCGGATTTCCCTCTGGCGCTTCTACGCCAGGCGGGTGCGGCGCATCCTTCCGGCCGCAACCCTCACGGTGCTCGCCACGATCTTCGCGACCTATCAGCTGCTCGGCTTCATCTCCGGCAACGAAGTCGCCAACGATGCGAAATGGACGGCCGTGTTCGCGGCGAATATCCACTTCGCCGAGCAAGGGACCGACTACCTCGGGTCGCGACTGCCGCCGTCACCTCTTCAGCACATGTGGTCGCTCGGCGTAGAGGAGCAGTTCTACCTTGCCTGGCCGACCCTCTTTCTGTTGGTGGCCATCGTCGTTCGCCTGTCGAAGCGCCGCAACGTGGTCGCCGTGCTCACCACTTCGCTGCTGGTGGTCATCGGCGCTTCGCTCGCGTGGTCGGTCATTCAGACGTCGTCGAACGCGACTTGGGCCTATTTCTCTCCGCTGACCCGCGCCTGGGAGCTCGCTCTGGGAGCCTTGATCGCAGTGCTCGGGCCCGTGGTTTCTCGAGCGCCTCAAACGGTGCATCAGGTGACCGCTCTGTTGGGCTTGGCCGGGATCGCAGCCGGCGCACTGATTCTGACATCATCGACGCCCTATCCCGGTTGGGCGGTGGCCATCCCAGTGGTCGGCAGCGCGATGCTGATTGCGGCCGGATGCGGCAACCCGCAGACGGTCGTCGGCCGCGTCCTCTCCGTTCGCCCGATGCAGTGGTTGGGGGCGCGGTCCTATTCGCTTTACTTGTGGCACTGGCCGATTCTCGTGATCGCGGCCCGGTATGCCGGGCACCAGCTCAGCGCGTGGCAAAACTCCGGTTTGCTGTTGGCCGCCATCGCTGCCTGCGCAATCACGTTTCGATTGGTTGAGAATCCCGTGCGCCAGTCCGCCTTCCTGAGGTCTCGCACGCAATTGACTCTGGCGATCGGTGTGGTCCTGACCTTGTCGACGGTCGCGGTAGCACAGCATCAGATCGCTTCGCACGAACGAACCTGGAACACACGTGAACTCCAGCCGTCATCCGTGGGGCAGGCACAGGTGCTCGAAGCCGTCCAGGCCGCCCAAAGCCTCAACGTCCTGCCGAAGTCTGTGGCGGATTCGCTGACCAAACTGGACCTGGCCAAGGCCACGGGACGCTTCGACTGCTACCAGATCGCGCTTGGTCCCGATTTCGTCGACTTCTCCAAGTCGGAGTTGGGGCACGAATTCGGGCAATGCGCGGCCGGCGCCGAGCACGGCACCAAGCTCATGGTTGCCTTCGGAGATTCCCGCGCCTGGATGTGGGGGGCGGCGCTGGAGGGTGTGGCCGCGGCGAACGGCTATAAGTTGCGCACGTTCTACATGAACAGCTGCCCGGCTCTGAACCTCCATTTCATGTCGTATCAGACCCAGGCGCCGAATGACGAGTGCTATCAATTCCATCGAAGTGCGGTAGCCGCGATCCGCAAACTGCATCCGGATCTCGTGATCGCGACAGGTGCCGGCACGCAGCTGCTCTCCGATGGCAGCCAGCCGACGGCCGCGCAGTGGCAGGAAGGCTGGGCCTCGACCTTCCGGGAACTGGCCCAACCCCAAACCCGGTTCGCCATGCTCGGCGCCATCCCGACGTGGGAGAAAGACGACGCGCACTGCCTGGCGGCCCATGCCAGTGCGGTTCAAGAGTGCAGCGTGCCGAGATCGGAGGGCACGCCATCGGGAAGTCCCGAAGCCGAGCAAGCCGCCGCATCCTCGGCCGGGGCGCTGTACGTCCCGACCGTCCCGTGGGTGTGCGCGGATCGATGCGAACCCGTCATCGCCGACATCCGCGTGTACTACGAGCGGTTCCACTTCAGCAAGTCGTATGCGGCGTATCTGACCGGCGCGGTCGGTGAGGCACTGCGACCGGCGCTTGCCTAGGTCGGCGACAGGAGACATGTGGTGAGGATCTTCGAGGCAACCGATTGCTACCCACCCCCGTTGGTGGGTGGGCGTGATCTCGCGGTCCAACTGCTCTCGCGTGAGCTGGCGCGCCGGGGCCACGAGGTCGACGTGTTGACTCTGGCCGGGGTGAAGGGACCGCGCACCGAGCAGGACGGCGACGTACGAGTACATCGGATGGCCGGGTGGGGGCGCCTTCTCAATTCGCTCTACGTTGACCCCGAAAAGCCTTTCCACCCAACGCTTCCCGACCCTGGCCTGGTCCGCGCGATTGCCCGGCTCATCGAGGAGCGGCAGCCGGACATCGTCCACGTGCACTCGTGGCTGTTGTACTCGCTGCTACCTCTGCTGCCGTCGGCGAAAACACGACTGGTGGTGTGGCTGCACGATTATGGCTTCGTCTGCCCCAGGGTCGGGTACGTTCATCGCGGCAGCGTCTGCACGGGCCCCGGGTACACGAAGTGCCTCTCGTGCTCGCGCGAGCAATACGGCGCGGCAAAGGGTTTCGCACTCACCACCGGACTGACGGCGATGAAGCCATGGCGCGGGCGTGTCGATCGCTACGTCGCGAACAGCCGATTCGTTGCCGACGCCTCGATGCCTCTGGTCGCCAATAGCGGCCAAGGGATAGACGTGATCCCGCCATTCGTCCCGGACGAGGCATTCCAGGCCGCGCGGGCACCGCGTCCGGCCTTCGTGCCCCCCGAAGGCGACTACCTCATGTTCGCCGGCGCGCTCGGACCGCACAAGGGCATCGACGTCCTGCTGGAGGCCTGGTCAGGCCTGCAAAACAGGCCGCCGTTGGTCCTGGCCGGGATCCGGCGATACGACACCCCTACCTCGTTCCCTCCCGGCGTCATCGTCTCCGACGACGTCCTCCCCCGCGACGAGGTACTGCGTGGATGGGGCAATTGCCTTGCCGCCGTGGTGCCTTCGGTGTGGCCGGAGCCCTTCGGCCTGGTCGCCGCGGAGGCGATGGCCGCGGGGAAGCCGGTGGTCGCGTCAGCGGTCGGTGGGTTGGCCGAACTGGTCCAAGACGGCGTCAACGGGATCCACGTGCCACCCGGTGACGCCCCGGCATTACGCAATGCGCTCGAGCGCGTCGTCGCCGACGCAAGCTTGCGCGCCCGATTGGGAGCGGCAGCTCGCGAGAGGGCGATCGCCTACTCCTCGGACGTCGTCGTTGGGGCCTGGGAGCAGGTGTTCCACGACGTACTCGAAACGCGAACCCATGGTTCGCCGAATGCCAGCACACGAGCGGAGGCCGCGAGTGTGACCGACAAATGAATAGCTCCGCAGACACGAACGCCTATTTGCAGTTTCCCCAAGGAAGGAAGTAAACCGTGGACGTCCTAAGCGACAACCTTGCAACCAAACTCACACCGGCGCCGTCGATCTACGCGCAACCGCGAACCGTCACGGACCCCGAATCGTGCTTTTTCTACCACACCATCGACATCCCGGGTCACGGGACGTTCAACGGGGAGTGGGATTTGAGACGAGGGGTCGATCGCTACCTCGGCGGGGTCGACCTGACCGGAAAACGAGTGCTCGAGATGGGGACCGCCAACGGGTTCCTCTGCTTCGAGATGGAGCGGCGCGGGGCCGACGTCGTCGGGGTCGACTTGTCCGAGGAACAGTCCTGGGACATCGTTCCATTCGCCAGCTCTGATGCGGCAGACGACGACTCGGCCCGCAAAGCACACATGCGGAAGATCAACAACGCCTGGTGGTTGGCGCACGGAGCATTCAACTCCCGAGCCAAAGTGGTGTACACGTCCGCCTATGCGGTCCCCGAGGAGATCGGAGCGGTGGATGTTGCGACCTTCGGCTCGATCCTGCTGCACCTTCGCGACCCGTTCCAAGCGCTCTGGAACGCGTGCCGCCTCACCCGGGAAACGGTGATTGTCACCGACATCCTTTCTCCCAGAGACGTATTCCCGCTCAAAATGCTGGACATGTTCCAGCGCCCGGCCATGCGCTTCAAGCCGAATCCCAAGACGGGAAGCCCCGACGAGACGTGGTGGACGTTGAGCCCCAAGCTGGTCAAGCGGTTCCTCGGGGTGCTGGGTTTCGAATCGTCGACCGTGACCTATCACCGGCAGCTGTCCACCCGGCATCGGGTGACCTTGCCGGTTCCGCTCTACACCGTGGTCGCACACCGGACCGCGGGGCGCGCGCTCGGCGAAGGATGATCGACGCGTAGCCCGAGACGACGATGGTCAAGCGCGCGGGCCGGCGCGCTTACCGTCGAACGAGAAGTTGAGGACCATCACGGATCGCCGAGCATCGGTCTCCACAGGCGGCTGGGGCTTCGGGGTCGTTGTGCGGTTGTTCAACCTCAGCGCGTCACGCTGCCCGGCGGCGACGCGTTCTTCGACCAATGAGAGCGCCTTCTTGACCCAAGCGCGGGGCTCCCAGACCACGGCGCCTGCTTTCAAGCGGTACAGCCCACCAAGGGACAGCACGACCGTGATGCCCCCCAGCAACTGTCCAAATGGCTGCCGCGAGAAGCCCATTGGCATGGCCGCGAGCAGCACCACTGCGCACGTCGCCACAGCGATGCTGATGCCCAAGCTGGCAAGCAGCCGCTCGACCCATGACTGCCAGTCGGGCAGCGCGGCGCACACGAAGGACAAACCGGGGACCACGAACACCATCAGCAGGCCCAGCACGAGCTGAATGACTTGCGGGACGCGGATGGGCCCCGCGTAGCCGGTTGCCGCATTCATGCCGGCACAGCCGGCGGCGAACGACGTGTAAAACCACAGCCGGCGGGCGCGTGTGGTCATGCCGGCCTGGGAGGCTTGGGGCGAGGCAAGACTCATGAACAGGCACCGCTTTCGATCTGGGAGGCGTCATAGATCTGGATGGGTCCCGCGTCGTAGATCAGCTTGATGCAAGGGTCGGCGGAGAACTTCTCGAGAGCTGCCGGCGGGAACGGGTGACTTTGGTGGCCGGCCTCGGGCTCCTGAGTGTGGACATAATGATCGGCCAGGTTCGGAATGCTAAGCGTCATACGCCAATTGACCAGTAGGTAGCGCAGCCGCAGCTCTTTTATGTTCTGCACGATCGCGCTGTTGATCGATTCGGAAAAGAAGATGGGCCACAGCAGGCGCGAGTCGGCGAGGTCTTGATCTCCGTAGGTGGCGAGCGCCCACGAGTCCATGTCATTGGCACCGAACATGTTGTTCGGCCCCAGATGCTGAAGAGCCCATATCGAAGCGGCGATGACGTCCGGCTGCAACGACCTCTCGTAGCCGTGCGGGTTCGACCCCTCCGGGAGCCGTTCGAAGAACCGGGTGCCCACGGTCACGTTGCCGACGAACACGACGGTTACGAGGGCGGCGGCGATAGCGGTCGGGACCAACGAGTCACGCCAGGCATTTCCAATTGCGTTGGCCAGGCGGCCCGTTCGGATCTTGCTGCCGGGCCCGGCGCGCCCGTCGCGCCCCGACAGCCGCCACTCGTACCATCTCGTCGCCGCCGCGGTGAACAGCAGCCCGAATACACAGCCCAGGCCCGTGTAAACGTACTCCGAGGACCGCCCCGATACCGCGACACCGTTCGGGGCGAAACGCGGCACCAGGCTGAGCGGGAACGCTATCGCCAGCATGGTGGCAACGGCCACGGGTGCCCGGTGACAGGACCACCGCGCGCGGAGGAGTGCGACGGGCAGGACCCCCAAGAGCACCAGTACGGCCGCGTAACCCGCCATGGGCTCCCACGCCGGTGGGGCCATGGCGATGATGTGGTAGAGCTTGCGCGGTGCGGTGGTCCCGCGGATGACGTTGACCGTACTTTGCAGGGCCGGAAGGAGATTGCCTGTGATCAGGTACGCCGCGGCCGGACGCGCCACGACGAAGAACCACGTGAACGTCACGCAGCAGGCCAAAATTGCCAGGAGCCCCACCCGGCGTCGCGCTGCTTTCGTCGCGTGGCAGCCGACACGCTCGGCGAGCCACCAGGCCACGAGCAGCCCCGCCAGGATGAACCCGACGACGTGGTGGGTGATGGTCACCGCGATTATGCCCACCACCGCGATGACCATGGGCGCGAAGCCAGCACGGTTGCGTGTGCGGCCGACCCACCAGACCACGAACGCCGCGAGGGGAACCGCGAGGTTCCCGTAGGTGAACGTCGAGCACCAGAACAGGAACATGGGGTTGGCCATGTAGACCAGGCTGGCGAGCGCTGCGCCGCGGCCGGAATGCGTGACGCTCTCGAAGATGAGGTAGAAGAATGCGCACACCAGGACACGGGCAATGCCCATGATCAGCAGACCCGCGACGAACATGCTCAGCCCGGTGAGTTCCACCACTCCGGCGGTGAGCGCGGCCAGGCCCGGGTAGTAAGCGGCCGTGTCCAGGAGCGGGTTCCAGGTGAACAGGTGACCCTTGCTGATGATCGCGTGGGTATTGCGCACATGGACGTACTCGTCGACGAAGGTGAAGTCGTAGGGCGAGCCCAACACCTTCACGAAATACAGAGCAAGCCCGAGGAAGACGATAAGGGTCAGCCGCTCCAGCGGATTGACGTCGCGTGCCAGGGCCCGCATGGCGACGGGAACGAAGATCAACAGCACGCCGAGCCAGAACATCACATATGTTGGGAGGGAAGTATTTTCGTTTCGATTGGCTTGGTCGGCCACCCAGAGGACGCCGAGCCCGGCCGCGCTGCAGAGAACGATCAGCGCTACCCACCCGTAGGAGAATCGAGCGGACCGCGGCTCCTCCGGGGTGAACCGGATCGGAAGTGGTTCCGTTGCGCCAGATGTCGCCGCCCGACCGCCGCCGATTGGTTTGACGTCGGCCGCGTCGCCAGAACGGATCAGTCTGAGGCCGTACCGGCGGGGCACGGCAGCGACGCCACTGAGAGTTGTCAGGAAGCCCTGGGCCTGGCGCCACGTCGCGGCTCCGACCAACGTCCTCTCGTCCACGTCGTCGCCGTCGGTGGCCGAAACGAATTCGAGCCGGGGCCTCACCGGATCTCCTGGCCGCTGTGCACCCGAGCGCGCGAAGCCTGTCTGCGCCAATCCAGCACGACGTATCCGCATCCGCACAGCTGCATCGCCAGGAACGCCCAGCCCACCGCGCTGATGCCGATCGACGGCAACAGAAACCACGAAATCACCACGGTGCCAATGCCGATGCCGACCAACAGCACGGCCGCGGCGACGAGCCGCGCCTCGGCGCGCAGAACACCGACGTAGACATGCACCACCGCGTCCGGAATCGAGGCCAGCACAACCAGCCTCAACAGCCCCACCGAGTGGCCGGTATAGGAATGACCGAAGGCGGACAACAACGTCCCACCCAAAACGAGGATGGCCACCAAGCCGGGCACCATGATGGCGCCCAAGGTCTTGAATGCCGACCGAGCCAGCGCGCCGATCTCCTCGGGCCGGTGCATTCCCTCGGCGAACAGGTTATTGGAGAACGCGGGTGCGATGACGAGGAAGAGCGCCGCCAACATCCATGTCGTGTAGAAGTAGGCGTTTTCGCGCGCGGAGAGTCGCACCGTCACGATCACCGGAAGCAGATACGTCAACAGCCCGGCGCCGAGCCCGATCAGTTGGTGAAGCGTGACACGCGAGCGAAACCCCCGAGCGGTCCGCAGCAGGACCGAAAGTTCCGGCGGTCGCGCAACGCCGATACGCCGGGCGAGCAGGACCGCACCAAAACCGAGGCCCACCACGGCCCCGGCTCCCCAGGCCCCGAGCAGGCGCACCGCGTCCGGCGCAAAGACGAGTGCCATGAGCCCGAGCATCAGCACCTTGACGGCGCCGACGGCGAAGTTGCGCCTAAACGCGTAGTTCGCTTTGCGTTCGGCGAGAAAAACGCAGTCGAGCGTGACGCCCACCGTGAGGGCGACCGTGCCGACGGTGAACACGACCGCGAAGCCCACGCCGCGCAGCGCCGCCAGTTCGGGGGAGATCAGCGGGAGCACCGCGACGCTGCCCGCACACAGGGCCGCGGCAAACAACGTCACCGTCGCCACCCCCGCCCAGAACGTGGCCGACCACTCGGTTTCCTTCCGCTGTCGAGGAAGCGACTGGATGAGCATCCCGCCGACCCCGAGGCAGGACAACATCAGCACGATGCTGGTGGCCGACGTGGCCGCGGCCGTCAGTCCAACGGTCGAGGGGCTGTACAGGTGCGCCGCCAAGAGCCAGAAAGCGTAGCCGAACGCGGAGTTCACCACCTGAGTCGCGGTGCTAAAGATGCCGTTTCTGATCAGTGAGTCGTTGCGGGCCCGATCGATGTACCCGCGCGCCCAATCAATGCGTGCCCTAAAGTCCGGACGCCGGCTCAGCTCGGACGCCTGCGACGGATGGGCATAGCTGACGTCGCTGGCG
The DNA here is from genome assembly GCF_001672815.1 of Mycobacterium sp. E796. Lineage (GTDB taxonomy): Bacteria > Actinomycetota > Actinomycetes > Mycobacteriales > Mycobacteriaceae > Mycobacterium. The sequence continues at coordinate 183,187 of NZ_LZKK01000325.1, read as the reverse complement.
GGCGAGTCATGCGCCGGGTCGGATGACTCACGAGCCAGACTCATGAACCCTCAACCCCAACTCCGGTTGCCTTATCCCCGGTCAGTACGTCGACGCCTGGCTGCCAGGTACACGTTATACCAATGATGCACCAGAAGGCACAGCTTACATACTATTGGACGAGAATAGAACCGATTAGTCGACTTATAGTTTAGGCGAATGCCGATGCGGCCGCCTGCCGGAGGGCTGAGTTGTGAACGGATCGAGCGCCTGGCGCAGCCCCATCCGGGGGCCCTGGCTCACGTCGGTGTTCGGTCTGGTCCTGCTCGTCGGAGTCCCGGTCGAATTCGTCACGGGGCTCGTCTCGTACGCCGCCTACAACCCCCGGTTCAGCACCAACGACCCCAACCCGGCGCGCGGCCTGTTCGGGCTCTACCTGTTCGACTGGCTGACGTCGCCGAGTTGGGTCTACCGGCTCACCGAGGGCGTGCACGTGATGTTGGGTCTCGCACTCGTCCCGGTGGTGCTCGCAAAGCTGTGGTCGGTGATTCCCCGGCTTTTCACCTGGCCGCCGTGGCGCTCGGTGGCCCGGCTCCTGGAGCGGCTGAGCCTGATCCTGGTGGTGGGCGGCGTGCTGTTCGAGATGACGACGGGAATCCTCAACATCGACTACCTCACGACGATCGATTTCTACAGCGCCCACTTCTTCGGCGCCTGGGCTTTCATCGCCGGCTTCGTCGTCCACGTTTGCGTGAAATTCGGGGAAATGTTGTGCGCGCTGCGCTCGAGGAGTCTGCGGACCGAGCTGCGGACGGGGCTCGAAGGTACTCGCCCGGAGGACGTCGACCACGGGCTCGTCCCGCCCGACCCGGCCGCTCCGACGATTTCCCGCCGGGGCGTCCTCGCCCTTGTCGGCGGCACTTCGCTCGTCGTATGCGCGGTGACCGCCGGCGAAAACGTCGGCGGGTTCATGCGCCGATTCGCCCTGTTGGGGACCCACTATCGATCGAGTGGCCCCGCGGGAAACGACTTTCCGGTGAACCACACGGCGGCGGGGCGTCAGATCACCGCCGCGCAGACCGGCCCGGACTGGCGGCTGGTCCTGGTGGGGGCGCGCCGGCTTTCGGTCAGCAGGGCACAGCTGACCAGCATGTCGATGACGACCGCGAACCTGCCGATCGCCTGCACGGAAGGCTGGTCGACGACGCAGGCATGGACCGGTGTCCCCCTTGCCGCCCTGGCGCGACTCGTTGGCATCGATCGACCCGGCCGCGCGCAAATCGAGTCCCTCGACTCTTTGACGGTGACGCTCTCGGCCGCACAGGTCTGCTCTGCCGGCTCGATGGTCGCTTTGCGCGTCAACGGAGCGGACCTCTCCCTCGATCACGGATTCCCGGCCCGGGTCATGGTTCCCGCGGCGCCCGGCACCCACAACGTGAAGTGGATCGCCCGAATCGAGTTCTCGGAGGCGAGCTGAGATGGAGTGGTTCCGCCGCCACTACGGTGCCAGGCCGCTGAATCTGTTCGGGCTGCTCATCTGCTTCGCCGTCGCCGCCTACGCGGCCACCCGGGTCGTGCACGAGGCAGGATGGGCCGGAGTCTTCCTGTGGTTCGTCTTCTGCGTCGTGGCCCACGACCTGATCGGATGGCCGATCTACGCGTGGGTCGACCGCAGGATGCAGCGCGCACAAAGCGGGCAGGCTGCGCGCCGAAGCCTGGTCGTTCCCTGGATCAACTACGTCCGGGCTCCAACGGTCGCCTCGGGCGTCCTCTTCGCGATCTCGTTCCCACTGGTCTTCCGGCTGTCCGACACCTACTACCAGGCGACCACCGGCTTCACCGAAGACGTTTACCTGTTCAACTGGGCCGGCGTCAGTGCGCTAGCCTTCGCGATCTCCGGGGTGCTCTATGCCTGCCGCCTCGTGCTGACTCGTCGGCGTCGGGGTGGGCCGGCCCACCCCGGTTCCAGACCGGACGTCAGTTTTTCTGGCTAAAATACAAACCTACAGTATAATTTCGCCATGCCGGGTTCGACCGCCCACGAAACGCTCGCAACCGCTTCCGACGACGTCCGCGCGACCGCGGACCCGGCCTGGGGTCGGCGCGACACGCCTTCGACGACCGAAGTCCCGACATTCTTCGGACCAGATGATTCGCCACTGTTCGGCGTGCTCCATCTGCCGGGCGACAAGCAGATCAGGGGCGGTGTGGTGATCTGTGGCTCGCTCGGCAAGGACGGGATGGACAGCGTCCGCCTGCACCGGATCCTCGGCGACGGCTTGGCGCGCCGCGGCTTCGCCGTGCTGCATTTCGACTACCTGGGCTCGGGAAATTCGTCCTACGCGCAGGCCCATGACGACGCGGTGGCCAACTGGGTGGCCAGTGTGGGCCACGCGCTCGACTACCTCACGCTGATCGGCGCCGAGTCCACAACGGCCGTCGGCATACGAGCCGGGTGTCTGCTCCTCGACGAATATCTTGCCGCCCAATCGCACCCACCCGACCGCGTGGTCTACCTGGATCCCGCCGGAACGGGCAGGCGTTATCTCCGGGAACATGCGACGCTGTTCCGGCTGTCGGTGGGCGAGGACGCTGCCACGCCGGGTGAAGTGTCGATCGTCGGCGGGCGGTTGAGCGACCACGCCGCCGCAGAATTCGCCGCGTTGCAGATCCGTGCCGATCCGGTCGGCGCCCAAGGCGTCGACAGGGTGCTTCTGGTGGCGCGACCGGACGAGACCGACCGGCGCATCACGGCCCTCACGTCGGCGCGTGGAGTCGATACGGTGATCACCGTCGGCCTGCGGGAGTGCGCCGGGCCGAGCCCGCGGGATTACATGTTGCCGATCCCCTTCACCGCGGTCGATTCGATCACGGAGTGGATCGACACGAACAGTCCCACCCGGACCCATCGCGCCGCACCCCGATACCGGACAACGGCGACAGTGCCGGCCGACGGGCCCGATGGGGTCGACGTCGTCGTCGAGCGCATCGAACGAATCGAGCCGAACGGGCTGTTCGCCATCCGCACGCTGCCCCGGCACCCCGATCCGCCGCCCGCAGGCACCGTGTTGTTCTTCGTGACCGGCCACGACTTGCACGTGGGGCCCGCCCGGGAGTGGGTCGAACTGTCACGTCGCATCGCGGCGACCGGGGCGCAGGCGGTGCGCTGGGACCCCGCGGGACAGGGATTGTCGGGCCAAATCACCCGGGGTCCTTGGCGCAACATCTACTCCAAGGCCGACATCGCCGACGCGATAGCGGTGGCCAGGCATGCGCGCCGAGGTGCCGGCGAACTCAAGCTGGTCGGGATCTGCTCCGGCTCGTGGTACGCCGCCCATGCCGCCCGCAGCATCGGCGCGCAATCAGCGATCCTGGTCAACTTGGTGATGTGGAACTGGCGCGTCACCCCCGCCTTGTTCATGCAGTGGATCGGCCGCGAGAAAGCGCGCCACGCCAACGCGGCCGTTGGTACGGCCACCGGCCCGTCCGAAGCCAAGACGAAGCGCCTCAGAGGACTGCTCAACCCGGCCCGGGAGCCGGCGAAACGCCTTATGCACCAATACCTCCCGCGACACGTCTTGCGGTTTTTGAGCTGGATTGGACTGGTGTGGCTGCCGGAGCCGGTGCTGACGACGCTTGCCCGCCGTGGAACCGACGTGACGCTGATCGCCTCACCCGAGGACGCGGAGGCGTTCGCCGCCAAAGGCGGTCGGGCAGCCCTCGAGCGGCTGCACCGGACGTCGCGACGAACCCGCCTCATCGCCGCACCCACCGGCGATCATGTCGCCCATCACCCGGCGATCTTGACCGCGATCCGCAGCGCGGTGTTGCCGGTAGAGGCCGCTTGCCCGACTTGCTGATCAACTCGAATGGGAGAACGAACCATGGCCACCGCACCGGTTCTCGCCGCAGCCGCTGTGTTCGCCGGCATCGCTCTCGGACCCGCTGCCCCCGCGTCGGCCGCTCCGGTGATGAACGGGCACTACGTCGTGACCGTCTCCAACACCATCACCGGCCAAACCACCACCGACGATTGGTACTTCACTCCATGCGGTGACGGCTGCGCTGCGGTGCAACCGTGGGGCCGGGCCCAGTTGGCCAACGGCCAATGGACGCTGGATACTACGAATAATGCGTTGTGTCGCAACGACATTACGGTTTACCGGGCCGAAGACGCCCACTACGTGTGGGATCCGAGCACCCTCGCGGGCACGGTTCAACTGACCGGCAAGAGCACGGCCTGCGGCCGCCCGCTGGGATACAGGTTGACCAGCAGCGTCAAATTCACGCAGGTGCCGTAACGCATTGCTCCCCACGGAGGGTCAGCGCATGCCCGAAGTTCCTAGCCGGCCTCGGCCGGATTGCAGACCACGACAACGACGGCCATCGCGTGGCAATCGGCGTGCGAAAGGGACAAAGACGAGCTGAGCCAGCCTTGCCGTTGCGCCCGCGCGGCGAGCGTTCCGCTCAGGCGCAGTAGCGGCAGCGGACCGTCATGCGTCACCTCGATCTCGCGCAGCGGAAACGACACGTCGGGTTCCCCGAATGCCTTGATCACCGCTTCCTTGGCCGCGAACCGGGCCGCCAGTCCGTGCACCCGATCGCGGCCCCGGCAGTCGTCGATCTCGCTCGCCGTAAAAACCTTGTGCAGGTACCGATCCCCGAACGCCGCCAGCGAGTCCCGGACATCCGCAATGGCCACGACGTCGCATCCGGTGCGCACGCGGCGCCCGTCAAGATCGCCCGGCACATTGATCATGCAATCAGCACGTCAGGAAGACGAGTTGACCAGGCCGTCGACGACCCGCTCGATGCTGCTTATGGAGGCGAAGGTGGACTTCTTGAGCACTTCGTCGGGGAACTCGACGCCGAATGCGTCCTCGAGCGCGAGCATGACATTGACCGACGCGTGCGACGTCAGGCCCAGCTCGTACAGGTCGGCCTGATCGTCCACCTCACGCGGATCGACCGCCATCCGACCATGGGCAGCTAAGACGTCACGGATTCGGTCCTGCATCGCGCTGGTCCTCCCAATTTTCTGCCGTAATGCAACCTATTAGCCAGGTCGTACTGTACCGCCGCAAACGTGGCTGCGTTATCCGGAAAGTTCCCGCATACCGCATCAGAAATCCGGTCGGCCGCAGCCAAACTGAATGTGAATACGTCGGTCGCCTCGCTGCGGTATTTTCGCCCGCGCAGCGGCGGTAGTGGCCATCAAGCGCGGCCGACATACTTGACGGCATGTACATCCCGGCCCATTTCGCCGTCGACGAGCAGGCCGTCGACGACCTGCTCACGCACCACGGGGCAGCGGACCTGATCACCGCAACACCGGAGGGTGTCGTCGCCACCATGCTGCCGTTCGTGTATGACCGGGGCGCGCGGACGCTTCGGGGGCATCTCGCCCGCAACAACGACCAGTGGCGGCGCCCGGTGGTCGGCGAGGCCCTGGTCATCGTGCGCGGACCCGATGCGTACATCTCCCCGGCCTGGTACGCGAGCAAGGCGGAGCACGGGCGCGTGGTGCCCACGTGGAACTACGTCACCGCGCACGTCTACGGGCGACTCACCGTCCACGACGACCCCGCCTGGGTCGAGCACAACGTGCGTGATCTGACCGGGCGCCACGAGGCCGGGCGACCGCAGCCATGGTCGGTCGACGACGCGCCGCGAGAGTTCATCGAGGCTCAATTGCGCGCCATCGTAGGAGTGGAATTGTCGATCGCCCGGATCGAGGCCAAATTCAAGCTCAGCCAAAATCGATCGGCCGCCGACATCGACGGCGTGATCTCGGGTTTAATCACGAACGGCCGCGAAGACGTTGCTCTGGCCGTAGAGCGAGCGCACTTGCCGAGCAATTAGCGGCGTGTCCCGTTAGCATCGACGGCCATGGCGCGGACTGCGATCGAATTGAGGCGGCACCTCGGCACCGCCGCCCGCCTGTGGTCCGCGCCGGCCCATCACACCGTGGAACCAGATTGGTGGACCGCCTTCAGCGGCGAGATCAGCGTCGACTACAACGTGGCCTGCTGCCAGTCCTCCGACAACGACGTGCTGGTCGATCACTGCCTCCAGCCGCTGCTCGACCTCAAGAAGCCAGGCATCGTCATGCTGGCCGGACCCGGCCTGGCCACCGCCCAGAAGCTGATCGACGCCGGCTGGGCCGTGGTGGAGGCCCTTCCCCTGATGCTGCTCGAGGGTCCCGACCTGCCCGACGTCGACGGGGCCGGTGTGCGTGCCCTGACCGACGAGGAACTACCCGAGGCCCGCGCCCTGCTGGCCGACACCTACAGCATGTCCGACGCCGCCGCCGCGGTGGCCATCCCCGTCCAGGCCGCGCAAAACCCGGACCTCGGGGTGTGGGGCCTCTTTGACGGCGAGCGCATGGTGTCCATGTTCACCGGGGCCACCGAGGACGGGCTGCTGGTGGTTTGGTCGATGGCCACCCGGCCACGCGACCAGGGGAAGGGCTACGGACGGCGGCTGCTGGCCACCGTGCTGCGGTCCCAGTTCGAAGCGGGGATCGAGGGTTCGCTGCTGCAGTCGTCGCCGCCCGGGGAGCGCCTGTACCGCGGGCTTGGCTACCAGGTCGTCGAGTACTGGCAGCTCTGGTCCCGGCCCCGCTGGATGATGGGCCGCGCCTGAAAGGCCCGCCGGCCGGCTAGATCCGCCCAGCGACGAAGTTCGCAGCCTGAGCGACCATCCCGGATTGCACATAGCCGACGTGCGCCGACGAATCCGTGCCGTCGGAGCAGATCGGATCCCCGGTGTTGCACAGGTCGATGGTCTTCGCCCCATACAACGGGCTGATCGCGGTCAGCGGTGCTCGCAGCGATTTATCCCACGGATTTCCGAAGACGGCGACCGCGGCAACGTGGCGAGCCACCTCCGGCGGCATCGGCGCGGGAACGAAGCCCGCGGGCGGCGCACCCGCCGCGGTGATGAGGTCTATCACGGCCGCGCCCAGAGAGTATCCACCGAGCACCATCCTGGTGTCCGAACAGTTCGCCGCCGTGGACTGGACGTAGGCGCTCGCATCTTTGGCGCCCGCGGACGCGGAGCTGGCCAACTCGCTGCTCTTGCTGGTCGCGGGGTAGTCGACCGCGTACACCGCGACGGATTTCCCGACGAGCTGCGGACGCAGCGAATCGACGAACGTCTGCCCGATCACGCCGAGCCCGGGTGGGTCATCGCTGCCGCGAGCAAACACCACCTCGATGTCTGGGCATGGCGCCGCAGCGGCGATCGAAGGCATGCTGATCGCGGCATTTGGCACCGCGCAGGTGGTCAGAAGCGCGGCGCCGAGGAAACGAGCGATCGTGCGGACGCTCACGTCGTTCATATTGACACATTGCGGCAATTTGCGGCCGCGGAAGCCGAGCACGGCTGGAAGAGAGGAGTTTTCGTGTCATCCTTCGTGACCTGCGCGGGTGCGCGAGAATAGCGAGCGTGCAGCAGCCGCGAGAAGGCGTGACAGGACGCGACGTGCTCGGTGCGGTGCTGGACCACGCCGAACGGGCCCCGGATCTGCCCGCCGTCAAGGACCTGGACCGCGCGTTGACCCGGGGCGAATTGCGCGCCGCGGCCGGGGCGGTCGCCGCCGGCCTGCTCCGGAAAGGCGTCGAGCCCGGGGATCGGGTCGCCCTGCTGATCGGTAACTCGGCGGACTTCGTGGTGGCGGCGCTGGGCTGCCTATGGGCCGGGGTCACGTTCGTGCCGCTGGCCATCACCGACCCGGACATCCGCCGCGAGCAGATCGTCACCGACTGCCAACCCGCGCAGGTGATCACCGCGGGCCCTGACCAAACGGCGCCCCCGGGGGGACTTCCGGCCGGCACCCCGTGGACCTCCCTTTCGGAGCTGAGCGCCGGGGACGGGCGCACGCCAGCACCGGTCACGGGCCCGATCTCCTACATCATCTATACGTCGGGGACGACCGGCCTCCCCAAGGGAGTCCAAATCCCCCCGGGGGCCTTCTACACCGCAGTCCAGGCGTGCGCCGACGCCGTGGGACTCAGCGCGGACGACCGGTGCCTGTGCGTTTCACCCGTGCACTTCGACGGGTCGTTCTCCGCCATGTTTCCCCCGCTCGTGCGGGGCGTCCCACTCGTCATTCCCGACCGCGAGGCCCTGCTGTTCCCCCGCAGGTTCTTTTCGATCGTCGCCGACGAGGGCATCACGGCGACCAGCTTCTCCCCCAGCTACCTCCGCTTGCTCCGGGCAAGCGGCCGGCTCGATCGGCTGGCCGACACCGCGCTCAGGGTGATCGCCTTGGGCGGCGAGGCGCCGTCCAGCGCCGACATCAGGGCGGTATGGGCCGCCAGCCCGGGACTGCGGGTGGTGAACCGGTACGGCCCGACCGAGACGACGATCGCCGTCGCACATCTCGAGCTGACACCCGAGTTGCTCGACGCGGGACCGGTACCGATCGGCCATCCGCACACCGGGAGCTCGTTCCACCTCGTTGACGAGCGCGGCGGCCTGATCGATCGCACCGGAGCGGTCGGCGAGCTGTACATCGGCGGGCTGCAGCTCATGGCGGGATACTTGAACGACCCGGTGCTGAGCGCGGCGGTGCTGCGGACGGACGTCGTCGAGGGAACCACCGTCTACCGCACCGGTGACCTCGCCTTCCGCGACGACCGGGGCAACTACATATATATGGGGCGTTCCGACCGCGTGATCAAGCGGCATGGCGTGCGGTTGTCCCTGGTCGAGGTGACCGAGGCGCTCGGTGGCCTGAACGGGGTGGCATCGGCGGCGTGCACGACCTTCGACCTGCAGGGGGACCTGGGAGTGGTCGCGTTCGTGGTGCCGGACGGCGAACTCACCCCGGTCGCCGTCCGTTCGGCCGCCAGCGAACGGCTCCCGGAAACGATGCTGCCCGATCAATTCGTCTTGGTGGCCGACCTGCCGTTGACGTCGTCCAGCAAGGTGGACGAGCGACGGCTGCTGAAGGAGGCCGGCCTGTCTCCGCCGAATACCGGGGGCTGAGCGGTCTTTGCAAGTCGTTTACATGGAAATGGCCTGACTACGGTATTAGAACCCGGCGTCTGGGCTACGATCGCCGCGTGGAGGCGAGGGCAACTGGCGCGGCCTCGGGGGAAACGTACGAACAGCTGGTCCGCCGCCAGCGCGCCCAATTGCAAGATACGTACCTGCAGGGCGTCCGCCGGCTGCGCTGGGACGCCGGGCGGCTCGCCGCAGAGCGCGAACGGCGGCTTCGAGAGCTACTCGTGTACGCCGCCGAACATTCGCCGTTCTGGGGGGAACGATTGGCGGGGCACGATCTGGCGAATTTCACCGAGGCCGACCTCCCCTCGCTGCCGATCCTGACCAAAGCCGAAATGATGGACGAGTTCGACCGGCTGGTCACCGTCCCCGGATTGACACGTGCGCGGGTCGCGCAGCACCTCGATGAGTTGAGCGGGGACGGCTACCTCGACGGCCAGTACCGGGCGATCATCACGTCGGGGTATGTCCAAGCCCCGTCACTCCACGTCTACGGCTGGGACGCGTTCGTCACCTTCGTGATGCAAGGCTCGCGCTGGACCGGGCGACGCGGCGAGGACCCCGACGCAGTGCTGGCGCAGTGCTTCAGTTGCAGCCCCAAGCACGAATCCGGGATCTTCTACGCCTTCAGCACCTTTGAGAGCGGCGGACCCACCTCCCACTGCTGCGATGCCACGCTGCCCCTGGACCAGATCGTCGACCGCCTCAACAAGGCCCGTCCCGCGGTGCAGGCGCTGCAAGGGTGGCCGAGCCTCATCCGCGAGCTGGCCCTGGAGGCGATGAAAGGGCGGCTCACCATCCAACCGACCTGGGTGAGCGTCGCCGGGGAGCTCTGCACTCCGCCGGTGCGAGAGGCGGTTCGGGCCGCGTGGGGGATCGAGGCCTCCGAGTTCTGGGGCTGCTCGGAGGGGACCTACGCCTTTCCGTGCGGCGTCGGAGAGGGCATGCACGTCGCGGACGACCTGGTCATTCTCGAACCGGCGGATGCGGACGGCAACGTCGTGCCATTCGGGCAGCCCGCGGATCGGATGCTGCTGACCAACCTGTTCAACCTAGACCAACCGCTGATCCGCTACGACATGGTCGACGCCGTGACGATGTCCGACGAACCCTGTCCGTGCGGGTGCGCCCATCGCCGCATCCTCTCCGTCAACGGCCGGATCAACGGCGCCTACGAGTACGAGGGCGGTGCCCGGGTGCCGCGCGCCGCACTCGAGCAAGCCGTCGTGGCCACCCCCGGTGTCGCCAACTTCTTCATCGGCAAGGCGCAGCAGGGTCTCGACGTGTCGGTGGTGACCGACGGCTCCGCCGACCTGCAGCGCCTGCAGACCGACCTGGTCGACGTGCTCCGCCGGCACGGCGGCCCGGCCTCGGATGTCCGCGTACGCGAGGTGGAATTCATCGAGCGGCTGTCGAGGGGCAAGTGCCGGCAGTTCGACCCCAGCTGATCAGCCGGCCATAGCCTTGTCCAGCGCCTGATCGATGTCGGCGATGATGTCGTCGATGTGCTCGATCCCGATGGACAGGCGGATCGTCTCCGGCCGGATGCCGGCCTTGACCAGTTCCGCCTCGGACAACTGGCGGTGCGTGGTCGAGGCCGGATGGATGGCCAGGGTCTTGGCGTCGCCCAGATTGAGCAGCCGCTTGACGAGCTGGAGGGCATCGAAGAAGGCCAGTCCCGCCTCGTAGCCGCCCTCGGCCCCGAAGGTGACGATGGACGGCACGCGCCCGTGCAGGTAGCGCCCGACGAGGTGGTGGTAGGGATGGTCGGGGAAGCCGGCGAAGCTCACCCAGGCCACGCGGTCGTCGGCGGCCAGATAGTCGGCCACGGCCCGCGCGTTGGCTTCGTGGCGCTCGAGCCGCACGGCCATCGTCTCGAGGCCCTGCAGCAGCATGAACGCGTTGAAGGGCGACAGGGTGGCGCCGCTGTTGCGCAGCTGGATGGAGCGGGCCCGCACGGCGAACGGCCGGTCGGGGAAGTCGCGGGCGAAGACGACGCCGTGAAATGCGGGCTCGGGACGGTTGAACAGGGGGAAGCGGTGGGGATGGTCGGCCCACGGGAACCGGCCGCCGTCCACGATGGCCCCGCCGAGGGTGGTGCCGTGGCCGCCGACGAACTTGGTCAGCGAGTGGACGACCACATCGGCCCCGTGCTCGAAGGGCTTGAGCACGAGCGGCGTGGCCACCGTGTTGTCCACGATGAACGGCACGCCCGCCGCGTGCGCCACGGCGGCCACGGCCTCGAGGTCGACGATGTTGCCTGCCGGGTTGCCGATGGTCTCGCAGAAAACGGCGCGGGTGTCGTCGTCGATGAGGCGGGCGATCGACTCCGCCCGGTCATCGGCGGCGAAGCGGGCCTTGATGCCCAGGGTGGGCAGCACGTGGGCGAAGTAGGTGAAGGTGGCCCCGTAGAGCTGGGGGGCGACGACGATGTTCGAGCCGGCAGTGGCCACCGTCAGGATGGCGTAGCTGACGGCGGCCATGCCCGAAGCCACCGCCAGGGCCGCCGTCCCCCCTTCCAGGGCGCAGATGCGCTGCTCGAGGACGTCGAGTGTCGGGTTGTTGAGCCGGTTGTAGTGGAAGCCCGGCGTCTCTAGGTCGAGCACGGCACCCGCGTGGTCGGCGCTGATGAAGTCGTGGGCGACCGTTTGGTAGATGGGGACGGCTACGGCCCGCGTCCCGTCGGGGGTGTAGCCGCCGTGGATTGCGATGGTTTCGTCGTGCATCCTGAGGCGCTCCTCTTCTCAGATCGTCGCCAACAGGTTGGCGTACATACACAGGGCCGCGCCCCGCCACCGCCATGGGGCGCGGGCGCCGATCTCGTCGAAGGGGAATGCGGCCACCAGCGCCGGGTCCCGTTCGCCACCCACCACCCGCTCGTGCAGCCGGCGAAGACCATCCCAGTCCGGTCCGGTCACGCAATCCCTTGGGAGGCAGGGCAATTCGTCGTGCTCGCGGGCGGCGTAGCGCCGCACGTCCCGAGCGTACTCGCGCACCAGGCTCGACGGGTCGTACTCGGGATGCGCCTGAAACAGCACCACCTGGGAAATCCCCACCGTCTTGGTGACCACGCTCCACCCCACCTCGGCCGACTGCAGTGCCACCGCGTAGCCGGCGGTCGCCACCGTTTCGGCGGGCACGGCGTTGAGGCGGGAATGGGGCACGACAAGAGGACCGTCCAAGCCGGCTGCCAGGAAGTGGGACCGGTCGGCCTCCTGGGCGAAGACGCCCGTGCACTTGACCGGCAGGGTGGTCCGTTCGATGCCGTCGAAGACTGCCAGGGCGGCATGGGCCGACAGGCAGGACAGCACCATGGCCGGCACGTTCTCGCTCCCCCACTTCAGCAGGCCGTGCAGATCGGACCAGTAGGGCTCGTCCTCGATGCGGGACTCGATCGGATTGGAGCCGGTCACGATCAGCAGGTCGGGGGGGTTCGAAATGATGTCCTCGAGGGGACGGTAATCGGCGGCGATGCGGGCGCGGATCCGCTCCCCCCGCGGCACCCCGACCATGGTGTGACGGGTGACGGCGACCGTGTCAGACCCGGACCCGGCGCCCAGCAGCCCCACGAATTGGCGCTCGGTGGCGCCGAAGGCGGCATCCGGCATGTTGTTGACCAGGGCGCACGTCCACCGCGCCGGTCCCTCGATCCGGTCGGTCGGATCGAGGGCCCCTGCCAGTTGAACGCCCATCGCCGTCAATGCCTGACATCGGTGTAGGTGACGGTGACCTCCTGGTGGAGGAGCCGGTAGGCCGCCTGCAACTGCTCCTCGTCGTCGGCCGAGCCGACCACCGCGACGATGTGGTTGCCGGAGCCGTCCCGCCAGTCGAGTGAGGCGCCCGGGCGCTGGTGGACGCTCACCGTGTCCACTCCGGCTTGGTCGCTGAAGTCGTTGATGCCCTCGATGGACGTCACGGTGGCCGAGACGGTCGGCGGCTGGAGGAAGAAGCGGTAGCCGATGCGCTCGGTGGCCACCGGGCCCTGGATGGAGACCGGCTCGCCCAGGGCCACCCGCAGGGTGAGGTCGAGCAGGCTGATGCCGGCGGCGCGCTTGAGCATCTCGGGCACACCGCCGCCCAGCCGCCCGTTGACCTCGATGATGCGGGGGCCGTCGGGGGTGAACTTGACCTCGGTGTGCAGGCACCCGGTGCGTACCCCGAGGGCGTCGATGGCGCGGGTGGCGAGGTCCAGGACGGCCGAACGACTCCCCGCGTCGAGCGCGGCGGGGATGAAGAACCCCGTCTCGCGGAAGTTCTCGGCCGGCGGGAAGCGGCCGGTCAGGGCCAGGTGGCTGACGACGCCGTCGGCCACCACGCTCTCGACCGAGACGTAGCCGGCGTAGGGGCCGCCCGCCCGGGCCGGATCGTCGGCCAGATAACCCTCGAGCACCATGTCGCGGCGGCCCGGGCCGAGCGCATTCAGCAGCTTCTCGAGTTCGGCGCCGTCGCGGGCCAGGAAGGTGCAGCGGCTGCCCTGAGCCGAGCGGGGTTTGAGGACGGCGGGCCACCCCACCTGGTCCTCGACCGCCCGCAGCTCGCGCTCGGACTGGTCGGGGCGGATGAGGTGGCACGGGGGGATCTCGACGCCGGCGTCGGCCAGGGCCCGGCGCTGGCGGGCCTTGTCGGTGAGGGCGGCGGCGGTGGCCGGGCTGTGGAAGGGGAGGCCGAGCCCCTCGGCCACATGGGCCAGTTCGACCATGCCGGCGTCGAGGTAGGTGGTCATGCCGCCGGGCTCCCAGTCGCCCAGAATCTTGACCGCCTGCTCCGCGCTCATGCCCTCCAGGTCGACGACGGGGCCGAACCGGTTGAGCAGGTCGACCATCTCGCCCATCCCGGGCACCGCGGTGTCGATCAGCCACAGCAGGTCGCACAGGCCGGCGGCCGCTTCGGCCAGCTGCATCACGGGGACGCAACGCGGCCCGTAGCCGACCGCCACCAGCGGCCGCGGTCGTCCGGTCGGGGAATCCGTCATGTGCTCAGCCGATCACGGCCTCGACGCAGTCCTGCGCGTCGTACACGGCCCGCAGCCGGCTGCGGGGTGAGGGCAGGTAGTGGGTGAAGTAGCGCACCCCCTCGGTGAGCACGCCCAGCAAGGAGAGGTTGGGCTGGAGCCGGCCCTCCGTGTCGTAAGGGTGGAAGTCCTCGTTGATGGCCACGCTGCCCACGGGCGTGTCACCGTAGGTGAGCTGGGTCAGCCTTCCCTTGGCGTAGAGACGCTTGAGCAGGGGCGAGCTCGACCGGGCCAGCGACGGCAGGTCGAGATAGCCCCGCACCACCCCGTCGACCGTCACGGACGTCGGCTCGTCGAGGGCCGTGGAGCTCAGGCGGACGCCGTCGGGGCGGGCGGTCAGCTCCGGGCTCGGTCCCAGCGGGACGCGCACCACTCCGGCATCGAGCAGCGCCAGCAGCTGCTGGGAGCGCATCGGTGGACAGCCAGCCTCTAGGCGGTTGATGCGGGGCCGGATGTTGGACTGGAAGTCCACGTAGGACTCGAGGGAGAGACCACCGAACTCGATGACCGAACGCAGCTGATCCCGGAGGATGCGCAGCACCTCCTGGGCCGCCTTGACCGGGCTCCCCCCTGGTCGCAGGGCCTCGGTGAGGTCAGCCTCGATCATGTCGTAGACCTGGCCCTGATAGTCGCCGGCCGAGGTGTAGTGGCGGTCCGACCCGGCGAAGAGGTGGCTGCCCGGATCGAAGCGCCCGTAGCGCGGCTCGAGACCGTCGACGACCTTCTCGTAGTGCCCGTCGACCCAGCCTTGGCGGAGGGCGGCGCGGACGTCGGTCGATTCGACGTCGCCACCGGCCAGCAAGGCGGCGTGGATGTAGTAGCGCGCCTGCATCTCGGCGAAGATGAGCGGGAGAAGCTCGGCCCGGAAGTCCACGTGCCGTCGCACCGGCGATCCGCCCGGATTGGTCAGCGCCGCGAACTCCTCGGGGGTGCACACCACCGGCTGGTACCGACCGTAAGGGTCGACGCCGTGGGCCGCCTTGGCGAGGTAGGGCGCGCCCGAGCGCGAGTAGAGGGTGATGGTCGGCTCCCGGCCCGAGGGCACGTACCGCTTGCGGTCGGCCCGGTCGCATCGGTCCACGAAGGTCCCGCCTCGTCCGATGGTGAGGGCGGTGAGGACGTCGAAGCAGGCCAGTCCCATGCCGGCCATTGCCACCGAGGATCCCGCCGGAGCGCTCTGGTCGAAGTGCTCAACGGGGTAGGGCGGCAGGTAGCGCACGCCCCCGGCGGCCCCGGGCTCGTCGTTCCAGGTGTGCCCCGAGGTCAGCACCACGTGGTCGACGGTGAGGGTGGTGCCGTTCTCGAGTAGCACCGCCTCACGTCCCTGGAGGGCCGGCGAGATGTCGACGGCCGCCGCGTAGTGCCGGACGATCTCGAGGTTGGGTGGGGCGTCGGCCACCACCGTGTCGTAGAACCAGCCCAGGTACTCACCCATCAGCCGCCGGGGCAGGTAGTCGGTGGGCAGGATGGGGTCGCCCCCGGCGCCGATGCGGCACTCGTAACCCACCCAGCGGTAGCCGCGGACCACCGCCCACGCGTGCAAGCCCACGGCATAGGGGGGAAGGCCGTCCCCGTCGGGGGCGGCGTAGAGGGAGAGCTGACCGCAGGCGTTGTTGAGGACCAGGAAGTCGGGCTGCGCAGCGGTGTAAACCCCTCCGAGCCGAGCGGGCTCGACCACGTGCACCCGCACCGGCGTCCCAACCCGCCGGGCCCGGTTCACTGTTCGCTCGAGGACGCAAAGACCCCATGCGCCGAGCCCGACGATGGCCATCTCGATCATCGGACACTTCCCATACACGCCACCTCAGCTCGGCGGCCGCTGACTGATCTCTGCGTTCGAGACCGGTTCGGCCGGTTTTCCTGGATTGCCGACGCGGTGAGTCGGCGGACCGCGTCGACGAGCTCGTCGACCACGTGGGCCGTGGTGGCGAAGGAGGTGACGAAACGGACGACACCCGGTTCCCACCGGCCGTGGTAGAAGTCGTAGCCCTGCTCGAGCAGCCCGTCGATGACCTGCTGGGGCAGGAGGCAGAAGAGGATGTTCGCCTCCGGCGTGCCCGTAACGTGAGCGCCGGCAATGGAATTTAGACCCTCGTAGAGCCGCGCGGTCATGGCATTGGCGTGCAAGGCATTTCGCAGCCACAGGTCGTCGGCAAGGTAGGCGTCGAGTTGGGCTGCGGCGAAACGCATCTTGGCCGCGAGTTGTCCGGCACGCTTGGCCCGGAAACTCAGCTCGGTGGTAAGGGAGCGGTCGAACACGACGATCGCATCGGCGGTGATGCTCCCGTTCTTGATGGCGCCGAAGGACAACACGTCCACGCCGGCGCGCCAGGTCAGTTCGGCGGGGCTGCAACCCAACGCGGCGACGGCGTTGGCCAGGCGGGCGCCATCCAGGTGGACGCGCAGGCCCGCACGCTTCGCGATGGAGGCCAGCCGTCCGATCTCGGCGGGGGTGTATACCGCGCCGGTCTCGGTTGACTGGGTGAGGCTCAGCACGGCCGGTTGCACGCTGTGCATGTCCCCGACCTTGCGGTGCACCGCGGCCTGCAGCTCGTCGGCGTCGATCTTGGCGTTATCCCCGCCCAGGGCAATGAGTTTGGCGCCCCCAGTGAAGAATTCCGGGGCGCCGCACTCGTCGTTGTTGATGTGGCTGTCGCGGTGGCACAGCACGGCGCCCCATGGTGGGGTCAACGCGGCCAAGCTCAACGCGTTCGCCGCCGAGCCGGTGGAAACGGGGAGCAGATCGACGTCGCAGTCGAAGACCTCGCTGAAGCGGCGCCGGGCGCTGGACGTCCAACTGTCGGTGCCATAGGGCGGTGCCTGCCCGGCTGCCGCCGCAGCGATGGCCGCGATGATCTCGGGTGCACCCCCCGCGGTGTTATCGCTGACGAGGGAGCGGTATGGCCTCATGGCGATCACGGTCCCGTGACGTCCGCGCGTAACCCGGTCTTCGGTATCAGGCCCAGCTGGACCCGACGGCGCTGTCCGTGCTGGACATGTTGCTGCCCGCCGTCTGCACCTTCTGGCCGTGAGCATTGGCCTGCTCGTAGATCACCTGGAAGTTGCGACCCAACTGGGTGATGAACTCCTGGCACGCCACCGAACCGGCGCCACCCCAGAAGTCACCAGCAGCCAGCACATCGCGAACGATGGCCTGGTGCTCGGCCTCCAACGACGCGGCCTGGGCGCGAATCGTCGCACCATGGGCATCCACATCGCCAAACTGGTAATTGATGGTCATGTTCATCTCTCCTTGGTTGAAAAGTTTTGGGGCAGAGGGTCCTTCGAGCTAGCTGCCGAGGATCTGCTGGGAGGCCTGCTCTTGCTGCTCGTAGTTGTTCGCGTCGCGGATCAGCCCGTCGCGCACCCCGTGCAGCATGTTCACGATGTTGCGGAACGCCTGATTCATCTGACCCATGGTGTCGTAGGAGGTCGCCTGCGCCTGGCCACTCCAGCCGGCACCGGCGATGTTCATCGACGACGCCCACATCTTGCGGGCCTCGTCCTCAACGGTCTGCGCGTGGACCTCAAACCGGCCCGCCATCGCCCGCATTTCGTGCGGGTCGGTCATGAATCGTGTTGCCATCTTGGCTCCTTACCTCACATGGATGGGGTTCTGTCGGTGGCTGGTTCGCTTGTGCGGCGAGCCAGCACACCTCGAGTCAATTGATTTGTGCTGCCGTTACACGTTGGCCGACGAGTTTCCGTTGGTCGGCACGTATATGACCGCCGCCTGATACCCGGGGGGCGCGTGCCCATTCGTCGGGAATGACGCGGGCACAGGGTATTTCGCCGCCGCCGGCGGTGGGGCCGCCGGGGTTTCCCCGTCGTCCGAATATCCGGCGGCTGGTGGACGCGACACGAACCTGAGGCGCGGCGCGTACTTGGCCGCCGCGATGGCCGCGCCGGCTCCAGCACCCGCGGCCGCGGCTCGGCCGAGCCCGCCGACCCCGCCGAGCGGCACCGGGAAACCCAGTCCGGCGGCGACTTCGTCGCCGGCCAAAGGCATCGCCGCGGGAGAAACCATCGGCAGCGTCCCGAGCATCCCGGGCGAGGCGCCCGCTGCCGCGAGCCCCCAACCCTGAGGCACCGCCAATCCGCCGACCGAGGTCGCCGCACCCAGGCCCGCGAAGCCGCCCAAGCCCGGGATACCACCAAGGCCCGCGCCGATCGGCCCCAGCGCCCCTGCCGCCGCACCCGCCGCGCCCGCCGCGCCGGCAGCGGTGTTGGCCGCGGCTGCGGATGCGAAGCCGATGTTCATCGGGCCACCGATGAGGGGACCGAAAACGGTGCCCAACATCGTCGACATCACCGACAAGCCCATCCAGCCCGGCATCGCGCCGTACGAGGTGATCAGACCGGTCGCGATGCCTCCGAGCGAGGAGTCGGACAAGAGGCTCCCGAAGGGGCCCACGGCAGCGCCCGACGAAGAAGTTCCGCCCAGTGCGGAGGACAGGGGTGACGCGAGGCTGTTCAGCGCCCCGGTGATCGCCGAGGTCAATTGGGACAGCGTCTGCTGTGCGCCGCCAATCGCCGAGCCGGCCGACTGGGCGCTCGCGCCCCCTTGCGCCGCCAACCCGGCCAGGTTGGTGGTCTGCGGCGCCGGAGCGAAGGGAGTCACCGGCGCTGTGGCCGCCGCCGAACTCGCGGCATAGCCGTACATCGCCGCGGCGTCCTGCGCCCACATCTCCGCGTACTGGGCCTCGGTGGCCGCGATCGCCGGTGTGTTCTGACCGAAAAAGTTGGTCGCGATCAGCATCATCAGGAGTGCGCGGTTGGCCACGATCTCCGGCGGCGGCACCGTCGCCGCGAAGGCCGCCGCGTACGCGGCCGCCGCCGCTTGAGCCTGCGTGGCCGCCAGCTCGGCCTCCGCGGCGGTCGCGCTCATCCACGCCACGTAGGGTGCGGCCGCGGCCGACATCGCCATCGCCGACGGGCCCAGCCACGGTCCACCGGTGAGCGCCGAGATCACGGCGTCGTAGCCGGCCGCCCCGGAACGCAAATCGGCGGCCAACCCGTTCCAGGCGGCTGCGGCGGCCAGCATCGACCCCGCGCCCGGACCGGCATACATCCGCCCGGAGTTGATCTCCGGCGGTAGCGCCCCGTAATCCATGATGATCCCGCTACGAAGCTCAGAGGACCGCGGCCGCGTTGGCGGCCTCGGTGGCCGCGTAAGAACCGGCGCTGGTCGCCAAGGTGCTGACGAACAGCTCACGAATCGCGGCGGCCTGGGCGCTGACCTCCTGGTACAGGACGCCGTGCGCGGTGAAGTGCGCCGCCGTCAGCGCCGACACCTCATCGGCCGCTGCGGGAATCACCCCGGTGGTCGGGGCGGCCGCGGCCGCGTCTCCGGCGGTCACGGCGGCGCCGATGTTTTGCAGTTCGTCGGCTGCGGACGACAACATCGCCGGCAGCGTGGTCACAAACGACATGTGCTCCTCCTAGCGGAAGCAGGTCGAGCCATCGGCCGGACGCCGTTACGCGGGGCCTGGTGCGACCGTGGATACCGGCAATGCACTTCATTCAGTAGAATACATACTTATCGAAGCATTAGTAAGGGAATTGGTCAACTTCTAGTACTTGCAGTACTTGCACGTCGTTAGGAGAGTTCGCGTGGACTGCCCAATGAGCCGCGACTGGGGCCGGTGGCACGGCATGGAGCCGGGGCACGGCAGCGGCGAGCGCGTCACCCGCGCTCGCGGAAACGCAGCGCCGGACTAGAACAACCAGGTCGCTGCCGGCGACAGCGCAGGTGCCCGGGAAGAGATCGGCGCACGACGATATCCAGGTCGGCGACTCATCGCTCGTCCATCCACAGCCGTTCCGTCAAATTGTCGAACGTCACCAGCACGACCGGGTCGGCCTGGCGCAACATCGCCGTCTGGCTCATCCTGGCGCGCACCGTCCAACCCTCACAGTGCCGCAGCTCGACGATCAGATTCGCGACTGCGTCGACGCCCGAAACCGCGCACAAGGTGGCCGGCACGGTGTGGAACATCTCGGGAAACACCGAGCCCGCCAACGCTTCTAGCTCGTAACCCACCATCTCGGCAAACGCCCTGTTGGCGAACAAGATGATGCCGTCCCGCGCCATCGCGAGCGAAGGAACCGGGAGCCGCTCCAACACCACCACGGCGGGCAATCGGCTCAAGATCTCCATGGGCGAATCGGCGGGCCCCCCACTGCGCCGGCGCTCAACCGGCGCAGTGGCGTCCCTTCCAGGGCCGTCGCGCGGTGGGTCGGGTAAGACCGCGGTGGGTGGAGGCGCGTTTGACTTCGATGGCACGCGCGTCGCCACATCCGGTTGTCTGGTCACGACCGACATATGTCCTCCTCACGGAAGAAAGCCGACCTGGGCGGGCGTGTCACCGCGACGCCTGAGGCGCAATCGTGTATAGATACCGCCGATGCACCTGACCAGCCAATTTACATACTATTTGGCATGGTAGCGGCCAAATTATCACACTTTGAGTCTTCCCGCGAAGTAAAGTGTGAATTAAAGTCAGGACGTCAGCTCCAGATCAGACCAGGCCAGACCAACGGAAGACTTCGACGAACACAACGCCGCTCCAGGGGGGTCTACGCACCCGGCGTGCCACCACCCCCTCCCCGAAGGAACTGACTCGGTCGCGGAACTGCCTGGCCGCGCCGCGACGGTTTTTCGCGCGGCAACCGCGACGAGACAAGGCGGGGCAATGAATGAGGACGGCGAACGGCGAGCCGACGTGACGCGTCAGCGAATCATTGCCGCCGCCTCACGCCAGTTCGCCCACCGCCCGTACAGCGTCGTGAGCCTCGACGACATCCTGGCGGAAGCCGAACTCACCAAAGGGGCAATGTATTTTCACTTCCCCTCGAAGCAGGCGCTGGCGCTGACGATCATTGACGATCTCACCGAGCTGAGCCGGTCATCGATCGCCGAGTTGCTTGACCGCAACATGTCGGGCCTGGAAACCCTGATCGAGTTCGTCTTCGCGCGTGCCGCTCAAGACACACAGGACGACGTCGCGCGCGCCGGCGTCCGACTGCTCGACACGCTGGACAACCCGACCTCCCTACCCCCGACGGTGTGGCAGTCATGGATCGAGTTCGTCACCAGCCTGATCCAAAAGGCAGCCGCCGAGGGCGACGTCATCGCCGAGCACGATCCCGAAGACATCGCCAAAATGTTGGTGGCACTGTGGGTGGGTATCCGCCGAACCAGCAATCTCGACAAACCCGCGGATTACCTGGACACCCTGCAAAGAATATGGACACTGGCACTGCCCAGCTTCGCCAATCCCGATCGAATCGACTACTTCACCAAGTTCATCGAACGACGTCAAGCGCTTGCGTGAAAGGCCCTCTGCCGCAGACGCTCTTACGACGACTCGACGCCATCCCGCCTGCTCGCCACGCCGCCGTCGTCGCCTCCGGTAACTAAGAACGACCTGGGTTCCGAGTGTCGACCGGGTCCGACTCACACCTCTGGCGTCCGGGGTCTGGGGGTCTCCCAGCAACCATCCGCGGCCCATACTTGGCATAACTTCGGGGGAAGCCGCGGTAAACGCGGGGTGTAAGGTCGGGGACGGCCGCGGGATGAATTGAGAGCCACCGCACCGGGCGGGTCTACAGACACTGCGTGTCAGCGGGGCCTATCATCGAAGGCATCGACGCGGCGGTGTTGGTTTCTCGGGACAAGTAAGGTGCCCCCGCTGCGCGGCGGGCGCAAAGAGAACAGGCGGGGCGATGACTGAGGACAGCGAACGGCGACCCGACAACACCCGCGATCGTCTCATCGCCGCCGCCGCACGCCAGTTCGCGCAGCTTCCGTACAACCTCGTCAGCCTCGATGACATCCTCGCGGAGGCCGAGCTGACCAAGGGGGCGATGTATTTTCACTTCTCCTCGAAGCAGGCGCTGGCGCTGACGATCATCGACGAACTCACCCAGCTGACCCGTTCGGCAGTCGCCGAGTTGCTTGACCGCAACATGTCGGGCCTGGAGACCCTCATCGAATTCGTTTTCCTCCGTGCCGTTCAGGACACCCAGTACGACCTCTCCCGAGCCGGCATGCGGCTGCTCGACGCGCTGGAAAACACGACGCCAGAACCCCGCGCGCTGTGGAAATCGCGGAAAGACTTCGTCATCACCCTCATCGAGAAAGCAGCCAGGGAGGGTGACGTCATCCACCAGCAGGATCCCGCGGACGTCGCCAAAATGTTGATTGCACTGTGGGTGGGTGTCCGCCGGATCAGCAACCCGGACCAACCCGAGGAGTACCTCGATAACTTCAAGAAGGCGTGGATACTGGCACTGCCCAGCTTCACCAATCCCGATCGAATCGACTACTTCAAGAAGTTCATGGAGCGACGCCACGCACTCGCGGTGAGAAAGGTTTGCGCGGAACCACTCTCATTTGAGGTCCCCGTGACCGCCGCGGCGCACGCCGGCGACTAGCCCACCACCGTCGATCGCGACCAATTCGCTCTCCGTTTTGCATCGTCAGCCATCGGTCCGGTTCCTCCGGGCCTGCGGGGCGCCCCCGACGCGCGTCGGCTTAGTCATCGGCACAATGCTTGCCGCGCCTCGGCCCGCGCGGGAATCCACGCTCGGAACATCGAATTCGAGCCACGCGGCGGCGGCGTCGAGCACCGGAGCCACATCGGTGGCCCACCAGGTGTGATGGTCTGGCGGAGTTTCACGCTTGCGCCACGAGCCGGAAGCATGGCGCAGCCAGGTCAGCACGATGGCGATGCGCTCGTCGATGCGCTCACTGTGCTCGACGCCCGCTGCCGCTTCGTCGTGCGCGGCACGCAGCGCCGAACGCTCTCGAACCGAGAGGCCGCCCGCTCTTAGCCGGTCAGCGACGACCGTGCCCAGATCGGTTCGCTCCACCAGAGAGCTCGCCGTCAGGATCATCAGGTACTCGTCGATGAAGGCAGGCTGGCCCGGCCGCGCGCCGCCCCAATCCACGATGCCGGTAACCGGGCCGCGAATGCCGGCGACCCGAACGTTGGCGGGCGTGTAGTCGCCGTGCGTCCAACTCACCGGCATGCGCCAGCCGACAAGGGCTTGCCGTAGCACGGTGCCGAGCCGGTTCATGTCGGGAACCCGATGGGGATCCAGCCGCCGGCACGCGTCCGTCAGGGTCGCGAGGGGTTCGACGACCCATCGCCGCAATAGGCAGAAGTTGTCGACGACGGCGGCCGTCCCGGTTCCGCGGTGCAGGGGCGCGATGGCTCTCAGGGCAGCCGCGGTCAGCTCCTCGACACGGTTCGGGCGGCGTGCCAGAACCTCTGCCAGGTCTGTTCCACGGCGATAGGACTCAACGGACACGGCCGCATTAGCGCGCTCGTCGAATGCGAGTATCCGCGGTAACAGTTTGCGCCATTCGTCGTTAAGTCCTTGGTGGACAGCGAGTTCGGCGAGCACGCGCCGCTGCATACGCAATTTCGCGGCTCTGAGCTGGCCACGCGCCACCTTCAGCACCGCCGTCGGGGGGCCCTTCTCGGGACGCAGCAGGACCACAACCGTTTCGCCGACCAACTCCGCCGGCGGCATGCTCAGTGCGACGTCAATGAAACCGATCGGCAGGTCGTTGACGTCAATCAGCCGGTCGGGCGGGCGGGCATCGCCAGTCACGCCGTCACTTCGGCTGACATACCGACAGCCGGTCGCCCTGCAGCCTGCCGGGCCGCCTGGTACAGGTGCCCAGAAACGCCGGAGCGGTGGTGACGCAGCACCGTCCGCAGGACGCGGATGCCATCGCGGATCGCATGCAGGTTCGACGCTCCGCTGCGACGGGGCAGTTCCACGCTGGGAACCTCCGCGATTCGCAATCCCGCCTGCATGGCCCGCACCGTCATCTCGGCCTCGATTTCGAAGCCGGTCGCCGAGAGGTGGAGGTGATCGAGGTAGCGACGGTCGAAAGCAACGAACCCATAGCAGAGGTCGGTCAAGTTGCCGTGGTACAGCGAGTTGAACACGGACAGCAAGAACCAGTTGCCGAACCGCCGAAACCACGTGATGTCCAACGACGATCCGCCGCTGATGAACCGCGACCCTTTGACGAAGTCGTAGCCGTTCGCAATGAAATGCACGTAGTGCGGGATCTCGCTGGGCGACATGCTGCCGTCCGCGTCCATCATCACGATGATGTCACCGGTGGCGGCGAGGAACCCCGTTCGCAACGCGCTGCCTTTGCCCGGACCCTGCTGCGGCACGACCCGGATGTCGGGCCGGGATCGGCGCGCGGTGATGAGCGTGACATCGGTCGAATCGCCGTCGACGATGATGATCTCGGTCGCCTCATCAGCGAGCTGCTCGAGCACCCAGCCGATGTTGCGCGCCTCATTCCGCACCGGAATGACGAGGCTGACCGTCGGGGCCGACGGGCTCGATTTCGGGCGAGAGCGAGGACGTCGAGAGAGGGAAGTCTGGACTGAGTCTAAGGATGAAACGCTGGTCATCTTCGGGCCGCCAATCTCTATATGAAGTGCTGCGCGTCACCCCCTGGTGCGGGCCGTCGGCGTATACCGGCGATGCACTTGATTGCGGAGTTTACATACCATTGGATTAGACCGCAAAAGATTTACTCAACTTCTGGTCTCTGACTTTCTGGGCCGGCCCGAGGAGGTCAGCCGTGGCCGTCGGGCTGCAGCACGAAGTCGGCGACGATGTCGGCCATGGCGTCGATGGCGCCCCGAGACGTGACCTCATACCCGTGCGTGCTCAGCGTCGGCAGGCACAGCAGGGCCGCCCGCGGCGACAGCCCGTTGGCCTTGGAATGGGAGGCGTCGGACTCGAACGCGCCCAGCACCGCGGCCTGCGGCTCCAGCCCCCGGTTGGAGGCGATGGCCATCAGGCGGTCGGCGATGTCCTTGTCGTAGACGCAGAGGGCATCGCTGTAGCCGATGATCGGACCGCCGGTGACGGTGGTGCCGTACTCCCGCTCGGTGGGTCCGACCTCGAGGGCGAGGGTGAGCGTGCCCGGCAGTGACGCGCTGGCGTAGGAGCCGCCCACCCCGCCGATCTCCTCGTTGGTCGTTAACACCAGGTAGAGGTCGTCGGCGGGCCGCTGTCCGCGCTCGCGCAGCAATTGCGCCGCGCGCAGCAGGGCGGTCACCGCGGCGCGGTCGTCGAGAAAGTAGCAGCCGACATAGTCCGCGATCTCGACCAGCGTCCTCTTGCTCCGCTCGACGCACACCCGCGTGCCGGGCCGCACGCCCGCGTCGGCAAGCTCCTTTTCGGTGCGGCCGGTGAAGACGTAGACGTGCTCCCAGTCCAGCGCCTGATCACCCGCATCGGGTTTGGTCTGCCAGATCCGCGGGCTCTCCTTGGTGGTGTGCTCGGAGCCGAGCGTGAGCACCGCGGTGAGTGTCTCGTGCTCGCCGAGGACGGCGACCGGGCCGAGTCCGAAGTTCCCGGGATACATGGTGCCCAGTTGGGTCACGTGCAGCGAGCCGTCCGGCTCGATCCGCTTGACCAGCATGGACAGTTCGTCCATGTGCGCCATGACGCGTGTCGCGGTGCTGGGTCCTGCGATGGCGGCCGACCGGTGGGCGGCGTCGTCGGGGGGAGCTCCCGCGGCGACGTAGCCGACCAGGTTGCCGGCGTCGTCGATCCACATGTCGTCGACGACGGGTTCCAGCTCGCGGGCGCAGACGGCTCGAACCTCGTCCTCCTGACCGCACGGCCCGTAGGTCCACAGAAGTTCTTTCAGCAGCGCTTCGGTCGCATCGGGATCGCGGGGCGCCATCGGGTCCTCTCGCTCATTGCTGGGTCGACAACTGGATCAGTACCCAAATCGCGCGTAGGCAACGCGGTGGCCGATCGCAGCCCCCGACGCGGACCGGGGTCCGAAAAGTGGGTATTCGGGCTGCATGGTGTAAAGGAGACCAAAGTGGCGAAAGATCATGGGTCGAGCGTCAAGAACGACAAGCAGTACGAGGGTCTGCGCAAAAAAGGGATGAGCAAGTCCAGGGCGGCGGCGATATCGAATTCGCCCGGCGCCTCCGGCAGGGGCGGCAAGAGCCCGGGCAGCAGCCAAAGCAGCCGCAACAGCGGTAGCGGCAGCGGCGGTAACCAGTCCCAGAAGAAGGCCGCAGGGCGCAAGGAGTCCGGCTAGCCCGATACCCCGGGGGGCGGGGCTCAGCGGGCGGTCAACTGGCTCGTGATATCGAGTCCGGCACCCGGGTCGTGGTGGTGGTCGGTGGTGTCCCGGCACTCGCCGTAGAGGATGATCTGCCCGCGGCTGTGGTCCGAGGGCAACAAGCTCATGTTTGCCGTCACACCGTTCTTGTTCAGGGTGGTGCCGTGGTAGTGCTGTCCCGGCGGAGCGCCCTCGCTCCATCCGTGCGCGGCCATCGCGGCGCGAATGTGCTGGAAGTAGGCATCCGGGTCGCCCTGCACCAGGAACCCGATCGTCACCCTGCCCTGATAGGGCGGATCGCCTTGGTCATTGCAGGACGCGAACGAAAACCCGCCGTCGACGCCCTGCAGGTCCGCGGCGGCGACGATCTCCTTGGCCGGCTCGATCACCTGCGCCTTGGTCTGATCGTCCGTCAACGGGTGGGCGGAATCGTCAAAGGGGTTGGAAGGGCCCGAGGAATGCGGTTTCGGAAACACCAGCGAACACCCTCCTAGCAACATGACGACGACGACTAACGCGGCAAGCCGTGCTTGCCGGGGCCAAATGCGTTGCCGCTCAGTGATGGTGTTGGTCATCGAAGACATGATCATCGGTAACAGATCCCGGCGCGCGGCCCCACTCCGGGTCGATGACGAGCCCGCCTATGCCCGGTCCGACCGGACCCAGGCCCGGGATGGTGACCTTGCCCGGCTGGTAACGGTGTTGGGCCGTCAGGCCGTCGGATTCCAGCGCGTCACCGTGACCCGAGGTGATGTCGGCCATGCTGTGGAGCGCCTCGCTTCCGGGGTGGTAGTAGTACGAATGGTCGTGCGGGTTAACGCCATCGGAGCCGGGCACCTCGGCCCGGAAGCGCACGGACCCGAATCCGTCGGCCGCGGGGTCGGCGCCCAGGCCGGGGGTCAAGCCGAGCACCTGACCGCCGATGTTGTCCCGGTTCACGTAGTGGCTCAAGCCATTCAGCTCCCCGAGCATGCCGACCGGATCCGTCGACGCGTCGCCCACGTACAGGTGCCCGCCGTCGAGATGGAAGCTCGCGGCGTTGGGTGCGAGGTCGGTGCCCGGGCAACCGATGAGCACCGCATCGTTGGCGTGCATGTGGCCCAACGCGAACGCGTCGGCCACCGTGGTCGAGCCGTACGAGTGGCCCAGCACGGTGACATGCTGGCCGGCCCCGAGGTGCGTGGCCCACAAACCGTTGACGTCTTGCGCCAGCGCCTCACCGCCGGTCCGCGCCAGCGCCGGGGTGGAAATCCGCTGGACATCCTTGAAGTCGTTGGGGGCGTCGTACCCCATCCACGCGATCACCGCCGTGGGGTTTCTCGGGTCGGCGGCGTTGGCCTGGCCGTACAGGTTGAGCGCATCGTTGTGGCCGTCGTGCAGCCAGCCGCCCTTCACGCTGCTGCTGGTGCCCGGGACGATCACAGCGGTGTTCTTCGCCAGGTCGGGGTTCCCGATCGCGATCGCCGCACGCCCCTTACCGCCGAAAGCCATTGGGTCGTAAGCGAATAGGAACACCGGGTTGTGGCCGTGGTCGGAGTCGCGATCGAGCCCCTGCTGGGTCTGATCGGCGTTCTGGTAGCGGGTGACGTCGGCGGCCGACAGGCCGTACTTCGCCGGATCGCGCAGCACGTCGTCCGGGGAGACGTTGAAGCGGCCGGCGATGTCGCGGACCCGGTTGAGGTCCTGAGTCATCACCGCCACGTTGGCGTCGCTGCGCGCGAGCACCGGGACACCGTTGAGGTTGCCAACCTGATCGGGGTGCTCGGCGATGAGCTGCTGGCGCTCCCCCGGCGTCAACGATGTCCACCACCTGTTCACGTCCTCCGGACTCGTTCCCGGCGGCGGAATCTCGGGTTTGGCGTCCACCGCCTGGAGAACGTCGGGCTCGTAGCCGTCGGCGCGCAGGGTCCCCATCGCTGCCTGCAAGTAGTTCGAATAGCCGTCGCGTACCGAATCGATCTGTGCCAGAGCGGATTTGGTGTCGGCGATCGCTTCGTTTTCAAGGTCGGCGATGTGCAGCTCCAAGAGCTTTCTCTCAGCCGCGGTGAGGTGGACGTCTTTCTCCGCCTCCACCGCCTGGCCGATCTCGTTGTCGAGCTGCTGCAGCTGCCCCTCCAGCGTCGAGATCAGCGCCGCGCCGGTTCGCTGCGCCTCGGCCAGCGCGGCGGCGATGTTTTCCAAGTCGGCGCCGATCTTGGGCAGCTGCAACGACTGCGCGCCCAGCGCCTTGGTCACCCGCTGCACCTCGGCGGAGTCGTTGATCGGATGGTCGCCGTTCTGGTGGTTCCAGGCCGCGTCGAAGCGGCGGCGCGCTTCCTGGAACGAGGCGTCGGACTCGGCGGTGCACCGGCCCGCCGTGTGAAACGCCTCCGCCAACTCGGAGATCTGCGCCGGGCGACCGACCTGGAGGCTCTGATTGATCAACCACGGATCTCCCCCGGCCTCCCCGATCAGGGCCGGGACGCTTATGTAGCGCAGCTGCACCGCACTGCCCGTCTCGAGCACGGGGAATCTGCGTAGGTATGCATCGCGATCCCCCTTTCCGAGCTGGTGACAACGCTACAACGAGTTGGGGTAGTCGCTTACTCTATTCCGTCCCGCGGAGCAGCGGTTTGGTAAACGAGCAGCTACGCGCGTTAACACCGACTCGATCGAGGGGGATTCCCCATGTCCGAAACTGAGTCAGCGAGATGGCGGACATCCCGCCTGGCCCAAACGGCGGCGGCAGCTATCTTCGTCGCGGCCGGGGTGGCAATAGCGGCGCTTTCATGGCCGGCACCGGGTTCGCCGTCCGGCGTCGCCAGGTACCTCTATGGCGGCGGGTCACCGGATTCGGCCACCGTCGACCAGGTTCGGGCCGCATTATCCAACGACGTCTGGTTCATCGCCGGGTACGGCCTGGCGCTGACGGGGTTTGCATGGATCTTCAGGCTGTGGGCCATCTCCGAGTTTGGCCGGCTGGCGGCGAAATACGTCGCCGCCGCGGTGGCCCTTACCGTCGGCGCCGACCTCGCCAAGCATGTGCTGCTCGATTACGCCCTCCGCCACCACAACTCGGCGGACTTGATCACGGCCGCGGCCGCGGCGTCGATCATCAAATGGTGTGCGGGGCTGCTGGCCCTCGGCGGCTGTCTCGCAACGTTGGGAGTTTTCCTGCGCGCACTAGTGCCCTGGTCCCGGCGGCTGCGGGAGGGCGTGTCCGCGCTGGCGCAGAGGTGGCGGTGGCTGGGGGCCTGCTCTTCCGCACTGACGTGGCCGTGGCGGTCGTTGCGCGCCTACCTGCGCAAGGCGGTGGCGGGTTCGCGGTGGTTCAAGGCGTGCGCCCCGGGCAAGACCGAAATCGCCTGCTCCGATTCGATCCGCGCCACCTGGTGGCGCGGTCTGCAAGCAGAACCTCCCGCCGCGCGCGCAAAGACGGACGAATTGAGCTGGGCCAACGCGTATTACGTGCCGGGTGCCGAGAAAGTCAGGAAATCCCGGGAGGGCGACCCGGTCCAGGCCATTTGCCTGTCCGGTGGCGGGGTGCGGTCGGCCTGCATTGCGATGGGCGTGACGCAAGAGTTCTCGAAGGCGCCCCCGATCAAGTTGACGCCGAAAATCAGGCGGCGGTTCCGGCGCAGGGCGGCGGCTCCCAAGCTCATCGACGCCGTCGACTACGTGATATCGGTATCCGGCGGGGGTTACACCGCCGGGGCGCGACTGCTCGCCGTGCACGACAAGGAAAGCCCTTTGTTATCAGAGCGTTTCGAGGAGGGATCGCCCGAATTCGATCATTTCCGCAGGCACTCAAGCTATATCGCGGACTCGCCCGGAGAATTGCTCGTGGCGCTAACCATCGTATTGAAGAATTTGATCGCATCGATGGCCATCCTCTTCACCCTGCCCGCGGTGCTGGGCTCGGTGCTCGGCTATCTGTTTTCTCGCTCCGTCTTCTCCTTCGCCGTGATCGTTCCGGTGCCGAATCCAAGTCTCGGTGGCCCGCCCGCTCTCCCTTGCCTGACAGCGCATTCCGCGTCGTGGTACGCGGTCGCCGCCTTCGCGGCTTTCGCCGTGTTCTTCACGGGCGCGGCGATGTTCGTCGAGTTCGTGTCGTGGAAGAGCTTTAGTGAGTGGCTGAAACTGCGGCTGCAGGGCCTCGCGTTCGGCAGCGCAGTATTCGCGGTGCTGGTGCTGGCGGTGGTCGCCGGATTGCCCGCCTTGATGCGGCTCTGCTGGTGGCTGGGTGAGCGCGCGCCAGGGAACCAGGGCGGCGCCGCCGCGGCCGTCTCCGGGTTGGTTGGCCTGAACTACCTGGCGGCGATCGCCGCGATGGTGTGGAAGGACCGCGACAAGTTGTCGAAGGAGGCGACGAAACTTTCGTCGTTGAAACGGCTGTTGCCGCCGGGCGTCGTCGCATTGGTGCTGGTGATGGCGACCTTGGCCGCCTTGCTGGTCGCCTGGCTGATCACCCTGGGCTGCTTCGCGGCAAACGTGTTTGCGCACGCCACCGCCGATGGAAAGGAGAACACCTTTTTCCAGATGCCGTTCTCCTCGTGGTGGCTCCCCGGGCTGCTACTGCTGACCATGCTGTGGGTCGGCTCGGTGGATATCGCCTCGCTCAGCCTGAATCCCTTTTATCGGTCCCGATTGGGCCAGGCGTTCGCCGTCCAGCGCGTCAAGCACGGCGACCATTGGCACGCGGAAGCCTTCCACCCCAACAAATTCACCTGGTTCGACGAGTTTGGCGAAGTGCCGGTCGGCGGCCCAAAGTTCGTGTTCGCGGCCGCCGCCACCATCACCGGAAAGGACAAGCCCGCCCCGGGACTGAACGCGGTGTCCTATGTGATGAGCCACGATTACATCGGCGGCCCCGATCTGGGATGGCTGAAGACCGCGGGACTATTTGGCCAATCGCCGCCGAGAATCAAGCGCGATCTCACGGTCTTGACGGCGGTCGCGGTCAGTGGCGCCGCATTCGCCTCGGCGATGGGGCGCCATCAGAAAGGATTCGAAAAGCTGCTGGCCATTTCTGGAGCCCGCCTGGGCACCTGGCTGCCCAATCCGAAATTCGTGGCCAACCTCGCGGGCGCCGAGACGGACCAATGCCTCGACCCCAAGGACAACACGAGGCCCTGGCCGAGGTCGCTGCCCGCCATGCGTGGCGCCGGCTATTACTATCGCGAGCTCTTCGGTTTCAACTACAGCGATGGTCGGCTGGTGCAGGTCACCGACGGCGGCCACTACGAGAACCTCGGACTGGTCGAGGCGCTGCGCCGCCGCAGCCGATTGATCTTCTGCGTCGACGGCGGGGGCGACGCCCCGCCCTTGGCCAGCGGGCTGGCCGACGCCCTGCGGCTGGCCGAATACGAACTCGGCGTGACGGTCACGTTCGACGATTTCCCCGGATACTCCTTGCGCGACCTCACGCCCGGCTCCGGCGAGCCGTTCAAACCGGGAGACGCGTTTTATAGCTTGAACGGCCGGCTCGCCAAGAGGACGGTCGCGATCGGGCTCATCACCTACCCCGCGGCCTCCGGCCTCACCGAAGGAGAGGAACGTCGCGGCGTGCTGATCTTCGCCAAAGCGGTGCTGTGCCGGGATTTCCCCGAGTGGCTGTTGACCTATGCCGCCGAGAACGGCGTGTTCCCCCACGACCCCACGTCGGACCAATGGTTCAACGAAGGGCAATTTGCGGCCTACACGGAGATGGGGCGGATCATGGGACGCCAAGCCTTGAAGTGCGTCGAGTTTCTGACGAAAGTTGGAAAGATCTCAAATCCCACCGAACCGGACCTGGCAAAACTCAACGGAGCTAACAGGATTCCGACCCCTTCCCGAGCTGACAACAACGCCACTACCGCAACTGCCGTCACACAGCCCGCCTGAGCGTGGTGGCGCATCACGCCGGGGTGACGAAATTGTCGAATAACCCGTGCACAGCGCCCACCTGAGTAGACTCGGGCGAACCGGGGGTTAGGCACAGGGATTATCGCCATGAGGGTCATCACAGAAGCACTCACGACGGCGGCGAGCGACCTATCGGGCATCGGTGCGGCGACCAGCGAGGCGAACGCCGCGGCGGCGCTGCCCACCTCGGCCATCGTCCCGGCCGCGGCAGACGAGATTTCCGGCGCCGTCGCTGCCGCGTTCAGCGCCCAGGGGCAGCAGTGGCAGCAAGTATCGGCGGCGGCGCAAGACCTCTATGACCGATTCGTGCTCCTCCTGCAAGACTCGGCAGCTGCCTACCAGCAAGCGGAGTCCGACATTGCCCGCTGGCTAGGCGGGCTGGGATCGCTTTTCATGTCGGGCGCTGTCGGACCCACGGTGCCAGGAGTGCAGCCCGATGGCAGCTTGCCGATCCCGCAGTTGCCGCCCGTGCCGATCCCGCCTTTCTTGCAATAAGGGGCCGAAGGCGCCCGGCCAGCCCAGATGTTGTGGCATCTGCAAGACGCGCATCGCCACCGTCGTGCGCGAGCATGGGGTAGGGGTGACTGTGTGCTGGCCGGAGTAAGAGTCAACCAAGAGGTAGACCACAATGATGTCGCCGTGGATTGAGGCGACCTCGGAATCGAGCAAGGTGAGCTGGCCGCGCCACGGAATCGCCGGTTGACCGAGCGGGCGAGTGGGACTTCGCCGTGCTGCCGGCAGGTACCCGCCTGTGGCGGCGGGCGCGACTGACGCAGGACACTAGCGGGTGGCGGGTTGCACACGATCGTCGAAATCCGTACTGCGAGAGAGGGCGTCCCATCTCCGAATATCGTCGTCGACGGCAGCCCTGGCCTCGCCGATCAGCCGGAGGGCATCCGAACCCAGCACCAGGTGCGCTGGCGGATCGGCCATGTCGACGATCTGCAGCACCGCCTTGGCTGCCTTTTCCGGGTCACCCAGCTGGTGGCCGCTGGCGGCGAGTCGCGCCGCGCGGATGGGATCGAACAACGTGTCGTAGTCAGCGATAGCACGGTCGGCACGCGTCATTGAGCGACCGGCCCAATCGGTGCGGAACGACCCCGGTTCGATAGCGGTCACCCGGACCCCGAACCCGGAGACCTCCTTCCGGAGGCTTTCCAGCATGCCCTCGACCGCGAACTTGCTCGCACAGTACGCCGACATCCCGGGAACGGCCATCAGCCCACCCATCGAGGTCACCGCCATCAGGTGCCCAGCGCGGCGTGCCCGCATGAACGGCAGCGAAGCCTGCAACGTTGCCGCGACACCAAAGACGTTGGTGGCGAACTGTGCCCGCCATTGTGAGAGGGGCGTCTCCTCGAAGACCCCTTCGACGCCGTAGCCGGCATTGGCGATGACGACGTCGAGGGGGCCCACCGTCGCTTCGACATCCGCGACCGCCGCAAAGACGGCCGCGTCGTCCGTAACGTCGAGTAAGAGGGCGTGCGCCCGATTCGTCGCCGCAAGTTCCTCGAATCCCTTGGCGTCCTTCGGCTTACGCACCGTGCCCACCACACGATGTCCCGCCGCCAATGCAGCGACTGCGAACGCTCGCCCCAGGCCACTACTGACTCCGGTGATCAGGATCGTCTTCATGAAGCCTCTTCGCGAGCGTCAAGGCGTCGCTGGCGTGCGCGGGACACGCTCAACCAGATTGCCGACACCAAGAAGTAGAAGGCGCCGAATGCGGCATAGGGTGCAATATCGGCAGCGTTGGGCGTCGTCGGGCCCACGGCTTTCCAAAAGAACGTAACACCGACGATCGCGGACTGCGCACCACTGAGAATCATCGCCCATTGTGCGCCAACATGTTTCCATCGGCGCACAGCGGTTGCCAGCTGCAACAAGCCCGACAGGGTAGCCCAGACACCGAAGATGCCCAGCACGACGTTCATGCTCGCAGCGAGCCCGAAAGCCACCGCGACGGTGGCCAGGCTGCTGACGGCCGTGTTGAACGCCTGGCTCGAATTCCTGCGCAGACCACCGTTTTTCCGAGCGTCGACAACGTTGGCGAGCGCATCCCACGCCGGGTAGATCAGCAGTAATGCACCGGCGACGAACGCAGACTTCGATCCGACGGTGAGGACGGCAGCGACCCACGCCAGCGAAACCATTGCTCGCACAAGGTAATAGACCCGCAACCAGTGGCCGGCATCGGTCGACGCGTGATCTTTCAGCAAATTGTTTGACATGTTCTGTCCTTCAGCGAAGGTTTTCGGACGCACCGTTGGGTCCGGGATTGCGGCCCGGCGGTGTCGGCATCCGAGGTGCGGAGTGCCGACGGCTGACGTGGGCTGAGTTCACTCTGACCACCGCGCCGATTCGCCCGCCAGCTAAGTTTCAGCTGGTGCAACCACGCAGGAGACTTCCGACCGTCATCCGCACGCAGCCTCGATGAAGTCCTGAATGGTGACGTCGAGAGCTTCGATGCGCGCCGAGGAATTCGGTCCGAGCAGTGCCGCCAGGCGTGGTGCGAGTCCATCGCACGCCGCGATCAGCGGCCGGGCGAGTTGGCGCAGTGCTTTTTCCGGCAATTGCTCGTCGGGGCCGGCGACGGCGATTGACCCGAGCGGAAGGCCGTCGTCAGGGTCGAGCAGGGCGGCACCGATTCCGCTGAAGTGGGGGTGGTTTTCGCTGAAAGACAGGGCATAGCCCTCGGCGCGGATCCTATCGAGTTCACACTCGAGGTCTTTACGTGAATTGCCGACAGTGTGTGTCGCAACGACCTCGGCCGCTTCTTCGACTGGGAGGTGCGCCAGGATGACCCGGCCGCTGCAACCGGAGGTGAGCGGCGCCCGCTCCCCGATGTGGATGCCCTGACGCTGCAGCGCCGTGTTGTGCTCGGCGCCGAGCACGAGGACCCGATGCTCGCCGCTGCGAAGATGCATTGTTGCGGTCGCCTGAGCCGTGGCGGCCAGCCTGGACAGCACCGGACGCGCATGTTGCAACAACGCAGGACGCGGGCCCACCAGCGACGCCAGTGCGATCGATCGGCTTCCGATGCGGTACCCACGGCGACCGGCGTGGTCGACATAACCCTCGTCCTGCAGGGCGCGCAACACACGGTACGCACCCGCCTTGGACAATCCCACGGCCGACGCGATCGCGAGCAAACTGGCGGGTTGTTCCATCGCTGCAAGCGCTTCGAGCACCCGCAGCGGCCTCCGCAGAAGGTCTGGCTGGGCACGTTGCGCCGTTTGCCGGGTCCTTGTCATCGCACCTCGTTGGTTTCAGCAGACGAAACCAAGTTTGCGCGGTCTTGGGTGCTCTGTCCAGATTGGCATCAGTAGGCGAGCGATGCCACGGGAACGGAGATGCCATGAGCAGATACGACATTCACAGCGATGCGCAGCGCATCTACGAGACGGTGGCCGCCGGCGGCGCCGCGATTACGCCGAACGACGTCGGCTATGGGGTTATCGCCAGCGCCTCCGAGACGTTGCTCCGACTCTTTCGGGCCAAGCGACGGGCAGCGCACAAGCGCAATGCGATGGCAGGCAACTACGAACTTCACCGCGAGGTCCACCAGCTCGGCCGACGTGAACAGGACATCGTGGACGCCGTCGTACTCGACGCGGGTCTTCCACTGGCGGTCGTCGGACCCTACGACGCCTCCCACCCCGTGGTAGCGGCCATCGAGCCCGAGACGCTCGCAGCAAGCACTGTCGGCGACACTCTGGCGGTGCTGGTCAACGCTGGCGCGCTTCAGGACGCGGTGGTCCAGATCGCACACCGCAACGGGGTGCCGTTGCTAGGGTCATCAGCGAACCTCACTGGTACCGGACCGAAATTCCGCGTGCAGGACATCGAACAGCCCATCATCGACGCGGTCGATCTGGTCGTCGACTACGGCCTGCGCAAGTACCACCTATACCGCCGCTCGTCGACAATGATCGACTTCTCCACCATGGAGGTCGTCCGCATGGGTTCGTGCTACGAGCTGGTCAGCGACATCTTCGCCAACCAGTTCGGCATCAACCTTCCCATCGATCCCGGTTGGGATGCGCTGCACTCGGGCCAGCTGCGCGACCAGCCGGTGACGAACTGAACCGCCAGGCAGGAGATGCCATGAGTCCCAATTACCTTCGTGACGACCTTGAAGGCAAGGTGGCCATCGTGACGGGTGCCGCCAGCGGAGTGGGCCTAGCCATTGTCCGACAACTCGTCGATTACGGCGTTTCTGTCATCGCCGAGGACATCAACGCCGACGTCGAGGGAATCTTCGACGATGTTGATGCCGTGACCGTGCTCATCGGCGATGTCTCCCAGGAACAGACCGCTATGGAAGCGACACAACTGGCAGTCGACAGGTTCGGCAAGCTCGACATCCTGGTCAACAACGCCGGTGTGATCATCAACAAACCGGTGGTCGAGACGACACTTGAAGACTGGAACCATATCCTGGGCACCAATGTCACCGGCGCTTTCCTGCATACCCGCGAAGCCATGCGCGTCATGGCGCGCAACCAGAGCGGATCGATCGTCAATATCGGTTCCTACGCCTGCTTTCAGACATTCGAAACCATCTCGGCCTACGCCGCGTCCAAAGGTGCTCTGGCCCAACTGACGCGCACCGCCGCCCTGGAAGGTATCGGAGACAACATCCGCGTCAATGCACTCGGTCTGGGCGACGTCGTCACCAACATCCTCGGCACCCCCGGCGACCTCATCGAGCATGGGAAGCGCGCTCCGATCAAACGCGCGGCCGAACCGGGCGAGATCGCTCATGTCGCGGCGTTCCTTGCCTCTAACCTGGCCAGCTTCGCCGTTGGCGCGGTGTGGATGATCGACGGCGGCATGAGCGTCGCGATACCTAATTGACTAAGGGCGTCGTTCGTTGACGAAACGTGCAGATCGAATAGGTCGATTCGCGTTTCCCGGCAGGAACTCCGATCCGTCGCCACTGCGCCGCCGTCGACCGTTGCGAGACATCTAGCCCTGAGGTGCTTCGGCGACAAGATCAGCGCGGCGGCTTGGCTGTCCAGGCCGAGCTGGTACATCGTGGCCACAGACGATCAGACCATCCCACCCGACGTCGAGCGTGATTCCGCAATCGGATGGGGGCGGAAACGCTCGTCTTACCCACGTAGGTGTCATAAAAGGGTGGAGCTAAGGGGATTCGAACCCCTGCCTTGACCAGGCAAAATGCTGATTTACCTGCACCTTCGCTCCGTCTCAATCCAATTCAGTCCCGCTCGTTACCAGCGGTTTTGCTTTCGTGTCTTGACGGCGTCAAAGAGCCTGGACGATCGCGCTCCCAGGGCTCCATCCCCACACGAACAACTGACGCTCAGTAGGCGTAGGCCCAGACCTCAACAGGTCACTAGTGCTTCGCTGTTTCGACCCGATCTAGACTTCCCAGCGCGTTAAAGAATTCCGGCCTGTCAGCCAGGCGGTACTCGCGATGCCGCCGAACCGCGTCCTCTAGCTCGGCGATGCGCAAGCGATGCGACTCGGCCTCGTCACCCTGCGAATCGCCAAATCGCTGCCGCTCGTGCTTGATGTTGTCAGTGAGCCGCTTGCCAGCCTCGTAATGAGTCAACAAGTCGTAATCGTCCTTAGGCGCGGTCGGCTCGTCGTCAACCATGAGCTCATGGTCAATCAGTCCGCGCGCGCCTGTCAACAGCCAGTGATCACCGCTAAACACTAACCATGGTCCGGCCAGCGGTAATGCGGTGTGTTAAGTTGGACCGACCAGACGGTCGAACGATAACCGGTCCCCAAGAGCTCGAGACGGCACGCTCGGCCGCAAGGCCGGCGGGAGAGAAAGGACCGTTGCGCGTGAAGTTCATCGATGGCTGGTCGAACATGCCGATGCTCACGAAAGACGAGCTGATCAACGAGTTCGCCGACGAGGTCCTGAACAGCAACGTCAACAAGTGGTTCAAGACCAGCGGGGGATCTCGGGGGCCGGGCGCGAGCGCCGAGGACCTCGTGGCCATGATGGACGCGGCCGGGGTTGAGAAGACGATCATTTCGGCGCTGCACAGCTGGTCCCATCCCGACACCCGTCCGCGTGGTGTGTTCCAGGCGACCGCGGGGCAGCCCGACGACATCTTTGATGGGTTCCTCGAGCAGATGGCCACGGCGACAAGCACCCACAAGGGCCGCCTGTACGGCAGCGCTCTGATCGATCCTATGGGCGGCCTGCGGGCCTACCGACAGCTCGACCGGGCCATCAAGGACTACGGGTGCGTCGCAATCCGTGTCATGGCCGCGATGTTCGGTGAGCCCTACGACCACCCGCTCTACTACCCGATCTATGCGAAGTGCGCCGAGCTGGGCGTTCCGATCACCATGAACCTCGGCTTCCCGGGCCCCATGCGCAGCGCCAGGCTGCAGCATCCAGCATTGCTGGACGACATCCTGCTCGCGTTCCCCGAGTTGACGGTCGTCGGAACCCACATCGGCCATCCGTGGCACTTGGAAACGCTTGCGCTGCTACAGAAGCACCCCAATTTCTACCTGATGACCTCGGGCTGGTCGCCGAAGTACATTCCAGGCGAGATCGTCCATTTCATGAACACCCGCGGCAAGGGCCAAGTGATGTGGGCCTCGGACTTTCCCTTGCTGAGCGTCGAGCGCGCAGCCAACGACGCGCTCGAGCTACCGCTGAAAGACGATGCGATGCAGGCTTATTGCCACGACAACTGTCTCGAGGTTTTCAAGCTCGGATAGTCGCCTTACGAAACAGCATCCGGCGTCGCGGCACCGGTCATCGCGGGCACCCTGTTTGGCACGACGGCCGCCGGGAACGCACTCTCGATCTGATCGAAGGCCGAGGGCAATTCCCACGGGCCGTCCGTGAAAATCTCGCTGACCAATGACGGAACGTTGAACAGACCGATGTCCGGCCCGGACGTGTACAGGATCTGGCCGTTGCACCAATCCGAACGTTCGCTGGCAAGGTACAGCACGATCGGCGCGATGTGGTCGGGCGAGCGCACGTCTTGGTCCTCGCGCCGGTGCTCGCCCATCGAGTCGGTCATCCGAGTGCTCGCGTCGGGACTGATCGCGTTCGAGGTGACGCCGTACCTTTTCAGAGCGGCGGCGCAGGAATAGGTCAGTCCGGCGATTCCCATTTTGGCCGCGGCGTAGTTCGGCTGTCCCGGCGAGCCGTGCAGGCCCGAGCCCGACGTGAAATTGATCAATCGGTGATGGGCATCCGCTTGCTTGAGCGAACGCCAATAGACGCTTGCATGCTTGGTCGTGTTGTAAGTGCCGCGAAGGTGTACGGCGATGACCGCGGCCCACTCCTCGGGTGTCATGTTGAAAATCATTTTGTCGCGCAGGATTCCGGCGACGTTGATCAGGACGTCCAGCCGGCCGTAGGAGTCGACAGCCTGCTGGACGAGCCCACCGGCGTCGTCGTAGTCCGAGATGTCGCCGCTGTTGGCGACGGCGACTCCGCCGGCCTCGGTGATCCGGGCCACGACTCCGGCCGCCGTCTCCTTGTCGGACCCAGTCCCGTCGACCGCCGAGCCGAGGTCGTTGACGACGATGCGCGCTCCCTGCGCGGCGGCCATCACAGCGATGCTCGCGCCGATCCCCCTCCCGGCTCCGGTAATGGCGATGACGCGATCTTGCAGCAGTCCGGTCATTTCTGTGTCCCCTTACTCGTTGACGTCGATCGGCTCGATGACGATGCTGCTTCGAGCGTCGACTGTGGCCCGCTGGCCCTGACGAAGGACGACGGTCGTGTCGATGAACTCGATGATGGCCTGGCCGGCTACCCGGTCACCCGGCTTCAATCGGCCACCGTCGTACACCGGCGTTCGACTCGGCGTGGAGCCCAGTTCGTACCAGACCACTTCCCGCCAGCCGGCGGGCTCGACGTCGAGTGGTGCGCCCGCGTCGGCGGCGACGAACTCGTGCTCGGTAACGCTGGCACGAGCCGTCACCCGCAGCGACGTAATCATGAAACCCGCTGCCGGGTAGCCACTTCCGGGGCCGAATAAGAGCTCGTATTCATGCTCGAAGGCGACGATCAACTGATCGAGTTCGGCCTGCTGGTAAACGCCGTGTGGGGCCGGGATTCTCAGCTCGTTGACCTGTTGGCGATAGCGCATCTCGACGAAGCGATCGAGCCGGACGTCGGCGGGGTCGAGCGAGCCCGGGAGCGCAGCTCGGACCTTGCCTTCCAACTC
The DNA here is from genome assembly GCF_001672815.1 of Mycobacterium sp. E796. Taxonomy (GTDB): domain Bacteria; phylum Actinomycetota; class Actinomycetes; order Mycobacteriales; family Mycobacteriaceae; genus Mycobacterium. The sequence goes on along the minus strand of NZ_LZKK01000325.1, from coordinate 142,980 downwards.
CGCCCATGCCTTGTTGAGTTGCTCGGGATCGAACGGCGACGGTGTGAGCAAAGCCATGTCTTGGACGATCACCGCGTCGGCTGCTGCCACCCCGAACGCCGACCAGCCGGCGGCCAGATCGCCGAGCGGAATGACCGTGGTCGAGATGCCGAGCTTCTGCGCGAGCATCGGGCAGTGCGTCCCACCCCCGCCCCCGAACGCGTACATGACGCAGGTGCGAGGGTCATAGCCCTGTTGGATGCTCGACAGCAGGATCGCGTCCGCCATCTGGTCGTCGACGATCCGCATGGCGGCCGCGGCCGTCTCGACTGCCGTGAAACCCAGTGGCGCTCCTGCACGTTCGAGGGCCGCCGCCGCCGCTTCGGTATCCAAGGACAGCGCACCGCCGAGAAAGTGCTTGGGGTTGAGGTAGCCCAGCACGACGGCGGCGTCGGTCACCGTCGCCTGATCGCCGCCGCGCCCGTAAGCCGCCGGCCCGGGTAGGGCGGCGGCGCTGCGCGGTCCAACGCGCAGGCTGCGAGTGTCCTCATCGAACGCGATGATCGAACCGCCGCCGGAACCGATCGAGCGCACGTCGAGTGTCGGCACGAAGTACTCGTACTGGCCATAGTGCGTCGTTGTTCGTGTCACCGGTTCGCCGCGACGGATCACCCCGACGTCGAACGTCGTGCCGCCGACATCCCCGGTCAGCACGTTGATGTCACTGTAGGCGCCGACGGCGGCTGCGCGCGCGAGCCGACCCGCACCGATCAATCCCGCCACTGGGCCGGAGCCGATGGTTAGCAGGGGCATCCGGCGAGCATGCGCGATATCGATCAAGCCGCCGGCGCACGTCATGATCGACAGCGACCCCGAATAGTCCAGCGCGTCCAACTCGACCTCGATACGCGCGAGGTAGTCACTGGTCACCGGCCCGATCATCGCGTTGATCAACGTTGCAACGGTGCGCTGGTACTCGCCGACGCGGGGCACAACCTGCGAGCTGACCGAAACGAATGCGCTTGGCGCCTCTTCGGCGACGATGCGGGCGAGGGCCCGCTCGTGGACATCAGTGGCGGTCGACCACAGCAGCGCAATCGCGAACGCCTCGACGCCGTCGGCGACCAACGAGCGGATCGTCGCACGCGCCCGATCCTCATCGAGGGCCATGATGATCTGTCCATCGGCGGCGACCCGCTCGTCGACCTCCACCACGAGAGACTTGGGCACCAAGGGCTCGGGCTTGTAATGCCCTGCTAGATGGGCGATTTCTTGGGCATGCGACCCGACGAGCCGTTCGCCGGCGCGCATCATGTAGATGGTGTCGCGGTGCCCGGCGGTGACCAGCAGTGCGACCTTCGCGGTGCGCTTCTCCACGAGCGCGTTGGTGCCGACGGTGCACCCGTGCAGGATCGCGTCGGTCCGGGCGAGCAAGTCGGCCTGCGTGAGCCCAGTCCTGCTTGCGACTTCGCCGATCGATCCGATGAATCCTCGCTCGAATGCCGGTGGGCTCGAGGAGACCTTGCCGATGGCCACGGTGCCGTCTGCGTCGACAGCCACGCAATCGGTGAACGTGCCACCGATGTCGACACCGATTGTGTAGTCGCTCACAAAAACAGGATTTCGTTGAGGGCCGGCTCGCTGCGGCGCGCGATTTCGACAGTCATCAAGACCTGACAGTTGGGGCAGCAGTACCGACGCAGCACCATGTCTTCATCGAGAAAGAACCCTGGATCTTCCACGCGGGGCAGGATGTCCACGCCCGTCTCGCTGACCGCCAGGCCGTCTTTATAGCTGGCCCGATAGTCGGACAGCACGGTGTCGCAGCGCGCACAGGCCAGCACCCTGCGATCGCCGTCGTCGCGCGCGACGACGTACTCGTGTACCGACCGCCGCGGCTCACCCGTTGCGGCGCTGACGTTTCCCTCAGCGCTAAGCCCGAATCGGTCGGCGACCGGTGTCCAGGTGCGCCGTTCGGAACGGATCTCTTCGCGTCGTGTGCGGGTTGCCTGGTCGTCGACACGACCGTCATCCGCTATCACCACGCCATACACGTTGAGACCGGCCGTGGCGGAAACGTAACCTCCCGCGACGTCGTCGGCGACTCTGTCGGGTTCCCGCTCGATCGGATCCCCGTAGCCACCGCCACCACAACAGACCATCTTCATCACATCACCATTGGCCAGCGGTGTGCCATTGGACTTGGTCCGCAGTCGGTGATGCGCGCCGTAGGTCAGTTCCGCAACCGACCGGGGCATGTGCCCGGCCTTCCAATGCTCAGCCACGTCCGTGCCGCCGAACACGTGGTACTGCGCCGTCGGGGACGGCAGGCCGCCGAACAAGCCCATCGCCTGGTTGGTCGACACGCCTTGTCCGCCGGCATTGGTGATCGCCTCGACCTTTGCGGAACGGTAAGGGGTGAAGGCAACTTCGATGCCAGCTCCACCGCGATAGCGACCGGGGCCGCCTGTGTCGGTGGCCTCCGTGCGGTACATCATCAGCATCGGGTAGTACTGTTCGGTGTCCTCGACGTTAGGCATTTTGGACATCGGCGCAATGACCAGGCCGGTGGTGTTGACGCCATCGGAGTGGGCGCGCGAACCTCCGCCGGCGCCAACCGCTTCCAGCACCGCCGTTCCGAAGAAGTTGCCGCGATCGTCGGCGCCCGCGAGAACGAGCAGCGGGTGATCCGCGCCGCACACGACGAGGTCCTGCTTCAATTCGGGATCGCAGGCCATCAGCCGAGCCAGCGAGTTCTGCAACCGAACGAACGAGCTGATGATGTTCATCACGCCGCCGCTGACCGCCGCGGGATAGTCGCAGCACGTCAGCGTCCCCGGGGTGGGACGAAAGTCGATCTGACGGTAGGCGCCGCCGACGGAGAAGGTATGTTCGTGCAGCAGCGTCAGTGCTGAGAGGCCCAGCACGATGCCCATGAAGTTGACGAAGGTGAACCCGTTGGGGCCTATCCCCTGGGGGTCGGTGCCTTCGTTGTCGACGACGAGCCGGTCGCCTCGTTTGGTCAGGTTGAATTGAACCCGGTGGGTCTTGCGGTCCCCGGGCATCTCTTCGTCGAAGTAGAAGACATCGCTGACCGTGCAGTCCGGGATGCGCTCGAGCTTGCGGGCGAACGCGAGTTGGGCGTTGTCGAGGATCCGCCGCATCGCCGCTTTGACAACACTCGCGCCGAATTCGTCGCAGGTCTCCCGCAGCCGGCGGATCGCGAACTGGCAGCCGGCCAGCTGCGCCCGCATGTCGAGCGCGACCATGTCGGGCAGGCGGGACTGGCGTCGGTACATCTGCTCGAGATCGTCGCGCAGTACGCCGCGCTCGATCAGCTTGAAGGGCCGGAACATGACCGGGTCGCTGTACACGTCGGGCGCGTTCTGGGGCCAACCGCCGGGGACGATCCCGCCGAGGTCGTATTGATGGGCGGCGTTGGACACCCAGGCGAACAACTCGCCGCTGATGAACAGTGGTGCGGCCACGCAGACGTCCATCTGGTGAGACGCACCGATCCAGGGGTCGCTGGCGAGGTAGACGTCGCCCTCCTCGATGCCCGGCGCGTCGCTGAAGTGTTCCATCAGGTATTGGACGACGAGCGGCGCTCCAGCGTTGAGGTATTGGACGAACGGCGCGCTCATCACGGCTTCACCGTCTTCGGTCAGGATCGACATGTTGAAGTCGAGGCCCTGGAACACCGGCGAGCCTGACATCCTTGTCAGCGTGTCACCGTGGGCAATGTTGATGGTCCACAACCGATTTCGCAGTACCTCGAACGTCACTGGGTCGATGTCATCGACGGCGTCGGTCGCAAGCTTCAGCTTGGGCGACACGCGGGTCTGCCAGTCGTCGCGTGGCCGGTAGCTGTGGACCAGACCGTCCCAGATGAAGTCCTCGGCGCGCGTGCCGATTGCGGTCACCGGATCTCCATGTCGCCGAAGTCCGGGTAGCGCAAGAGCCTGAAGATGGTCCCCGGCGGATAAGGGGACATGACCGCCGAGGGAGCGCCGCCCTGGCCCTGGTAATAGCTGTCGGCGCGCGGATCGCTCCAGGCTTTAGTCTTCTGCCGCTCGAACACTTCGGCCATGTACTTGCGGTACGCCTGCTCGCTGACGTCGATTGACTTCTCGTCGTTGTTGATGAGACGGTCGATGCACTTCAGCGCGAACTGGGTGGCAAGCTCCACCCACGGACCGGGAGTGATGCCGCCAATCGTGTTGGGGCCGTGCAGCATCCACAGGTTCGGGAAGCCGTGCACCATGCAGAACCGATACGCGCACGTGCCCGTTTCCGCCCAGGTTTGCTCCAGCGTCGTCTCCCGGCCGGTGACGCGCATCGGGAACAGGTAGTCGTTTGCGCGAAAGCCGGTCGCATAGACGATGATGTCGACGTCGTGCTGCTGTCCGTCGATCGTCTTGATGCCGGTTTGGTTGACCTCGGCGATCGCATCGGTCACCAGCGTCACGTTGTCGCGGTTCAGGGCGACCAAGATGTTGTAGTCGGTGTCGACGAGAACCGGCCGGTGCGACCACACCGGGTAGTCCGGTGTCATCTTGGCCCTCAGCTCGTCGTCGGGCAGATTCTCGGCCAAAAACTCGATCGCGTTGTCACGCATCTGCTTGTTGAACTCGCTGATGGCGTGGGGATCTCCGCTGTAATTGGGATCGCGGTCGGTGGTGATGTCCCAGCCGCTGGTCACATCCACACCGCGTAGGCGCATGAAGTTCTTGTGGAACGGCAGGTTGCGCTCCAGCCAAGTCACCTGCGGGGGATACGGCGAGCGGTAACCGGGAATTCCGAACACCCATGACGCTTCCTTTTGGAAGACGACGACATGTTCGGCGCTTAGCGCCAGTTCCGGGACCATCTGGTAGCCGGTGGATCCGGTTCCGATCACGGCGATGCGTTTGCCGTCCGGCTTGACTTCCTCGGGCCAGCGCGACGAGTGCCACGACTGTCCCTTGAAATCGTCCATCCCCGGGATCTTCGGCATGTTCGGCTGGCACAGGAAACCGACCGCGGTAATGACGGCGTTGGACTCGAGCGTGCGATCACCCTTGGGGCCGGTGACGTCGATCGTCCATTTGGCCAAGTCGTCGTCCCAGGTGAGCGCGCGCACCTCGGTGTCGAATTCGATGTGGTCGCGAATGTCGTGCTCGTCGGCGACCCAGTCGAAGTAGGCCTGGTTGTGCGCGCGTGGGCAGAACGGGTACTCGAGGTCGACGTTCGTGCCGAATACATGCGTGTAGGCCCGGCTTGGCGAGTCGACGCGGGCTCCCGGATAGCGGTTGCGGTACCACGTGCCGCCGACGCCGCCGTCCTTTTCGATGTGCGTGTAGGGGATGCCGGCCCGCTTGAGCATCACCGCGGCGTTGAGGCCGCCGTAGCCGGCGCCGATGACCGTCACCGAGAAGTCCGCGAGCTTGGCGGGATCTGGTGTGCGTGACCACTTGTGGGCTCGCACCCAGGGATCGAGCCCGAGATCCTCGATGAGCATCGTCATCTGGTCTGGTCCCGGTTCGCTGCCGGTCGCCAGCCGGATCGACTCTTCGAGGCGGTCGAGGGGGCCGATGTCGAGATGGCCGCCGCCGGAGTCGCGGTAGGTCTTCAAGAATGCCACGGCTTTTCGTTGGATCAGCGCAATGTCATCCTCGGAGGCCGGAATTGCCGCTTCGGCGAACATGACTTGTGCGCGCACCGTCTTGACCTGTGTCTTCAGTTCCTCGTCGCCGGTGAGCTGATACAGCAGACCACGCAGGACCAGCGGATCGGCGAATTGGACAATGTCCTCGAGCTGTTCGTCGGTCGTTTCGAGGAGCTCGGACTGCGCCTGCTGTGCGATGCTCATAGTTGCCTTCCCGACTTGCCGCCGTCATAGCGCCCCGGAAACAACTCCGAGGGAAACGCGGTGCTCTTGCTCAGACGCCACTCGGGCGCCCGCTTCTCCATGAAGGACGCCATCCCCTCGGTAAAGTCGGCACTGCTGAGCGCCCAGTCGTACAGCTTCTGTTCCAGGCGCGCATGCGCCGACAGATCGTCGGATTCGAGCGCGCGATACACCAGGCTTTTGGTGATCGCCGCGGCGACCGGCGAGACATTGCGCACGATGTCCTCAGCGATCTCTCGCGCGCGGTCCAATACCCGATCGGCGGGGTGCGCCTCGTTGGCCAGGCCGAGTCTGACCGCGTCGCGGCCGTCGAAGATGCGGCCGGTCAGCAGCAGTTCCATGGCGTTGGCGGCACCGATCAACCGGGGCAGAATCCAGCTGGCTCCGAATTCGGGGGTCAGCCCGCGCCTGGTGAAGACGAATCCGAGCTTCGCGTCCTCGGCGGCGATTCGGATGTCCAGTTTCATCGGCAAGGTCATGCCGACGCCGACGGCTGCGCCGTTGATTGCGGCGATCGTCGGCGTGCGCATCTGCCAATAAGGCCGGTCCGTCGCCGGCTGGAAGAGCTCCCGAAGCGCGGCGTCACTGGTTTGGTCCTCGTCGAGATCGGCCCCAGCGCAAAACGCTCGACCGGCACCCGTGACGATGATCGCGCCGATGTCGTCGCGAACCTCGAAACCCGCTATGGCGTGGCCCAATTCGGCTTCCATGCGCCGTGTCCAGGCGTTCATCCGGTCGGGGCGGTTGAGCACCACGGTCGCGACCCGGCCGTGCTCCTCGGTGCGTATGGTCTGGTAGGTCATTGCGACGGCGGATTACCATCGGGTTGAAAACGGAATAGCGCCTGGCCGTCCTGCCCAGTGGGCATCACCACCCGGACCGGGGTGCCGACCGTCAGCGCGTCGGGATCGCAGCCGACGATGTTGCTCATCACCCGCGGCCCCTCTTCGAGTTCGACGTAGGCGATCACGTAGGGCACCGCCTCGCTCCAACCGGGCAGGCCGCTCTTGCGTACCACGGTGTAGCTGTAGACGCTTCCGCGGCCGCTGGCCTCCTGCCACGCCGTGTCCAGGCTGCCGCATGCGGGGCAGAACCCCCGGGGATACCAGATCCAGGCGGCGCAACCGTTGCAGCGGGGCAGCACGAAACGGGATTGGGTGAGCGCCGCCCAGAACTCGCGGGTCTCTTCAGTCACCGTGGGTTCTGGAACCGGCAGGCTTGCCGCGGTCACGAGGACCTGCCCATGATCAGTGTGGCGCTGCCCATCCGGGTTCCGATCGAGCCGCCGGTGCCGTGGGCCAGTGTGAGTTCGCAGTCGGGTACTTGGACTTCTGGGTGCGCTTCGCCGCGGAGCTGCCGGACGGCCTCGATGACCTTGGTGACACCGCCGCGGTTGCTGGGATGGTTGTTGCACAAGCCGCCGCCGTCGGTGTTGAAGGGCAACACCCCATGCGGCGCCTGCAATGCGCCATCCTGCACGAATACACCGCCCTTGCCCTTGGGGCAGAAGCCTAGATCCTCGATTGCAACCAGGGCCGTGATCGTGAACGAGTCGTAGATCGACACATAGTCGATGTCACCGGGGGTGACGCGGGCTTCGGCGAATGCCCTTGGACCAGACTCCACCGCCGCAGTGTAGGTTAGGTCGACGTTGCCGTTGTCGGTGTGCTTGATCGCCTCTCCCTGGCCCAGGACGGTAACGCACCGATCCCCGAGATCCTTTGCGACAGCGGGGTCTACCACGACGATCGCCCCGCCGCCGTCGCTCACCACGCAGCAGTCCAGCCGGTGCAGCGGATCGCTGACCATCGGTGACTCGAGGACCTGCTCGACCGTAACCGGGTCGCGCAGCATGGCGTTCGGGTTGTGCTGTGCGTGGTGTGCCGCGGCCACTTTGATCTCGGCGAGTTGCGCTGAGGTCGTCCCGTACTCGTACATGTGCCGTTGAGCGGCAAGGGCATAGGCGGGAGCGATCCCGAACATTCCCCATGTTTCCTCGAACGTCGTCTCCGGAGATGGCTCGGCCGGGGCGGGCATGCCCTGGGGGGCGCTCCGAGGGCGGCCCGCCATCGTGATCAGGGCGATTCGGCACTTACCGGCTGCGATCGCCGCGGCGGCGTGGCCGACATGAACGATGTAGGACGACCCACCGGTCTCGGTGGAGTCAACGAAGCGGGGCTTGAGCCCCAGGTACTCGGTCATCGAGATTGGGCCGAAACCTGCAGTCGAGTCGCAGAAATAGCCATCGACGTCCGCCAACGTGAGGCCGGCGTCCGCAAGCGCGCCCACGGCGACCTCGGCGTGAATCTGCGCGGTCGTGCGATGCGGAATTTTGCGCATAGGATGCTCGAAAATCCCTGCTATACAGGCTTTTCCCCGAATAGGCATCGTGTCTTACCTACCGCGGGCCAGCGGGCAACTGCACGGCGGCAGTGCCGATTGTCGTCTTCGCACCTGCGGGACCCTCACCCCAGATTTCAAGTTCGACGGTGGTCACGCCGTCGACGGGAGAAATCGCAGTCACCTGACCCTCGAGCCGGTATGCGTCGCCTGGGACATCGGTACCTCGGTAGGACACGTCGACGCGCTGTACGAACGCGTCGGGACCTGCCCACGTCGATACGAGCTCACCGAGCCACGCCATTTTCAAGTAGCCATGGACGATGACCCCCGGCAGACCCGATTGGACGGCAACCGCGTTGTCGTAATGGATCTCATAGAAGTCGCCGGACGCCCCTGCGAACATCACGAGTTGGCGCGTCGTCGGTAGTTTGGTGAGGGTCGGTAGCCGATCGCCGACAACCAGGGTCGCCGGGTCCAGCGTGCGCGGCGGCATAATCGTGTCGAGCCGCGCAGTGCTGCCCTGCTCGGTTGCTGCGCTCATCTCTGGATTCCGGTGCCGGTGCCGATCGCGACGAGGTGGCCGTCACCGTCGGTGTATCGCGTTCGGCCCTGGAAGATCAACATGCCGCCACCCTTTCCCTGCTTGGCCTGAACGTCGGCGTATTCGGCCTGCCCGATGATGACGTCGCCGGGCCGGACCGGCCGGAACGACTCGAAGACGCTGCCGCCGTTGAGCTTGATGGTCCCGAAGTCGATCTCGGGCGCGGGCAGCGGCGGCAGCAGCAGGCACAGGAATGTGGGGGGAGCGATGATGCCGCCCCATCTGGTCGCCCGGGCGAATTCCTCGTCGTAGTACAGCGGGTTGGCATCCCCGATCGATTCGGCAAACCGCCGGATGGTGGTCCGCTCGACCTTCATCGAGACCGCGGGTCCGACGAGGCCGACGTACTGACGAGCTTTTTCGACCGCCGCTCCGAGGGTCAGCATGTCGCGCCACCCTGGCGAATCGCGCCGCCGCATGATGCCTTGGGACGAGTGTTTTCGACCGACCGGTCTGTCGACATATTCGGCATTTCATCACGTCGGCGGCGCATGGTCAAGCCGCCCGCCGTGGTCTGTGCGGCGTCCACGGGCCCCCTACTTTTCCGGTCCGCGGCCAGGCGGGAGGCCACTAGCTCGACCCACGCCGGCCAGTGGCCATTGCACGTGCTGGACGGTGAAGAACTCCGCGAATCCTGCCTCGCCCCGGTCGAACCCGATGCCGCTTTCGCCAACACCTCCCCAAGGCGCGTCGGGCCGATCGCCGCCACCGCCGTTGAGGGTGGCGGTTCCAGTACGCAGCCGACGCGCGATCCGCATCGCGTCGTCCGCCGGTCCCCAGATGTTTGCGTTGAGCCCGTAGCGGGTGCCGTTGGCCATCGCCACCGCCTCCTCGACCGTGTCGTACGGCATCACCGCCCCGACGGGCCCGAAGAGTTCCTCCTGGCAGATCTCGTCGTCGTTGCCGACGTTGCCGATCAGCGCCGGTGACATGAAGAATCCGGTCTCGGCGTGGACGGGCTTGCCGCCTGCCACGATCTCGGCGCCCCGCTCCAAGGCGCGATCGACGTAGCCCTGGACGCTGTCCACCTGGGATCGGCGGATAAGGGGTCCCAGCACCGTCGCCGGCTCGAACGGATCACCGACGACGACCGTGTCCATGAATGCGGCGGCCGCGGCCACGAAGCGTTCGTAGTCGGCGCGCGGCACGAGCGTGCGGGTTGTCGCCCCGCAGGCTTGTCCGCTGTTACGGGTGAAGCGCAGGATCGACGGCGCCGCCGCCGCCTCGATGTCGGCGCCGGGCAGCAGGATATTCGGTGACTTGCCCCCGAGTTCGAGTACGACCTTCTTGAGTCCGTCGGCGGCCTGGCGCATGACCTGTCTGCCGACGGCGACCGACCCGGTGAAGGTGACGAGGTCGACGGAGGGATGCTCGGTCAGCGCCCGCCCGACCTCGGCTTCGCCGATGACGACGTTGACGACGCCGGGAGGTAGGTCAGCCTCTTCGACGATGCGGGCGAAGGCGACCGCTGCGAGGGGCGTTCGCGGCGACGGCATCAGCACCGTCGTACAACCGGCGGCCAGGGCGCCACCAACCTTGAAGGCGGTGATCAGCTGCGGGGTGTTGTACGCCGTGATCGCGGCCACGACGCCGATCGGATCGTGGAACAGGATGCTCGTCGACAGGACCGGGGACGGATGCAGGCCGATGCCGTTCTCCCAGCCACCACGCGGCCCGCGGATGGCGGCATCGGCAAACCACTCCCAGAAGTTGATGGGGAGATCGGCGTGCATCGCCTCGCTGAGCATCCGCGGAGAGCCGACCTCGAGCATGCCGAGCTCGACGAGGTGCTCGCGGTGTGCGCGCAACCGGTCGATCAGGCGATTGATCGCCGCAGCGCGATCGCGGGGACGCATTCGCGGCCACGGTCCTTCGTCGAAAGCGTTGCGTGCCGCCGTGACCGCCGCACCGACCTGTCCGACAGAAGTCGTCGGCACCGTCGCCAGAACCTGCTCGGTCGTCGGGTCGATCGCGTCAATCGTGCTGTCGTCGCCGGTGAGCCAGCGTCCGTCGACGTAGCCGGCGGGTCCTGCGACCAGGTCACGAACCCCTTCGGACATCCGTGTTCGTAGGGCAGACATTTGCGGCGCTCCAAACCTGCTGATAGTCGGCCAGTTTCCATCCGACCAGTCGGTTGGACGTTACCATATTGCGCAGACCGTCAGGTCGCCGGGATCGGTACCCGCCCGTCCCAGCGATTGGGCTGTTCAGAGCAAAAAGGATGGAGTCCATGGTCGAGATGAACTTCGCCGCGGGCGCCTGTTATCGCTACCGACCTGCGTGCGCCGACGGGCTGAACGTTTCGCGATGGACGAGAAATACGAGCCCACCACAACATGCATAGCGGCCGAAACATTCACCGCGCTCCACTTTTTTCGGCAGGTCCGCACTGCATGGACGCGGGTGTCGTGAGAGATCAGGAGTTGGCAATGAGCAGGACCGAATTATATTACGATCCTTTCGATTTCGACATCGACGACGATCCGTATCCAATCTGGAAGAGGATGCGCGACGAGGCCCCGCTGTACCGCAACGACAGCTACAACTTCTTCGCGCTGAGCCGCTATGACGACGTTGCTCCCGAACTCACCAACTGGGAGGTTTATCGGTCGGGCCGCGGAACCACCTTGGACATCATCATGAGCAACGTCGAGTTTCCCCCGGGAAGTATCCTTTTCGAGGACCCGCCCAGCCACGATTACCATCGTCGGGTCGTCTCCCGGGTTTTCACCCCGCGCCGAATGGAGGCGATCGAGCCTCTCACCCGGGATTATTGTGTGCGCGCGCTGGACCCCTTGGTGGGGACCGGCCGCTTCGACTTTGTTGAGGACATCGGCGCGACGGTCCCGATGCGCACCATCGGCTACCTGCTGGGCATTCCCGAAGAAAACCAGGAGCAGATCCGCGACCGCGGCGGCCAGCGGCTCAGCCTCGACGAGGGCGCATTTAGGCGGGTCGCCGAGGACTTCGTGACGCACAGCTACGCACTGTTCGCCGAGTACATCGACTGGCGCATAGAGCATCCTTCCGACGATCTGATGACGCAACTGCTGAACTCCGAACTCGAGGACGACAACGGGACCCGACCACTGACGCGTGATGAGGTGCTGTGCTATGCCGCCGGCATCGCCGGCGCCGCCAACGAGACGACGACACGCCTGATCGGATTCGTAGGCCAGCTGCTTGCCGAGCATCCGGATCAGCGCCGCGAAATCGTGGCAGACCCGTCGCTGATCCCCCGTGCCATCGAGGAGGTCTTACGTTACGAGGCGCCATCGCCGGTGCAGGCGCGCTATGTCGCCCGTGATGTCCAATGCCACGGCACCCTGGTGCCCGAAGGCTCGATCATGTTGCTGCTCAACGGATCCGCCAATCGCGACGAGCGCAAGTATCCCGACGCGGACGCGTTCGACATCCATCGGGGCGCCGCGCATCTCAGTTTCGGCCACGGATTGCACTTCTGCTTGGGTTCAGCTCTGGCCCGAATGCAGGCCAGGGTGGTGTTAGAAGAGGTGATCAAGCGCTGGCCGGACTGGGAGATCGACTACGAAAAGGCCACCAGGGCACACACGACGAGCGTGCGGGGCTGGTCCAAGATGCCCGTGTTCACCGGCTAGCCCGTAGTCCTGTCGCGCCACTCAGGAACACTGATACTCGACCGTCTGGACGGTCGCTTATCGTTGTCTCATGGCCGCCGAACCCGTTGACCACACCGCTGTTAACAGCCGCCCCCCGGCGCCCTCTGCCGCCATCGGCATCGAGGGTCGAGTTGCGATCGTTACCGGCGCATCCTCCGGCCTCGGCAGGCGCTTCGCGCAGGTGCTTGCCGAAGCCGGCGCGCTGGTATCGATCACCGCACGACGCGCGGACCGTCTCGAGGAACTGCGTTCGCAGTTCGGCCCCGACCGGATCCACGTCGTGGCCGGCGATATCAGCGACGAGGCGTTCCCGGCTCAGCTCGTCGAGTCGACCGTCGAGCGTTTCGGTCGACTCGACATCCTCGTCAACAACGCCGGAACCGGATCGATGGTGCGCGCCGAGGAAGAGTCGACCGCCCACTTCCTGCAGGTGATCACCACAAACCTGGTAGCGGTGTTCGCCTGCTGCCGAGAGGCGTACAGGCCGATGCGCGACAGCGGCGGCGGCACCATCATCAATGTCTCCTCGATGCTCGGACAAATCGGCATCGGCCGCATCCCCCAGGCGTCCTACTGCGCATCCAAGGGCGGCGTCGCCAACCTCACCCGGGAATTGGCGGCCCAGTGGGCTCGAAGCGACATCAGAGTGAACTGCCTTGCACCGGGTTGGTTTCCCACCGAGATGACCGCGGCGATGATGACGGACGAAAAGAGTCTGGCCTTCATCGGCCGCACCGTACCGATGCGGCGCGCAGGTCGAGACGGCGAACTCGACAGCGCACTGTTGTTCCTCGCTGGCCAGGGAGCGAGCTACGTTACCGGGCAGACGCTCGTCGTCGACGGCGGCTACTCCGCGATCTGACGTCGCCGCGCGACCCCACGTCGACCGGCGCCGCGGCTCAAGAACCAGGAACAACGTCCGTGCGTAGACGAGTAAGCCTGGTCGACTTGATGAGCCAGTCGTCGCCGTGCTTTTCATACGTCTCGTGGTAATGCCCAAAGCCATGCAGCTCGGTGCCATCCGGGAAGCGCAGTAAATCCTCCATCGCCCAGATGCCCGTCGCCGTTGACGGCGACAGCAGATCGATCTCAGGGGTGTGGCACTGGTGGACAGTGACCACCTCGCCGAGCGTGGGCACCAGCATGGCGAGAAATGCATCGGCCCCAGCGATCACCGCCCCAACCGCTTCCGTCGACTCCTGATCCTGACCGGGTACCGCTTCGCCCGCGGATTCGAGGTTGACCGTGACGTCGTCGGTGAACAGTTCGCGGTAGCCGTTCCACTCCTTGGTGTCCATCAGGCGGCAGTACCTGGCCTTCAAACGTTTGATCGCCTCGATGTCATCCATCGGACTTCCGCCGTTGAAAGAGCGGCTTCTCGCTAGGTGAGGATGCCCCGCCGCTTGAACGTGTCGCGAATGCCGTCGCGCCAGTGGACTTCGCATTTGCCGATGAGCTTCTCCCGACGGGTATTGTCCGAAATGAAGCTGTCGAAGCTGATCGGGCTTTCCACGTAGGTCGCGGTCACACCCGTCAGCTCGGCGACGTAGTCGCAGATTTCACGATCCGAAACCGCTTCGTCGCCGGCCCAATTGACGATCGTCGCCGGAACGGTGGCCGCTTCGAGCAATAGGTGAGCCTGGCGAGCGATGTCCTCGCCCGCGATCGGCGAGCTCATGTTCGACGAACCCACGGGAACCGGCACCGGTTGGCCCTGGGACATGAGGTAGTAGTACGCCACCGGCAAGCCGCCATGTCCGGTCCAGCTGTATCCGACGTTCATTCTCGCGATGGTCGTCGGCAGATTGAGGATCCGGCATGCCGACCGGACCGCGCCCTCGGCCGCGAGCTTGCCGACTGCATAGGAGTCGTTGTAACTGGCCGATCCGCCGAGTTTGTCCGTTTCGGAGTACGCGTGGTTGGGATGGTCCTCGTGCTGCAAGTACATGCAGAAGCTTGAGACGAACAGGAATGCTTCCGCGGTTTCGCAATGCTTCATGAGCAGGCCGGAGGACTCGGCGTTACGGTGGATCGAGTCTTCATGTTCGACGGCCGGATAGATGGCCGAGTGGACGACGTGGCTGAAATCTCTTGGCAGAACCGACGTGTCCCCGTCACTCATGTCCCACGTGCAGGTGTGGACGCCCATGCCCTCGAGCTCGGCCTTGCGCGCCGGGTCGCTGAACCGCGCAGCGCACCACACCTCGTTCTCCCTGGCGAAATCCTCAACGATGGGGCCCGCGATCTGCCCGGTTCCGCCGGTCACCAGAATCTTCTTGCCCTTCAGCACCTTTGCTCCTCTAGAGTGTCAAGACGGTTGTGTGCCCGCGGATTAATCCCGGCGTGCCAGCGGGCGGGTCGGCGCGTCGGCCACGTGACGGCCGACGACCATCGGGAAGTCGAGGATCGTCCTGATTCCCGGCTCGGCCGCGCACACCGGGGCGATCGAATGCACGGCGTGCATGGCCGTGGCCAGGCAGGCCTGATTGGCTTCATCGTCGCCGTGGATGTCGATCTTGGCCTCCACCATCAACGACGGGGAGCCCTCGACCATCAATTTGAAGCCTCGTCCGTCCGGCCACTCCGGAGCAGCGTCCGCCCGCAGCCGCGTGACGTGCTCTCCGGTGATCATCGGCTTGCCGTTGACGACGGCCGTCGCCGAGAACTTCATCGCGGCTACGGTCCCCGCCTTGATCGTCCCCGCCGCGATATCGAAATCCTCCTTGGCCAGCCAAGTCTGCCGGTCGTACACGAACTTGTCGATGGTGGCGTCGATGCCGGCGGCGATGAGCGAGAGCGGCGCATGGAAAAAAGCCCCCATGACCTCGGGCCTGGTCCACAGGGCCTCGTAATCGGGCCCCTGCCCGAAACCCATGTTGTTGAACAACATTTCGGCATTGTCCCAGTGGGCATAGTTGAGAATCTCCTGGTACCGGATGGAGTCCAGCCGGTAGATACAGGACAACATCGATAGTGGCAGCACCCCCGATGCCCAGCCGGGGTTGAATCCGGTGCCGTGAAAGCTTGAATTACCTTGGGCACAGGCCTTTTCCATGCGCTCCACGGCTTCCGGGCCCATGACGGCCGGATAGATCAGAGGCGACACCGCGGTAGACACCACATTCTTGCCCGACGCCAGGATGTCGCAGATGTCGTCAAGGCCGGCCATGGGATTGGTCTCGGCATCAGCCATGTAGACGACGCAGTCCGCGTCGAGCCCCAGGATCTCATCGCGGTTCTTGGTTGCCTTGACGCCGATCGGATCGAGGCCGCAGATCTCTCCCACGTCCTTACCATGCTTGTCGTCGCTGTACACGCGCGCCCCGACCACCTCAAGATCCGGATCCTCGATCATCGCGGTTAGGGAGAACTTTCCAACGAAACCAGTCGCCCACTGCACTACCCGAAGCATCGAATCTGTCCTCCATAGATAACCGGTTGCCAAGCCGACTTGTGAGGCTCGCGAGGACATCACACATTCGCCACTGATGTGCCGTCGCTGCCCCTACAGGATTAATTTAAACACCGTAGATTAGTGATCTTAATCACCATAGATAATCCTTGTCAAGGAATTTGGCCTGAGCAGTCGACTCCGCAGCGACGAACGAGGTCGACACTGCGGCTAGCGCCACAGGGGGCGAAACGCCCACGCCCCCAGGGGGTTCGGTACGCCCGCAGGTGTGTGTCAAGTGGAAAGTTCAGTTGCGCAGACGAGCTGCTACCGAGCTCCGGACTGAGCCTGTGCGTAGATCAATCGGCGTTGTGCGTCTGCAGAGCCGAAAAGCTCGTTAGCCGTTACCCACTTCTTCAGATACCGGTGTGACAGATTCTCCCAGGTAAAGCCGGTCCCACCATGAAGCTGAATAGACAACTTAGCCGCCGATCGCAGCGCGGTGCCGGCCGACGCCTTGGCGATCCTGGCGAACATGAGAGCCTCGCCCAGATCGCCATCCGGAACGTCGACGGAGGTCGCGTCGGCTCGTCGAGCGGCACGGTAGACGCTCGCCCGCGCCCGCTCGAAATCAACGGCGGCATCCACGACGGCGTGCTTGAGGGCTTGGAAAGTAATGATCGGCTGACCGAACTGTCGCCGCAACAATCCATATTCGACCATGCGCTCGATGCACGTACGCGCCGCGCCAACCATCTCAGCCGAGAGCAAGATCGCCCCGAGCATCAGCGCCTCGGTAAAAGCGCGTTCGGGGACGGCTAGGAACGTGCATTCGACGCCGTCGAGCACTAGGTGCCCGATCGCCCGCAAGGTGTCCGCGCATGCAACCTCAGTCACAGAGATCCGGTCAACGGCTGCAGCCCAATCGATCAGCGTGACGCCGAACTCGTCATCCCGTCGCGCAGGCACCGCGAGGAACGGTTCGCCCACCAGACCGGGCACATAGGTGAGCCGAGCCCACGCGGTTTCGCGTATCACCGAGGCCGGCGTCAGGTCGCGGATGTTCCACGACGAGTCCTTCCCCGGCCACGCGAACACGAACGGACGAGGCTCTTCGGCGATGCGCCGCAACCAAAGGTCACGGTCCGGAACCGGGGCGCTGTTAAGCACATGTGCCGTCATGCAGGCGCCAAGGAGATCATAGGGGGCCAGCCCCGCGCCCAGTTCCTCGGCGGCGACCGTCGCAAATTCGGGGGTTGCACCAAGGCCGCCATGCTCTTCGGCCACGAGGATTCCGCCGAGGGCTAGGTTGCGGTGGATATCCGAGTTGAGCTCGGCCAGTTTGCTTTCCGCGGTATCGGGAAAGTCGCGCAGTGCGTCGTTTCGCCATATCCGGGACAGCGCTCCGCTGGTGGACGCGCGGAACTCTCGCCGCTCGTCGCTTTCGCGATAGCCATGCGCGATGTTCGTCGTCAACTCGTCACCCCTTGTCGGGAACCGGCTGCGTTGTACACGGCGAACGCTTCGCGCGCCCCGGCGTCGTCCGCGCCCAGCAGTGGGGCTGACCGGTAGCCGGTGCGCGCGCAGCCCGCCACCTTCCACGGCAGGGTGATGATTTCGGCCGGGCCAACCACTGGATGGTCGACGGGCAAAAAGAATTGGCGTGCACGCAGTTGCGGGTCCGTCACCACGTCTGCGGTCAACCGTACGAAGTACGCGGCGATCCCGGCCTTTTGCAGCGACGAGACCGCGGCCTCGGGATCCTCGCTGAGGGCGCGTTTCACGAGCGACGCCACGTCGGCGTCGGAAGCCTGCCGCCCGAGAGCGCGCGCGACGCACCCGCCATCGCCCGCGGAGAACGAAACCGCGACGGTGCGGCCGTCTGCGGTTTCCATAAGCAGACTCTGGGTCACTTTGCCAACCTCGCGGTGCGGGTGGCGCAGTTTGACGGCGACCGCCTCGGCCATCGAAAGGTCAACGTGCTGTTCGTCATGCGCACCGCCGAGATACCAGGCAGCGGCTAGCGTGGCCACCCAGATCGCTGCGGCATAATCGGCGAGCGCGCCGATCAGGTAGACCCTGGATCCCACTGCCTCGTGGATCGCCTCGGTAAGTCCCGCGTACGCGTGCACGTTGGGTGCATAGCCCCGGAAGTCCGCATGCGGGCCGCTGCGGCCGTAGCCCGAGATCGACGCCGCCATGCCGCCGGCTCCGCCGCCCACCGTTACCGGACCGGTCCCGAGACGGGCCAGCCGGCTCGCGCCGACGTTCTCGATCAGCACATTCGCCCAGCCAAGTGCCAGTCGAGCAATCTCCGGATCCTCACCGACGCCCTCAGTGACGCTCTGTTTGCAATAGTTCGCACACATGAAATACGCCGCGCGCTCGAGGCCGACCTCACCGCCGGCGAAGGGGCCGTTGCGTCGGTACACGTCGAGTCGGGCCTGATCCTCGAGTCGCACCACCTTCGCGCCCATCGCTCCCAAGATGGAGCCACTGAGTGGACCGGCGAGCACATTGGTGACCTCGACCACCCGCAGGTCATCCAGGGTGGGCTCGGCTGGCTTTTCGCCCGGCGGGGAGGGGGCCGGGTGACGGGCTATGACGGCAGGGACCGGCGAGACGGCGGAGTCGCATCCGCCGGATCGGGCCGTCCAGTCCCGCTCCTGGAATTGGTCGGAGGTGTTGACCTCGGCGATGGTGCGCACGGCGGTCGCCGGAACCCCGTTGGCCTGCATCAGTCGTTCACACTCGACCTTGGGCCGAGTAGCCAGCCACTGTTGCACCACCGAATTGATGGTGTCCCCGTTGGCGACTCGGTCGGGAAGCGTCGGATACAGAGTGATCCACTCCGGTTGCCCGACGACCTCGGCGACACGAGCGAACTGGTGGTCGTCGATGACAATGATGTTGATCAACCCGTCCGCGCATTCGAATACGCCTGCGGGCGCCGAATAGCGGGCCGCACCGCCGGCACCACCGCATCGATACAAGATGTGGGCGAGTTCTTGCTGCACGGAGGAGAACGCAGTGGCCTCCTGGGCGGATAGGTCCAGGTGCACAGCGATCCCGTCGCGGCGGCTCAGCGAAATTCCATGCAGCGCAGAGAGAACGGCCAACAGCCCCGTCGCCTGCAGCGCCTGCTCACCCGGCATCTGATGGAACCGACCATCGCCGTCGGTGAGCGCCGCCAGCATGCCGCCGGCCGCCGCACAGACCAGGTCGGAGCCCGGCAAACCGCCAGCCGGGCCGTCAAGCCCGAAGGCCGAGACGGTGACCCACGTCCCAGGGCGGCCCGCGGGACGATGCTCAACCCAATGGGCAACCTGCGAGAGGTATAGCTCGTCGGTCCCCTCGGCGACGCGGTCGCAGATGACGATGTCCGCGTCGTCGGCCACATAGCTGACGGTGGCGACATCGGCGCCAAGACTGACGAGCGTTTCGTACGCCGTGCGGGCGACCGTGCCATGGCCAAGGACCACACAGTGGAAACCAGCGAGGTAGTCGACTCGGGACGTCATTTGCGGCCGACCCCGAGGAAGCTCGACGCGATGATCTCGTGCTGAATCTCGTTGCTGCCGCCCGCGATCGGCATGAGAAACGAGTAGAGGTAGTCGTCCCAATGTGTCCAAGCGCCGATGTCGGGCCGATGCGCCGGGGCGTCCAGACCAAGCAGATCGACACCTACCTCGGACAGCTCGACACCCAGCGCAGAGCTGAAGAGCTTGAATACCGAGGGCATATGGGGCGACAGTTCAGCGCGGGTCCTGGCTTCGGCCATCTCGTAAGCCATGGCCCGCGCGCCCTCGACCTTCTCGATGAGGCCGCCAAGCCGGACCACATCTGCGTCGAACTCCTCCTCTGGAGCCTCGGCGACAAGGTCGAGTAGATCGTCAAGCATTCGCCGCAGCTTGGCCGCCACGCCCGGGCCCCCGCGCTCGTGCTCCAGCAGCGCCCGCGATGCCGCCCAGCCCTCGTTCTCGGCGCCGACGATGTTCTCGACAGGCACCTTCGCGTCGACGAAAAATTCTTGGCAGAACGTCACGGCGCCGGTCATCGCGACCGTCGGTGTCATCTCCACACCGGGGGTGTTGGCCATGTCGACCAACAGCAGACTCAGGCCGCGGCTGCCCTTCGAGCCCTCGTCAGTGCGGCACAACAGGATCATCCACGTCGACCGCATCGCGTGACCCGTCCAGACCTTGCTGCCGTTGACGACGTAATGGTCGCCATTGCGGACCGCCGTCGTGCGCAGTGAGGTCAGATCCGACCCTGCCTCGGGCTCCGAAAAACCTTGGCACCACATCGTTTCCACCGCAGCGATGCCGGGAAGGTGGCGCTGCTTTTGCTCCTCGGTACCAAAGCGCAGCAGAATCGGCGCCAACATGTCCAGACCGTTGACGTTGATCAGCGGAATGCGCCGATAGGCCAGTTCCTCGCGGATCAGCATCTGATCGACGTCGGTCAGGCCGCGGCCGCCCCACTCGATCGGCCAGTGCGGGATCAGCCAGCCATCTTCGGCAAGCCGGCGATTGAACTGATGCAGCCACTCGTATTCTTCGTCGCTGGCCCACTCCGCCGTCAGGTCGGCGGCGACTGCGCGGTCGTCCGGAAAGTTCTCGTCCAGGTAGGCCTTGAGCTCGTCGAGCATCGCGCGCTGGGCGTCACTCAGCGGAAACCCGCTAGTCAGTCCTCGCACGTATCCAGTCCCTTCGGTCGGCGCATCCTCGAGCCGTCAAGATTTCATGCGTAGAGAGCCGCTCCCGCCGGCGTCAAGGTGAATCCCTCGTAGTTGTTTTCGGCGACCCTGTCGCAGGTCTTTCGGTAGTTACCGACTCCCGCCAGGTAGGCCATGAAGACCCGGGGTTTGCCCGGGACGTTGGCACCCAGGTACCACGAATCCGCCTCGGTCATCAGCGTCTTGTCCGCGAACTTGCTGACCAGCCTCACCCAGCTGTCCTCGGCGTCGGGCTGGGCCTCGATCGTGGTGATCGAGTGCTCGCGGAGATGACCGATGCAGGCGGCGATCCAGTCGACGTGCTGTTCGATCGAGACGATGGTGTTGCTGAGCACCGAGGGGCTGCCGGGACCGGTGATCGTGAACATGTTCGGGAAGCCGGCGACAGCGAGCCCAAGATACGAACGCGCCCCCTCGGCCCAGTGCTCCCTCAGGGAGACGCCGTCCCGGCCGCGTATGTCCATCCGAAGCAGCGCGCCCGTGAACGTGTCGAACCCGATGGCCAGCACGAGGGTGTCGAATTGGTAGTCGGCCTTGGACGTGCGGATGCCGTTGGGCACGACGCACGCCATCGGTTCCTTGCGCAAGTCGACGAGCGATACGTTGGGCCGGTTGAAGGTCTCGTAATAGTTCGTGTCCATGCACGGCCGTTTGGCACCGAACGGGTAATTTGTCGGCGTCAGCGACGCGGCGACGTCGGGGTTCTTCACGATCGTGCGAATCTTTTCGCGGACGAACTCGGCTGCGGTTTCGTTGGCGTCCTTGCTGACCATGAGATCGGTGAAGGCGCCTAGCAATTCGTTGACCCGGCCTACCTGCCAGGCGCGCTCGTAAGTGTTGCGGCGCGTCTCCTCATCGACCTCGAGTGCCGCGACGGTTGGCGTGTGACCGGCGGTCCCGAAGGTCGTCCACCGCGACTCCTCCCGGTATTGCTGGTAGCGCGACTTCATCTCTGCGCGCTCGCTCTCGGTGTACGGGCGGTTGCGTGCCGGGATCGTGAATACCGGCGTGCGCTGGAAGACGGTGAGCTGCGCTGCCTGCTGCGCGATGATCGGAATCACTTGCACGCCCGACGATCCGGTCCCGATGACAGCGACCCGCTTACCGGTGAAATCCACTCCCTCGTGCGGCCATTCGGCGGTGTGGTAGCGATCACCGGTGAAGCTGTCGAGACCTTCGATGTCTGGCAACTTCGGCGCTGAGATGCAGCCAACAGCAGTAACGAGGAATCGTGCCGTCCAGCGGTTGCCCTGCTCGGTGGTAAGGCGCCAACGCACGCCATCTTGATCCCACGTCGCCGAGCGCACTCGCGTGTTCAGTTGTATGTCGCGACGAAGGTCGAACCGCTCGGCGACATGGTGGATGTATCTCAATATCTCGGGTTGGGTGGCGTAGCGTTCCGTCCACTCCCATTCCTGTTCCAGTTCGGGGGAGAACGAGTAGGAGTATGCGAAGCTCTCCACATCGCATCGACAGCCCGGATACCGGTTCACATACCACGTGCCGCCGATCTCATCGGCTGCGTCGAGCACGACTACTGACAGACCCATTCCGCGCAACCGATATAGGGCATACAGGCCGGCAAAACCCGCCCCGATGACGACCACGTCGGCGTCACGATCGGTTGGGGGCTGCTCACCGTTCCGTGCTGCGGTGCTGCTTGACACCATGATCTCTGTCTCCTCAAGTGCGCTGCCGATGGCGCCGGGCTCTCGCCCCGTGTGCACGCAGCGCCCTACTTGTTTCGAACGTATTCGACCGTCTGGTCGGTCTAACATAACATGAAGGCGGCGGCCACCGGTCGCCCGTGCGGGGGCGGGATCATGCCCCAGGTGACGACGAGGGAGTCCGAGATGCAGGGGCAGAAAGCCGCCGAACAGCACAGCGGCGCATCCGCGGCGGTGACGTCGCGCGCCGCCGTGGCATTCGCTCCGGGAGCCGAGCTCGCGGTCGTGACCGTCGATGTCGCCGCCCCCGGCGAGCACGAGGTGATGGTCAAGTTCGAGGCGGCCGGCATCTGCCACACCGACCTGAACTTCGCCTCCGGCGCGTTCCCCCATGCCTTCCCCGTCATCTTCGGGCACGAGGGGATCGCTCGCGTCGTCTCTTGCGGAAGCGCGGTGACGAGGTTCGCGCCCGGAGATCGCGTGGTGCCGTTCGTGATCCCGCACTGCGGGAACTGCGCCTACTGTCGCTCCGGACGGACGAACTTCTGCGCCGAATTCCAGCGCACGTTCCGCGACCCGCAGATGACGCGCTTCTCGTTCGACGGACAGTCGATCGCCGACTTCTTCGGCGTCGGCGCGTTCTCGGAGTACAGCGTCTTGCGCGACGACCAGATCGCTAAGGTCAGTGACGCGCCGCCGGCGATTCCCACCTGCTGCATCGGGTGCGGCGTCACCACTGGCCTTGGCTCCGCGCTGCTCACGGCCAAAATCGGCCCGGGCGATTCGGTCGTCATTTTCGGCGCCGGTGGCGTCGGAGCGGCCGCGATTCAGGGCGCGGCGCTGGCCGGGGCGAGCCGCATCATCGCCGTCGACATCAATCCGGCAAAAGAGGAGATCTCGAGGCGGTTCGGCGCCACCGACTTCATCAACGCCGCAGAGGTCGACGCCGTGGCGCGCATCATCGAGCTGACCGGCGTCGGGGCTGACCATGCCCTGGAGTGCGTCGGAAGCGTCGAGCTGACCAAGCAGGCCTTCGCCTGCGTCAGTGTCGGCTGGGGACAGGTGGTGTCGGTCGGCATGATTCCCGAGAGCGCGCCGCTGGGCATCTCGCTCAACACGCTTCGCAACCGCACCTGGCGGCGCTCGCAGATGGGAAGCTCGACAGTCGAGGACGCGGCGCGCTACGTCGACTGGTATGTCGACGGCAAGATCAGTCTCGATGACGTCGTATCCCACACCATTGCGCTCGAAGAGATCAATGAGGGCATCGAATTGATTCACCGCGGCGAGTCCGCCCGCGTTGCGATCGACTTTTCGCGCAATGGCTGACAGGAGCCCTTGTCCGGCACTGCACCGCAAGCCGTTCGATGCGCAGCAGCACGTAGGTCCACCCGAGGAGCCACGGGAAAAATGCGACAGACGGTATTCCGAACGCCACGATGCCGTTCCAGGTCAGCACCCCGCTCGTGGCGGTGCCGGCGAACAACCCAGGCGCGCTCAGCAGCGCCACAACGACGTTCAACCACCCGAGCCAGCGGGGGAGAATCTCTGAGGCGCGGCACTCACGCACGATGTACACGCCGGTCAGAAGGACGGCCGAGGCGTGGACGTACACGAATCCCAACGCCATGATCCACGCCGCATCGACGAACGCCTGGACCACCTCGTGCGGGGCGCCGGGCCGAAACACAGCGACTTCTAGCAGGTAGAACGGCACTAACGTCGCGATCATCAAGAAAACGCCGAACACGATCTGAAAGTTGGCGAACCCCGACCGGCCCTGGTCGGCCAGTTTGGCCGCACGCGCCAACATCGCCAACCACGGCCCATGGAGCGCGCCTCCGAACATGGCGACGACCATCCCCACCTAGATGCAGATGCGATTCATCACGTTCTCGACCTGTTTATCTAGTTCCCATCAATAAGGCGGTCAGACCGCCGTGGTCACTGCGCTCGCTGCCACCGACACGCGACGATCCTGGCGGAGCAGCACATATGTCCACGCGACGTACCACGGAAAGAAGGACACCGACGGAAACCCGAACGCCACGAAGCCGTTCCAGGCCAGCACACCCGACCTGACGGCTCCCGCGAAGAATGAGGGCATACACAACAGCGCACAGACGATGTTCAACCATCCGAGCCAACTCGGGAATACCTCGAGTGCGTGATGCTCACGAACGATGTAGATGCCGGTCACCAGCAACGCGATGAAGTGGGTGTAACCGAACCCGGCCGCCATCACCCAGGCTGTGTCGACGAAGCCCTGGACCACCGCCGCCGGGGTGCCGGGCCGGTAGATCGCAACTTGCAGCAACAGGTAGGGAAACTCCACCAGAACCGTGAAGATCACTCCGAACGCCAACTGGAGGTAGGCGAAACCCGAGCGGTCCCCCTCAGCCAGCTTGAACGACCGAGCCAGCATCGCCATCCACGGCAGGTACAGCGCGCCTCCGACCATGGCAATCATCAGCCCTGTCTGCATCGCCTGGCGGTGATCGGTGTAGAAGGTCACCGGCGCATCTGGCGGCGGTGGCACCGCCAGGCCCGCGATCACGAGCCCGGCCAACATAATCGCCGTCCCGATCGGACCCAACCATATGCAGACGCGGTTCATCGACGTATTCACCCCAGCCTCCTTGGCCGATCGGATCGCACCGCGAGCTCCTGGCAACCTAACCGAATCCTGCGACGGGAAGGTCGGTTTTTCTAGATCTATTCAACAATTGGACTACGATCCCTGCATGGGAAGCCCCGCCGAGTACACGCTTTCTCTTCTCTTCGATATGCGGGCCCCGGAATTCGGTGCCCCGGCAACTGAGCTGTACCGGGCCGCGATCGAGATGTCGGCGTGGGCCGACAAGCTGGGCTTCCGAGACGTGAACTTGCTGGAGCACCATGCCTCCAACGACGGTTACCTGCCGTCGCCGCTCATCTTGGGCGCGGGGATCGCCGCGGCTACCGAGAATCTCAAAATCCGCACCAATGTCGCGCTCCTGCCGCTTTATCACCCACTGCGCTTCGCCGAGGACGCGGCGGTGCTCGACTTGATCTCCAACGGCCGAACGCTGTTCACCGTGGGCGCCGGTTACCGGGTCGAGGAATACGAGCAGTTCGGGCTGGACATCAAGAAGCGCCCGTCGCTGATGGAGGAGGCGCTGCAAGCGGTAAAGCGGGCCTGGACCGGCGAGCCCTTCGAATTTCGCGGCAAGACGGTGCGCATCCTGCCGCGGCCGGCGCAGAATCCTTCTCCGCCAATCTATCTCGGCGGCTCGGCACCGGCCACCGCGGTGCGGGCGGCGCGGTTCGCCGACGGGTACGAGCCGATGCACCCCGAGTTGTACGAGCTCTACATCGCCGAGTGCGAGAGATTGGGCAAGGCGGCGGCGCCGCAAGCGGACAACCGTGCCCGAATGGTGTTGTTCTTTCACATCGCCGAAGACCCCGAGAAAGCGTGGGCCACCATCGCGAAGCACGCGATGTACGAAATGAACGAGTATGGCCGTTGGGCGGCCACCAACAGTTCATCGCCCTACTTTCCGATTTCCGACCCCGACCAATTGCGCGCGCCGGGCATGTACGAGGTGGTCACGCCCGACGACGCGGTGAAGGCCGTCACCGAGCGCGGGGGGGCGATGTTCAAGCCGCTGATGGGTGGCATGCCGCCGGCTCTGGGCTGGGAGTCGCTCGAGCTCTTCGAGTCCAAAGTGCTGCCCAGGCTCGGCGAGTGATGCCCGCCGATGATGTCGCTGATCGACTCGCCATCCACGATGCGCTGTTCCGGTATGCGCACGCACTGGACGATCGCGACTCGCAGCTCCTGCGAACCTGCTTTACCGAAGACGCCGTGTGCGAGGTCGGCGCCACGCTCACCGGGATCGATTCGATCATCGCCTTCGCAGAGGGCGTGCTGTCGGGGTTTGACGTCACCCAACATCTGATTGCCAACCCGCGGTGCATGATTGACGGCGACCGGGCCGAGTCGGTTTGCGATCTGCAGGCCCAGCACATCGCCCGGGGCGCCCCCGCGGGCGAGCGCTACGTCATCGGCGGACGCTACGAAGACTCTCTCGTGCGGACGCCTGAGGGTTGGCGCATCGCCCATCGACGCCTGCGGGTCACGTGGTCGGAGGGCAATCCCGCTCCCCTGACGAGCCGGTTGCGCCAGATGCGTGAGGGGCTGCAGCAGTCCGACTAACCCGTCTCTCGGGTCGAACGAAGCGCGGGCATGATGTGCTGGGCGAGACGCTCAAGCTGCTCTGAGGCATCCCCCACCGGATGCAGGATGAAATGGTCGACTCCGATCGCGACGTCGGACTTTAGCCATTCGGCGATTTCCGCGATTGTCCCGGCCGGATAGATGCCGGCGAAGTCCGCTGCGGTGCCTTCCCAGCCGAGTAGCCGCATCGCGCTGACCTGTTCGGCCAGCGCGTCCTCGCGGTGCGTTGCGAGCGAGACGTGCACAAAGGTCGCCCGCACGAGGGTGAAATGTGGATCGAGGCCAAGTTCGTCCCGCCGCGCGGCAATCGCTTGGCGATCGTCGTCGAGCACACTGGTCGGAGAGCTGGAGCGCGCCAGCCAGCCATCGGCTCGCGCAATGCGGGTCAGGACGCGCTCGGACATGCGAACGGGCTCGTCACCGTCTTCCACCGTAAGGCTGCCGCCGCCGCCGGCCAGAATCGCGCCCCACGAACATGGCGGCGGCGAGACGGGATAGCCGTCGTAGGTGAGGAAGCCGTCACGCCGCGCTGCGGTCAGCGCCTCTAGGACATCGTCGAGGGCGCGGCCACGCATGCGCCGGTCGGCACCTGCAGCGGTGAATTCGCGTTCGTCGTAGCCCACTCCGACACCGAGGAGAATCCGCTCGCCGGCCAGCGCGGAGAGCGTGCCCAATTGTTTGAGCAGCCAGAGTCGGTGGCGCAGCGGAACAACCAGGACCGAGGTGCCGAGTTTGATGCGCTGCGTGCAGCCCGCCAGGAACGGGATCGTGGTCATCGGATCATAAGTGGCCGAGTCGAATACGTAGCGCGACGGCAGCAGATGGTCGAGCAACCAGAGCGAATCGAATCCGAGCTGCTCGGCGCGCTGCGCGAGCGATCGCAGCCCGCGGCCTGTCGGGTTCTCGGCGTCGAGCGTCGGGAGGCGCACGCCGATCGAAGGAACGCCGACCGGATGCGAACCGCCGGCGAGTCGGCTCACGCGTCCGGCCGGGCGGCGAGCTCGAACGGCTGCCAGTAGCCGCCGTCGACGGGGATGGTCACCCCGGTGGTGTAACTGGAGGCGTCGCTGGCCAGATACAGCACGGCGCCGACGATCTCGTCGGGCTCGCCGCCGCGCCGTAGGGCGATCCCCTTTTTGTGCCGGGCGAAGGCTTCCATGTCCCAATGTTTGGCTACGTCGGTGAAGAACGCACCCGGCTGGACGGCGTTGACGCGTACCTGGGGGCCGTAGGCGTGGGCGAACGCCGTCGTCAGGTTGTTCAGCCCCGCCTTGGCCGCGCCATATGGCATCGCGTCGCCCCGCGGCCATACCGCGGCGACACTGCTGACGTTGACGATCGCCCCTCCCCCACTGCGGCCCATCCGGTCGGCGACAAGCGCCATCAACCGAAACGGCCCTTTGAGGTTGACCGCAATTACCTTGTCGAACAGCTCCTCGGAGACCGATGCAGCAGACGAGTAGGTCGGCGACAGGCCCGCATTGTTGACGAGAATGTCGATACGACCGAACACGTTCTCGGTCTGGGCCAGCAGTTCGTCGATCTGGCCCCAGTCCCCGACATGGCACGCCACCGGCAGCGCCTTGCGTCCGGTTTCCGCAGCGATCGCCTCGGCGGTCTCGCGACAGCTTTCGATGCGACGGCTGGTGATCACGACGTCGGCACCGGCTCGCGCCAGCCCGAACCCGATCGCGCGCCCGAGCCCGCGGCTGCCGCCGGTCACGATCGCCACCCGCCCCGCAAGGCCGGAATTCGGCGCAGCCGTGGGCATGGCGTCAGTGTCGGCCACTAACTCACCGACAGCCCGGGCCGGGCCGCAAGCCCCCCGGCCCACCGGGCAAAACGGCCTCCGTAGAAGTCCGCGGCGCCGGTCAGCAACTTTTCGGCGGCGTCGGCATCCAAGCCCGCACGGGCCTCTGCGGGGGTGATGGCGTCCCAGTGCGGAAAGCGGCTGCCGTACACCGTCAGCTCGGTCGCCAGCGACGTGAGGCTGGTCGCCGGAAGCGCGGCCCCCTCGGCGCGCTGGACACAGAAACGCACGTGGTCAACGAGGTACTCGGTCGGGTGCTTTTCGATCCACGGCACCTGATAGCGGACGCCGCGCCAAGGCTTGTCCATCCGCCACATGAACGGGAACACGACGTCCGCGCCGCCGTCGAGGAACACGACCCGCAGTTCGGGGATGCTTTCGAACACACCGCCGCCGACGAAGCTCGCCAGGTGGACCATCGCCGCGGTCCACGGCAACAGCGAGTTGTACTCCACATAGTGGTCGCAGTATCCGGCCATGGTCGGGAATTGGTTGATCCCGCAGCCGCCGTCGGCCTGGATCGTCACGGTGAACCCGAGCTCAGCGGCCTTCTGCCAGACCGGCAGGTAGCGCCGCGAACCGTAGGGTTCGCGGCCCTGTAGGGGAACCGCGACCGTCACGAAGTGCGGATCGCCGGCGACTCGCTCCAGCTCGGCGACCGCGGCGTCGGCGTCCTCGGGGTCGATCCGCACCGCGCCGGCTACGCGGTCGCGTAACGCCGGGTGGTCCAGCCAGTTGGCGCGCAGCCATTCGTTGGTCGCCCGGCACACGGCGGGCCCGAGGTCTGGCTCCGGGATCAGTCCACGGGTCAGCGGGACAAGGATCGCGCCGTCCGTCGCGACCGACGCATCCCAGGACTCGGCGAGCAGCTCGGGGCTTGACGTCGCCGGGCGTGCGTCGCCATCCCCGATCGGCGTCCACTCCGGGATGGACGGTGGGTAGAAGTAGCGTCCGATCTTTGGGATCGGCTGCCCGTCCCAGCGCGCAGGCAGGAACTCGCGGATGTCCTCAGAGTCACCCGGCCATGGGTGGACGACGCAATCAATCGTGGGTCGGATCGACATCTTTTCGCTTTCTGAGGCGTCTGATAGCCAAGTAGACCCGGTCGTTCTCGATGACGACCCGGTAAGACTGCACCTTCCTGACGGGCTTGGTGATGGAGAGTCCCGTCGCGAGCTCGAACTCCCATTTGTGCCATGGGCACCTGAGGATCTCGCCGTCACGGATATGCTCGACCTTGTGTCCACCCTTGGTCACGTTGGTGCCCGTCACGGGGCCCAAGCACACGGGTGCGCCGTTGTGTGGGCACCAGTTGCGCAGCGCGTACACGGTTTCTCCGCGCCTGAACAGCCCAACGCTGCCATCTGGGCCGTCGACGAGCGTCATTTTCCCGTCTTCGAGATCGGCGAGCGGACCGCAGTCGAAGTGCTCAACGCGGGGCCCGGCTGGCGCGCTCACAGTTTGTAGAGTCCGCGTGCGCTGCCGCCGCGGATCGCACCGTGGTATTCGGCGGGGAATTGGCGCAGCACCCATCGGGGTTCGTCGGCGTCCCAGTGGGGATAGTCAGTGGAGAAGAGAATGTTGCGGGCCAGCAGGTGCTCGGCCCCGGCGAACGCCTCCATCAGCGCAGCCGGTCCCTCGAGAGGCTCCTCGATCGGCTGGGTGGTGAAGAACGCCTGCTCGGCGACATACTCTGACGGCGGTTTTTTTAGCCATGGCACCTCGGAACGCAGGCCCTCCCAGTTGCGATCCATCCGGCGCATGAGGGCAGGCACCCAGGCGATGCCCCCCTCGACATAGACGACCCGCAGCTGCGGGAAGCGCTCGAAGACCCCGTTGAAGACCATGCTCACCAGGTGGGTGGCGTATAGAAGCGAGTACATCGGCTGCACTTCAACGAAGTGCTGCGGGAACCCCACGGGGGTGCCGAGCGCCATCCCGGCGGGCCGGGTCAGGTGCATGACGACCGGAAGGCCCCGCTCGGCGGCAGCCGCATAAATCGGCATGTACGGCTCGTGGCCGAGCGGCCGCAGCACGTTGGGTACCACGAGCACCGAGTTGAACCGGTCGGAGGCGTCGTGTGCGCGCGCGATCTCGGCGACAGCGCGATCCGGTGCGTCGGCGCAGACGCGGATCGCGCCGCGATACCGGTCGCCGAACTCACCGTGCAGCCAGCGCTCCTGCAGCCATCTGTTGGAACCCTCGGACAACGCCGATTCGTGCACCGGGTTGGCAACGGGTCGAGCGACGAGCGACAACAGGATCGCGATATCCACGCCGATTCCCTCGAGCAGCTGCTCGGCGGTCAGATACGGGTCAGACGCCGCCGGACCGCCGGTTTTCGGGATCGCTTCCTTGCGGGTCGAACCGCCCGGGACGTAGTAGCTGTAGGAGGTGCCTTCGCCGCGGGTGCTGTAGGCCATCGCCTCGCGGCTGCGCCACGGCTCGGGGACGTAGCTCAGAAACTCGTTGAAGTCGTGCGGCGTCGGATGGACGTCGCAGTCGATCGTCAACGGTCGGTTCGGCGCTTTGTCGGTCGATTCCGTGCTGTCCTGCGGGCGGACTTCGGTGGGGCCCTGGGCGATCGTCGACGTCATCAGGATGTCACCAGCTTAAAACGGACGCGGTTGCGGCAGCTCACGATTGTCTCCAGAGTATCACTTTCGCCCGACCGTTCGGTCGAGTTAGCCATTCTTGATGCTATCGCGGGAGACCCGAAAGTCAACCCGGACAAGCGCCCCCACGATGGTGCCCGCGAAACTTCGGGATGCATGGCAGACGAACGTGCGGCTCAAGTTGAGAGCAATTCGATCCCGTGTGTGATCATCCGCGGAACCGATGGGGCGAGCTCTTCCCAGAACGGATCGTGGCGTTTGCCGCGCAGGTGCAGGCCGAGGTTGAGTGCGGCGATGATCCCGAATTTGTATGCGGCGTGGGCGCGGTACCAGTCGATCTCGTCGACGTCGTCGCCGGATTGGCGCGCGTACTCGGAAACGAGTTCGAGCGGACTGGGCAATGGGGGCAGCACGATTGGGGGTGCCCAACATTCGGGATCGCTGAAAAGGCACAACCAGCCAAGATCGGTCCACACCGGTCCGAGGGCCGCCAGTTCCCAATCGAGCATCGCGGCAATCCGCTCGTCGCGCACCAATATGTTGGACCACTGATAGTCACCGTGCAGGATGCCGATGCGCGGCGCCCGCGGGATGCGCGTGCGCAGCTTCGAGCGCAGTTCGGGGACGTCGACGACGAGCTGTGGGTCTCCCGCGCGCTCGATAAATCGGTCCCAGCGAGCGATATCCGTCTGCAGGTCCAGCGGTTCGCCCAAGACCGAAGTGGCGCCGGCCGGATCAACCCGGTGCAGCTCCACCAGGCGCCGGATCGCATCGCGGCCGACCTTGTGGACGTCACCCATGCCACGGGTCCCGTCGGGCTCGTCGAGCCCGAACGTGCGCCCCCGGACATGCTCGACGACATGAAATGGCGTGCCGAAATAGCGTGTGTCCGAGCCGGACCATCGCACCCGAGGGACCGGTACGCCGAGCGAGCTCAGGCAGCGCAGCAGCCGCGCCTGGCGTACGACGTCGGCCGGGCCCGCGGCACGGACCCCTGGGGGTGCAAGCCGTAGGATGAGTGCCTCATTGCGCGCAGGACGCCCGTCCGGCGTCCACTGCAGGTCGAATCCGAGTGTCAGGCCGGCGTGCCCACCGACCGCTCGAACCTCGGTCACCCGCGCGGCCCGATCTCCCGTGCGTGCCCTGCACAGCTTCAGCAGCCCAACTCTCACCTCCGCCTGCGACAACGACGGCTTCGAAGGCGCCACGGCGGGTCACGCTACCATACTCGACCGTCCGGACGGTCGATACTGTCGGCGGTCTTTCGCGCCAACAGTCACCGTCTTGTTGGGGGTAGCGTCAGTCTGCGGAGCGGCCGATGCCGTCGAAGAAGATGGTCGCAAACATCTCGGCGATCTCACGGGTCGTCATCGCTCCGCCGGGGTGATACCACTGGTAGGCCCAGTTGCACGCCCCGAACATGGCCAGCGCGATCATCCGAGGGGGCAGGTCGCGCAGTTCGCCGTTGGCGATGCCGCGCTCGATCTTGTCCTCGATGCCGGCGTAGTAATCGCGGTTCTTGGCCAGGATGGTATTGCGCTGATTGCGCGGCAGCTCGTCGAAGTTCTCGTAGAACACGCGGTGGTGGCCATGGTGGCTGTCGAGCAAGCCGAGCGCGTCGGCCATGTCGTCTGTCAGCGACTCGCGAACACTGCGCTCAGTCTCGACCCGGGCCTTCTGCTTCTCGAGAAGGACGTCGATGAATTCCTCGTGGATCGCGAATAAGATGTCGCTCTTGCTCTTGAAGTAGTGGTAGAGCGAAGGTTTCCGCAGACCGGCGGCGGCCGCGATCTGGTCGACGTTGGTCGACAGGTAGCCCTTTTTGTAGAACACCTTGGCGGCCGCCTTGGCGATGTCACGGCGCTTCCGGTCATAGCTTGTCGTGTCTGCCTCACCGGACACGGCGGCCGCAGTATTCTTCCGGGGAGCCATCGGCGCAGGTTAACAGGACGAATTGGTGGGGTCAAGCCGACCGAATAGACGGTCGAGGGCACTCATTCAGCCCGGTATTGGTTCGGTCGCCCGTCCAGGATGACGGTCTTGGTTTCCAGATACGGGTACAACCCCTCGCGACCACCTTCGCGACCGATGCCCGACTGCTTGAAACCGCCGAACGCGATTCCGACGTCGGTGCGGAACGCATTGTGCCCAACAGTACCCGACCGCAGCTTGGTGGCCATAGAGCGCGCCCTTTCGACGTCATCGGTGAACACCGACGCGTTGAGCCCATAGATCGTGTCGTTGGCGATCCGCACGGCGTCGCGCTCGTCCGCGGCCGGGATGACGCTGAGTACCGGGCCGAAGATTTCCTCGCGCGCAATCGTCGAAGCGTTGTCGACGTTGCCGAACACGGTCGGCTCGACAAAGTAGCCCCGTGCGTGCTCGGCCGGTCGGCCGCCACCCGTTGCCAGGATCGCGCCCTCCTCAACCCCGGTGCTCATAAAGCCCAGGACGCGCTGCAGCTGGCGCTCGGAGGCCAACGGTCCCATCTGGGATTCGGGGTCGAAGGGATCGCCGACCCGTACTTGCGAGAAGATCGACGAGAGCGCGTCAACCAGCTCGTCGTGGCGGTGACGCGAGACGACGATTCGCGTCAGCGACGAGCACACCTGGCCCGAGATCGAACACTCGGCCGACGCGATTGCCTGGGCGGCGCGCCCGAGATCGATGTCGTCGAGGACGACCGCCGCCGACTTGCCACCCAGCTCGAGCGTGCAGCGGGCGATGCGCTCGCCGCAGATCGAGGCGATTCGCCGCCCCGCCACCGTCGACCCGGTGAACGAGATCTTGTCGACGTCTGGATTGCGCACCAGGAGCTCGGACACTTCACGGTCGGCGGTAACGACGTTGAGCACACCGGCAGGCAGCCCGATGTCCTCGGCAATTTCGGCGAGCACGTAGCCCTCGCCGGGCGCCTCGGGTGACAACTTCAGCACTACGGTGCAGCCGGCCAGCAGTGCGGGCGCGATCTTGCTCGACATCAGTCCCAGCGGCGCGTTCCACGGCACGATCGCGCCGACGACTCCGACCGGCTCGCGGACGAGCAGACCGAACTCACCTCCCGCGGTCGGCGTCATCTCCTCCTCGAAGGGGAAGGTGTCGGCAAGTGAGGCGTAGAAGTCGAAGCGCCATGCGGCGCCGGCGGCAACGCCGCGGGCCATGCTGTGCAGCACTCCGGCCTCGCGCGGCCACAGGCCGCCAATCTGCTCGCTACGCTCTCGTAGTGCAGCAGCAATCGCGCGCAGGTGCCCGGCACGTTGCTGGTGGGTCAAGCGGGGCCACGGCCCGGCGTCGAATCCCTGGCGAGCGGCTGCCACCGCTCGGGCCATGTCGGCCGCCTGCGCCTCAGCCACGGTGAACGCCGGCATTTCGGTGGCGGAGTCGATCACGGTGATCGTCGCGTCGCTGGACGGCACGACCCACCGCCCGTCGATAAAGAGCTTGTCGAGATGGCGCAGGTTGATCGGCGGTCGATCGATCACGCTCATGTCGTCGGGCTCATCTGGTCAGCCTTCATTCCTGAGGCCGGCGGCCAACGCGGCCAGCGCCTCGATCGCCGGGCCACCGTCACCGCGCCGGTGCCCGGTACCTTCGATCCGTTTGACGGCTTCGACGAGCGCCGCGCTGACCTTCGTTTCCAGCCCCAACGTCGCCCCCTTGGCCACGACGACGCCATTGAGGAATTCGATCTCGGTTGGCCGCCCCTTCGCGACGTCCTGCGCCATGGACGGAATCACCTGCGCGAAGCTCAGATACTCCGCGCGGACCTTGGCCGCGACGCGCTCGTAGCTCGCCGGATCATCGAAGCCCCGCTCGAAGTCGGTCACGCTAGCGCCATACAGATCGGCCTCGATCAGCGTCACCCCGAGGGCACGCGCGACGCGCACTCCCTCGACCCCGAGCGCGACGATGATGCTCAGCATGTCGTCATCAGCGGCGGCAGTCCCGACGTCGGCGCCGGCCAGCGCGCACACACCGTTGATCATCCCGTTGCGGATGACCTTGGTCCACAGTTCGCCGTAGATGTTGTCGCTGACCTCGACGGCGACGGCCGTGCGCAGCCGCCGCGCGATGTCGTTCAGCACCTGCGTGCGTTGCCCGTCGCCACCAGCCACGTCGCCGATCACCATCTTGCCGTCGGTGCGTCGCTGCCGCGCGCGGCCCGGCTCCAGCAGTTGGCCGTCGAACAGGCAGATGGCGCCGACCGTGCGTTCGACTCCGATCAGGTCGGCGATCGTGTCCTCGTTGAGCCCGTTCTGCGCCGACACCACCTGTGTCTGGGGGCCGAGTAACGGCTCGAGCATCCGGATCGTGTCGGCGGTTTGATAGGACTTGACGGCCAAGATCACCGTGCGCGGAGCCGGTAACCTCTCATCGGCCAGCCGATCGAGGGTGACCGCTGGGGCCCGCGTGATGATCGTCTCGTCGGCATACTCCACCGCCAGGCCGCGGTGTCGGATCGCGGAAACGTTCGCGCCCCACCCATCGACGAGCAACACGTCGCCGTCGCGGGCCAGGCGACATCCAAGGGTGGCGCCGATGCCGCCGATGCCGACGACCCAGATGTTCGGAGGACCTGATGGCATGGCTACGACGCAGTGACGCGGGCGCTGTTGTGCGTGGAGTCGGTGGACGGGGCCTGAGCGGCAGCGGTTCGGCGCTTCCAAACCTCGATCCGAGAGCGCAGTCGATAGGGCAACGCCATTGGATCGATCTTGGCTGCGATCACGGTCGACGAGTTGCGTTTGAGTGCATCCCGCAACGACGCGTCGAGTTCGGCTACCGAGGTGACGTTCTCGCCGTGCAGCCCGAAGGCCGTCGCCACTGCAGCGAAGTCCGGGTTGAACAGGGCGCAGTCGGATTCCCGGCCTCCGAACACGTATTCCTGGTAGATGCGGTCGGCGTTGAAGAAGCCGTCATCGAAGACGACCAGGATGAGCTTGATCTCGTTGTGGCACAAGCTCGCCAGCTCACCGAGCTGGAATAGGAGGCCGCCGTCACCCTGCACGACGACCACCTCGCGCTCCGGTGCGGCGAGCTTGGCGCCCATACCCGCGCACAGGGCCGAACCGGTCTCTTTGAAGACATCGGACTGCAGCATGCCGGAGCCGGCGAGGACGGGAAAGCTTTCCTCGCTGAGCCAGTTGCCCGTCGCCGAGCCGTCGGTACAGACGAGAACGTCGGCGGGCAGCGCCGCCCGCAGCGCGCCGACGACATCGCCGGGATGCATGCCGCGATCGGCATCGATGTAGTCGGCGCGGTCGGTTGCGATCGCCGCGATGCCACAGGCTCTGGCGCGCGCGACCCGTGCTGATCCCCAGTCGTCGCTCGGCGCGGCGTGGCCCGCGAAAGCGCCGGCGAGGGAGGTCAGCGATGCGGCGAGGTCACCGGCGACGGTGACGGTAGCCGGATAGTTGACGTCGAAAACGCCGGGCTCGTCGTTGAGGTGCACCAGCGATCGCGGCACTGGCATCGTCCACGAGACCGTCGACCACTCCGGGAAGGCGGTACCCACCGCGACGCATACGTCGGCCTCCGCGAGCACCTCGGGCATCGCTCGGAACGAGGCCGTGCCCATTGCCAGCGGATGATCCTCGGCGAAGACGCCGCGCGCCATTTCGTCGGTGACGACCGGCGCGCCGAGCGCCTCCGCAAGCTCCCGCAGCTCTTTGCGGGCGCCCGCGAAGTGGACTCGGTCGCCGGCCCAGATGATGGGTCGCCGTGCTGTTTGCAGTAGCTGCCGTGCCGCGTGGAGATCGGCCGCCGCCGGCTGCTGGACGCCGTCAGGAACGTCGGGGAGCTCGAATCCATCGATGCGCGTCACAAGGAAACTCGACGGGAAAAGCAGCTGTATTGGACCCTGCCGTGGCGCGATGGACAGGTCGATCGCGCGGGCAAGGCCCGGCCCGAGGTCCTCGGGTGCGTCGACTTCAACCACGGATTTGACTGTCGGGGCGAACAATGCTCTCAGGTCGGCGTCGTGCAGGACGCCGCGGCCGAGCAGTTCGGCGGGTACCTGCGGGGTCGCGACGACGAGCGGGATGCCGTCAGCCAGCGCCGACGCGACGCCGGTCAGCATGTTAGTCGCGCCCGGGCCCGGTACGGCCAGGCATACCGCCGGGCGGCCGCTGACCTTCGCGTAGCCGACCGCGCCGTAAGCGGCGGCCTGCTCGTGGCGAATGAAGATTGCCCGCGGACCGCCGGCGTTTTCGGCCATCTTGCGCAACAGCGAGAGTGTTTGAGTCCCAGGGAGGTTGAAGAGGAATGGCACGTCGCGCGCGGCGAGGGCTGCGGCGAAGCCGTCATCTCCTGACAACGGTGTCTGGGTTGGTGATTCGACCGACCGGTCTGTCGACATACCGCTCATTCAAGCTGTCGGTGTGGGCGCCCGTCAAGCCGACGGCGGGTTCACTGGTGAGCCGGCGAGTTGTCTGGTTCGCGCATTACCCTGCGGCGAGGCGGTCGCTCCGCCAGGGTCTGAGCCGGCTACAGATGGCTTCCAAAGCTCCGCAAACGGTTGGTCCGACGTCTGCCTAGAATCCCCGGTGCAACTCAGTGCTCTTCGGTCCACCACTGCGTTCGGTACAGAAGATCCCAGACGTGATCGGTCACATTGACCGAAGCGACGCTGAGGCGTCCGTCCTCGGACCCGAGCAGACGCGTCACACTCGTATAGTCCGGCTGGACGCTAAACAGCTCTTCGGTCTTCAAAACGCTATGCACCATGGCGTTGATGACTCCGCTGTGCGTGAACACGGCCACCGTCTGGCCCTGCTCCCCAGCGGCGATCACGTCGTCGATGCCCGCCTTGACTCGCTCGACAAACGCCTTGACATCCACCTCGGCCGGCAACTGCCGAAGCGTGTTCGCGGCCAGTTCCACGGACGCGTGGTTCGACAATCCGAAGTCGTACTCGGCGAACCGCTCGTCGATGTCGACGGCCATGCCGAGCTGGTCAGCCACGGGTGCCGCGGTCTGTAACGCTTGCAGCTGCGGGCTGCTCACGATCCGGGCGAGCGAATACTTGCTCAGCGCGCCGGGCAGCCGGCGCGTCTGCTCGTTTCCGTCGTACGACAGGTTGGGTTCCGATCCATCGCCGTCGCTGCTCTGCGGCTTCGCGTGTCTGATCAAGAGCAGTTGCATACATGCCGCCAAGAGAATTCGGGGAAGGCCTTGAGAACGTATCCGTCGAGTGCCAGGCGCCTGAGTCTTTCTTGGCGTCCTGCTCCTCGATCGTGAACTGGGCACGACCAAACCCCCTGCAAATCTTGGGCAACGAGCGCCAACCAGATTCGCCAAGAGCGGCGCACTGCGCAGGACGCGGCGACCCGAGACACTAATGCGCCAGCATGACGGCGGGAAGCGCCTCTGGACCGACCATCCCGACATTGCGTGAGAACGCCTCCTCGATCAGGTCGAACGCCCTCGGGAGGTCCCACGACCCGAGGGAGGAGATGCGGCTGACCAAATGCGGTTGGTCGTAGAGGCCGACGTGATACCCGCCTGACAGCAGCACCTGCCCGTTGCACCAGTCCGACCGCTCGCTGGCCAGGTAGGCAACCGCAGGAGCGACGTTCTCGGGCGCCCGCCATCCCAGGTCGTGGTGCCCAGACTGGTCGTCGGGTATCGCATCGGTCATGCGCGTACTCGCCCAAGGACTGATCGCGTTTGTGGTGACACCGTAACGGCGCAGTGCGTTGGCGCAGGAATAGGTCAAACCGACGACGCCGTACTTGGCCGCTGCATAGTTGGGCTGCGTAGGCGCGCCGTGCATGCCCGACGCCGAAGTGAAATTGATGATGCGGTGATGCGCGGTTTCGTCGCGCAGTCCCCGCCAGTAGGCGCTTGCGTGGCGGATCGTGTTGAACGTTCCGGTGAGATGCACGTTGACGACCGCGTCCCAGTCCTGGGGGTCGAGGTTGAAGATCATCTTGTCGCGCAAAATGCCGGCGACGTTGATGAGCACGTCGAGCCGGCCGTAGGTATCGATGGCCTGCGCAATCAGCTCGCTCGCCGAGTCGTGGTCGGCCACGTCAGATCCGTTCACCACGGCCCGACCGCCGGCAGCGATGATCTCATCGACGACCTTGCCGGCGGGCGTGGGGTCGGCACCCTCGCCGTCGACCGCCGCACCGAGGTCGTTGACGACCACCGACGCGCCCTCGCGGGCGGCGAGGCGGGCGACGCCCGCCCCGATCCCGCGACCGGCTCCGGTCACGACGATCACCCGATCCTGCAACATCCCGCTCACACTTACGCTCCTCTGTGATGGCGACTCACTGATTCCCTAGGCCGCGCACCGCACGCGCCGCTGCCCCGGGGCCGAGCCGTCGACTCTACCCTCCCGACCGATCGGTCGGATGGTAGCCCGAGCCGCGGCGGGGAATCAAGGCATCGCTACGCCCTCGCCGCCCAGCCGCGCGCGCAGCACGTCGCCGAGCTCGGCGACTGCGGCGTCGGCCGTCGGCAGAAAGTTCACCATCGTCAGAAACCCGTGGGCCTGATCGTCGTAGTGGCGCCGGATCACCGGAACGCCGGCCCGCTGTAGTCGCCGTGCGTAAGCCTGCACCTCGTCGCGCAGCGGATCGTAGGCGGGAATGATCAGGTAGGTCGGCGGCATGCCCGACAGGTCGTCGGCGCGCAGCGGCGACGCTTCGGAGCGGTCGCGGTCTATGGCCGACGGCGCGTAAAGGTCCCAGTACCATGCCATGTCGTTGCGACCCATCAACGGGTTATTGGCCTGCTCGCGGTAAGAGTCGGTGTCGAAGTCGTGGTCGACGACCGGGTAGGCGAGCACCTGCATCGCGATGCTTGGACCACCATTGTCTCGCGCAAGGCGCGCGCACACGGTCGCCAGGTTGCCGCCTGCGCTGTCTCCGCAGACGACGAGCGGTCCTTCGAGCTCCTCGGCGGCCACCCACTCCAGCGCGCCATAGGCGTCCTGGACGGCACTGGGGAAGGGGTGTTCCGGCGCGAGTCGATACTCGAGACTGACAACCTTGCAGCCGGATTTGGTGGCCAGCATGCGAGCGAAAGCATCGAACATGTCGAGCGTTCCGACGACCCACCCGCCGCCGTGAAGATAAAGGATCGTCGCGAGAGGGCGGTCGGGACGGTAAATGCGCGCCGGCAGGTCACCGGCGGGGCCGGGGACGCATGCGTCGCGGACCTGCTCGACGTGCGGGCCGGGTCCCAGCATTTTGGGGAGGTTGGCCGCCCGTTCGCGGCGCTGCGCAGGCGTGCAATGCGGCGCCGGCGGTGCGCCGGCGGCAAGGAACATGTCGATCAGCTCCTGGGAACGCGGATGCAGCGGGGTCGACGGCACGGCGCGATATTACCGTTTACCGACTGACCGGTCGGACGTCTGGGCTCGCGGCTGTGTAGTCTGACCGCCGGCACGACGATGAGCCGCCCGATAATGTCGAAGATTCGAGCTGCAGATTCTGCGAGGAAGCATTGATGAATTCAGAGCGCGCCATTTTCACGCAGACTGAAGCTGATCGCTTCGTTCCGATCAAGCACACTGATATTCGGAGTCGTTGGGCCGACGATCATCTCCAGGGGGGTGCCATCATCGGACTGGCGGCGCTCGCGCTGGAATCGCGTTTCGGATTGCCCGATTTCGCACCGGCGCGGCTGACGGTCGACCTGTTCAAATCGGCTCGGACCATACCGACAACGACCAGGACCGACCTGGTGCGCGACGGCCGCAGGATACGGAATTCGGTGTGCAGCATCGAACAAGACGGCATAGAGGTCGCGCGGGCAGTGCTGGTTCAGTACCGCCGCAGCGAACCGCCACTCGGTGACGAGTGGGTGTCCGAGCCGCCACTCGTGGCGCCCCCGAACGACGACGATTCGTTCGTACAGCTACACAGCGGCGACCTCGGTTGGACGTCATCGCTTTCCGATCATCAGAATGCCAGGCGCAAGCGTGTCGCCGTTCGAGGTGTCAGTGTCGTTGCGGGCCAGAGAAATTCACCTTTTGTGCAGGCGGCGGCGGTCGTGGATGCGACTAGTCTGGTCACGAATTTGGGCACCGCGGGCCTTGGCTACATCAACGGCGACGTCACTCTAGCCCTCGCCCGCCTGCCTAGAGGCGAGAGGATCTTCATGCAGGCCGACACGCACTGGGCAGCCGATGGCATCGCGGTCGGATCAGCGACGCTGCTGGACGATACCGGACCGTTCGGCTCTGGCCTCGTGACGGCCCTGAGCAACCGGAGCGCTCAAATCGACTTCGCCAGCACCCCAAGCAGTTCATAAAAGTCGGACAACGATGGCCGGTGCTACTTATGGGGCTCAGGCTCGCCGCCGACTAAGCAAGAGAACTGAAGTTCGGCGAGGATGTGTCGATGGATTCAGGTAGTGCCCACTTCTGGCAAACGGACACCAATGTTTTCATGCCAACGGATCACGCGGAAGTGCAGAGTCGGTGGGCCGAGGATCATGTCGTCGGTGCCGCCATTACCGGGCTCGCGGCTCTCACGCTCGACACCGCTTTCGGGCTGCCCGACTTCACACCGGCACGGTTGACCGTCGATCTGTTCAAATCGCCCAGGCGGGTCCCCACGACCACGACCGTCGATCTGGTGCGCGACGGCCGTCGGGTCCGAAACTCGGTGTGCACCATGAAGCAGGAAGGTGTCGCCGTCGCTCGGGCCGTGCTCGTGCAGTACCGCCGCAGTGCGGCGCCGGACGGTCACGAATGGACGCCAACCGAGGAAAAGCTGGAGGCGCCCAGCCTGAACGGCCTGACGGCCCAGAACGGAGCGGTGCGCCAACTGCAAAGCGGCGGAGTCGGATGGACGTCAGAGATTGCCGATCACCAGAACGCGGCCCGCAAGCGTGTCGTCATCCGAAGCGTCGATATTGTTGCAGGCCAACCGAACACGCCATTCGTGCAAGCGGCTGCCGCGGCCGAAGCAACCAGCCTGGTCACGAACTTGGGCACGGCCGGCGTCGGCTACATCAACGGCGATCTCACTGTCGCCCTCACCCGCCTGCCCCGCAGCGACTGGATCTGCGTGCATGCCGATACACATTGGGCATCCGACGGCATCTCGGTCGGAACGGCCACGCTGGTGGATGATTCTGGCGCATTCGGCTCTGGCTTGGTGACTGCGTTGAGCAATCGACACGCTCAGATCGATTTCGCTGAAGCACCGCCTGGTTAAGTTAGAAATGCTCGGTC
The DNA here is from genome assembly GCF_001672815.1 of Mycobacterium sp. E796. GTDB lineage: Bacteria > Actinomycetota > Actinomycetes > Mycobacteriales > Mycobacteriaceae > Mycobacterium. Next base: position 100,895 of record NZ_LZKK01000325.1, on the reverse strand, counting down.
GGAGCAACGATGACCGACCAGGATGCGGGGTCGTCGACCCGACAAAACCTCACGGTCCATCCGCGTCGCCTCGCGTTCCAAGCACAGCTCATACCGATGGCAATGCGACCCGTCCGACCTGTAGTACTTATCAATGTGGAGCATAAAACTCCTGCTGAACATCGTGCTTACTGGGCGGACGAGGGCGAAACTGCTTCACTTACCTCGTCACTCGCATGCTTTCCCGGGGATATGCGATCGCGAATGTCAAGACGCCGCACCTTCGAAATTCCGGTGATCCTCGGTTATTTTCTAATAGCCTTCGAGGAAGGCTGCGCCACTGACCAGGGCTCAGGGCAACATCACATTCAGGCCGACCAGGTAGGAGACGATGATCATGGGCAGAGTCGCGGGAAAGGTCGCATTCATCACCGGCGCGGGAATGGGTCAGGGACGATCGCACGCGGTGCGGCTTGCCGAGGAGGGTGCCGACATCATCGCGACCGATCTTGCGGCTCCATATGACCGGGCCGGGCAGCTGAGCTATGACGCCGCAACGCCAGAACAGCTCGAGGAAACGCGCGAGTTGGTCGAGGCGACGGGCCGCAAGTGCTTCACCATGGCGGCCGATGTCCGGGACCGCAACGCGCTGCAAGCCGCGGTTCACGCAGGCGCCGCTGCGGTCGGCCCGATCGACGTCGTGGTGGCAAACGCCGGGGTCCTGTCGGTGCACGCCAGTTCGCTCGAGGTTTGCGACGCGACCTTCGACATGGTCGTCGATACCAACCTGAAGGGCGTCTGGAACACCATTCTCGCGACCGCGCCGGGGATGATCGAGCGGAAAGTGGGCGGCTCGATGATCCTGATCAGTTCGGCAGCCGGCCTCCGAGGCCACCTCGGGTATGCCCACTACGCGGCAGCCAAGCATGGCGTTGTCGGGCTCATGCGAGCGTTCGCCAACGAGCTCGCGCCCAACCGGATCAGGGTGAATAGCATTCATCCCACGTGCGTCGCGTCCCCCGGTATGGGTCTTGCCTGCGGGGTCGGAGCGATGGAGATCTTCATGGCCAACCCGAGGATGTTGATGCAGGCAACGAACCTGCTTCCCGACCTCGATACCGACCCGGATGAGCCCTATCAAGGCCTTCCAGGCCTGACCGAGAACGAGGTTTCTCATACCGTGCTCTTCCTCGCCTCGGACGAGGCTCGCTACATCACCGGGATCACGATGCCAGTTGATGCCGGCTGCACGAACAAGCCCTGAGAGGGGCGGGCGGTAACTTCCTCCGCAAAAAACCTTTGGCTGACCGCGGCGAAGCCGCCCATCGGGGTAAGTACCACCCGCTAGCGATCTATCGTCGCTGTCGCGGGCCTCGGATTCACGGTCACGCGCGCCCCACGAGGAACCGCACTCCGAACGGCCGCGGCGTCGGATGATTCCGATGCATTCGGGTCTGGCTTGGTGACTGCGGTGAGCAATCGACACGCTCGGATTGATTCCGCCGAAACCATGCCCTCCTTAAGTTAATGAACTTTAATAATGTGGATACCGACGCCGTCATGCAACACCAGATCGGAGGAACGATGACCGACCAGAATGCGGAGGCCGTCGACCCGTCAATCTTTACGACCCATCCGCACCGTCTTGTGTTCGAAGCACTGATCGCCGCGCCGGTTGAAAAAGTATTCGACGCAGTTGCGGCTCACCCCGAAACGTGGCATCGGTGGTATCCCATGGTGGGCAAGAACTGCCGGTACACGACACCGCCACCGCATGGTGTGGGTTCGGAACGGTATATCACCTCATTCGGTTGGACAATTCGAGAACGCATCATCGTCTGGGACGAACCTAACCGCTGGGCGTTCTATGTTCTGCCCGGCCAGTTACCCGGCCAGGCCTTTGCCGAGGATTACCGCTTCGAACCGGCTGAGGGCAAGACCAGGTTCACATGGACGGTAGCGATAGAGGGATCTCGCGCTGCTCACTTCGGTATGAGTATCACGGGGGGTCCGGTTTTCAGGCGCGCGGCAACCCGCCTAGAACGCGAATTGACAACGAAGAGTGCATAAGTCAGGGCATTCTTAGCACGCCGTAGCCCATCATGCGCGTCGCCACCTTGTCTGGCTGCCGAAACTATGGAGTCCGACGTCGTTGGCGCCGAGCATTCCCGGCGCCGCCTGGCAGACCTTGGGGATCGCACGCAGCACGCGCATGGCGGTGATGAGCAGGCCCGCGGTGTGGTGATCGCCGTCCTCGCCGACCATCTCGATCCCTGCCCGCACAGGCCGGCGACCCCTCCACGGTGATGGTGTAGGCCTTTCCGCAGGACTGCGGCTAGTCAGGCGCCGCCTCGTCGTGCATGCGGTTGACGTGCCTGACGCCGATCAACGGACGCCCCGCGACACTGTCGCGCTCGCCCGCCTGCCCCGCAGCGACTGGATCTGTGTGCACGCCGACTCGCATTGGGCATCCGACGGCATCTCAGTCGGAACGGCAACGCTGTCGAATGCTTCCGGACTGATTGGCTCTGGTTTGGTGACTGCGTTGAGCAATCGGCATGCTCAGGTCGACTTCGCAACCTGAGCGGCGAGTGGGCTCACCCACGCGTCAGAGTTCCTTCGGTTTGTCGACCGACCGGGACGATTGTGCGGCTCTCGATCAGCCAGCCCCCGTCATCGGCACGACGCAGGCGGTCTCGGAAGCGCCCGATGAGGCTGATCACGCTGCCTCCGTCGACGCTGCGGCTGACCACCTGAAAGTCGGTCTCTGCGGTCGCGCGGTCACCGTCGAGATCGATCACCGGATTCGAGCTGAGGTGAATCGAGCGTGGCTGAGAGAAGAGGTTCCCGTCGTCGGTCCAGCGGCCCGGCGGCGTCGTTCCGAACGCGTTGCGAAATAGTGTGCCAATTTCGTCGCGACCTTTGTGAATCTGACCTGCACCCTGAAACGTGGCGTCGTGGTGGAACAGCGACGTCAGGCGTTCGGCGTCATTGTCGTCGTTGTATCGCATGTATCTCTCGAGGACGTCCCTGATTTCGAGCCGGTCGAGCCATTCTCGTATTTGTGTCACGTGTAACTCCCTCATTTCCTTCACCATTCGACTATCGGCACGCTGGCCGAATTAGCGAGCATGCGCGGTTATCGATCCGAGATGGCGCACTGTTCGCCGGCGTCAACTTTGATGTGCACAACGACACCGACGAGCTTGAGATCCGGGTGGACGATGATGGTCTGCAGAGCCATTCGACCGCCGTTGCGCGTTTCGCAAAGCGCGACTCGGTAGGTCATACGCTCACCGCACCCGGCCTAGCCGAGGTCGATCGGCCCCGCGTCCGCCCACTGAGGCGGGCGCTTCTCGGCGAAGGCGAGTGGACCTTCCTTAGCATCCCCGCATTTCAGCACAATCCGCGCGGCGGCCTGGTTCAGCTTCCACGCGTCGGCCTCGTCGGGTGTTTCGAGCGAGCGCATCATCAGCTCACGGGAAACGAGGACCGCCGTCGGGGACGCCGCGGCGAAGCTCTTGGCCAATCGCAGTGCCTGACTACGCACTTGGTCGGGCGCAACCACCTCGTTGACCAGACCTAGGTCAAACGCGCGTTGGGCACCGATCGGTTCACCAGACATCACCATCTCCAACGCCACCGCTCGCGGTATCCGCTTGGCAAGGCGGATCACGCCGCCGGCACCGGCATGCATACCGACCTTGACCTCGGGCAGCGCAAACTTCGCGCTCGCGGAAGCGATCGCGCAATCGGCGGCGAGGACCATCTCCAAGCCACCCCCGAACGCGGGTCCATTGACCGCGACAACGACCGGTTTGACGAGCTTGCGGGCAGTGAATCCCGCGAATCCGCCTCTCTCGGTGAAGAACCCGGCCTTCGGCCCAAGTTTGGCGAATGCGCGCAGGTCCATCCCCGCGCAGAAAGCCTTCTCCCCCGCGCCGGTCAGCACGACGGCACGAACCTCGCGGTCGCCATCGAAATCATCAAGTGCCGCCTCGATTCCCGCGGAAACCTCGGGGTCGACGACGTTGCGGACATCGGGTCGGTTGATCGTGATCACGCCGACGCCGTCCTCGCGCTCGACAAGGACCTTGGGGCTTTCTGTATCGCTCATCTCTAACTTCCGGTGTCGGTTTCGAATGGTTCGAAATGCAGGAACGTCACCTCTGGGGTCGCGTCGAGGAACTTGCCGCGTACCCGCTGGCCGATGTGGATCTCGCCGGGGTCGACATTGTTCACCGGGCCGACCAGTTTGACCTCGGGGGCCGCGTCCAGCGCGACCACCGCAACTGAGTACGGCAGCTCCGAGTCGAATTTCGATCCCGTCGCGTGGTGTTGGGTCGTGAACGAGTAGATCGTTCCCGTCGGGTCGACTTCGGTCCACGACAGCGCGAAACTCGTGCAATTGCTGCACATTTGGCGCGGGTACCACAGCCAGGTCTGGCAGTCGTCGCATCGTTGCACCAGAACCTGATGGCGCTTGAGACCGTCCCAGTGCTCTTGGTCGGTTTCCGTCGGCTTCGGCAGCGGTTTTTTGTACTCGACGTCACTCACTGCAGGGCTCCTTCCAGGAGGACCACGGCGTTGTCACCGAAGTCACCGCTGCCGGTGACCAGTCCCCGCTTGGCGCCCGTCACCTGTGCCTCGCCGGCGGTTCCGCGTAGCTGCTTGACGGCTTCGGTGATGTGGTTGATGCCCCACAGATGCGCCTGGGACAGCAGGCCTCCGTGCGTGTTGACGGGCAACGAACCGCCTACCTGAGTGCTGCCCGCCATCACGAATTCGGCCGCTTCGCCCGCACCACACAATCCCAACAGCTCCAGTTGCCAGATCACATTGAATGTGAATGCGTCATACAACTCGGCGAAGTCGACGTCACCAGGCTTCCAGCCGGCTTGCGCGAAGGCCCGTTTGCCCGCCTCGGCCATACCGGTGTGCAGGAACCGCCGCCGGGTGGTCGGCTGGTCGGCTTGGCCGGGATGTCCCTCGGCGGCGCCGCGGATGGCGACGGCGTTGCGGTCGCCGGGATCGGCCGCGGCGACGATGTAGGCCGCGCCTCCGTCGGTTTCGCGACTGCAGTCGTAAAGCCGGAAGGGCGCGCTGATCATCCGCGAGGACTGGTGATCCTCGACGGTGATCTCTTTGGCGCCAACGGCTTTGCCGTTCATCATCGCGTGCTTGGCCTGGGCGACGGCCACGTGCGCCATCGGCTCGGTCGACTTCCAGCCGTTTTCGTACATGTAGCGCTGCGCCCACATCGCGTAGTACTGGGCCGGCACTAGCAGACCGTGCACGCCCTCGTAGTTGCGGCGCATGCTCGGGGCTTCGCCGAACATCAGCGTCGGACCCCGGCGTCCGAGCCGGGCCCCGGAGCGGCCGTTGAACCCGTAGCAGACCAGGATCCGCGAAGCCAACCCGTTCTCGATGGCGCTCTTGGCGTGGATGAGCGCAGCCGCGGGCCCAGCCCCGCCCAACACCACGGCCGCGTGATAGCGCAGGTTTTCAATTCCGAGGTTGGTCGTCAGATCCTCGGTGGTGGCACCGACGACCGTCGGGATGATGATGCCGTCGATATCGTGCGCGCCGAGCTTAGCGTCGGCCAGCGCCGCTTTGGTCGCCTCGAGGCTCAGCCGAAGATCCGAAACGCCTGACTCTTTGGTGAACTCGGTCTCACCGACGCCGACGATCGCGGCCTGCACGTCGTTCTCGAGTGTGGTCACGCGTGCCTCCGGTCACCACGGCCGGCGCCGAAGCGCCGGCCGTTGCGCACTGCTGAACTCACTTGTCCGCGGTGAGATTGCGTGGAATCGGTGTCACGACCGGGCCGTCCACCCTCGACGGCAACAGCACGGTCGCCTTCGCGGTCGAATTAGTTTCACCGCGCTGATTGTCGGCATGCATGTCGATCGATATCAGGTGGTAGCCGTCGACGACCTCCTTACCGGTGACGGTGCCGTGCCAGGTGGTCGTGTCGCCGAGCAGGTTGGGCCGTTTGACCGACGCCGACAGCGTGTGCAGGAAGCCGTCATCACCCATCCAGTCGGTGAGCATGTGGGCGCCCCACGAGATGCGTTGCGGGCCAATGTCATACGCGCCGCCCATGCCGACGTCCTCGCCGGTCTTCTTCTCGAGGTGACCACGCCCGGCGGAGTCCTTTGCACCGGTCTTCTCAGAAACGTGGTAGTCCTGATGACGGGTGCGGTAGCGCACGGCGTCACCGTGCGCGCCGCCATAAGGGGCCGCGCCCGACCAGCCCGAGTACCAGGCGATCATGTCGGTGGACGTCAGTGGTCCCTTGACCGTGGGCCGCAGCACCTCGCCGACCTCGACATCCTCGGAGTAGCGGGGTTCGGCGCCGCGTGGCATTTCTTCGATCAGGGCGCGCTCGATCGCGGCGAGCTCCTCGGCGGTGTACTCGTACTCTTCGCGCGCCTTGTACTTCTGCTTGCCTTCCTTCTTCAGCGCGTTGCCGCGTGGCGTGCGGGCGCACTTACCGTAGGCCTCACCCACCATCAGGCCGTCGGAGCGACGCAGGTAACGGATGTGGCCGGTCTGAATCAGCCAGCGGCTGGCGAACTCGCCGCCCTTCACCTCCTGCTTGACGAACGTGGCGGGGGCATCGTAGATGTCACCGCGCCGAATCACGTCGTACCACACCCAGTCGGTGCCGACGTACAGCCACTGCACGCCGGCAAGGCGCGGCGCGACGGTTGTCCCGTCGACGGAGTAGAGGATGGTCGGCGGCGCCAGCATCGTGCCCCACCGCGTGCCCTTGCCGTATTCGGGGTCGCGCCACAGTGGGTTGCGGTCGCCGAGGCCCTGAGCAAAATGGCTGATCGCGTCGATGTTGACCTCAGTGACCCAGCCCCCCATCCGGTCGCGCCGCAACGTGGTCCCGAGTAGCTCAGCCGCGTGAGCGATTGTCTCGTCGGTGATCTCGCCCCATGGCAAGTCGGTCCGCTTCTCCGTTACTTCGGTCATGCAGGTTTCCTTTCTTCTTTCAGCTGAAGGTTTTCTGTCTGCGGCGGTTCGTTGTCGTATCGGCTAGACCGTCGAGACGCTGTCTGACGTCGCCGCGTGAACAACCCCAGCGGAGGCCAACTCCGCGATCTCTCCGTCCGAAAGTCCGTGCTCGCGCAGGACTTCCACCGTGTCGGCTCCAGTGGCCGCCGGCACGCGTCGCACCGGCTGGGTGAAGCCTGAGAAACGTATGGGGCTGCCGATGGCCCGAACCTCGCCAACGCCAGGCATTTCGTAGCGTGCGATGAGCTCGTTGGCGTCGAGTTGCGGATGCGTCCAGAGCTGGTCGAATTCGAGCACTGGTCCGTAGGGGATCTCGCCGGCCAACAACTCCGTCCACTGGGCTTCGGTGCGCTGGCGGATCACGTCCTGCACGGCGGCGATCGTGGCCACTCGGTGCTCGCAACGCGCGGCGTTGGTCGTGAACCGCTCGTCCTGCGCAAGCGCAGGCATCCCGGCCAGCTCGGCGAAGCGCGCCCAGTGCCAGTCGCTGTAGATGCAAAGCATCACGCGTCGGTCGTCGCGCGTGGTGAACGCCTCGGCGGGCACGATCTGACCGTGCGCCGTTCCGAGCAGGGGGGGATTCTGCTGGGTGAACTGGAATTCGGTTTCGCGCATGGTGAGAAGGCCGACCGCGGTCGAGAACAGCGAGGCGTCGACTCGCTGGCCGACGCCCGTGCGCATCCGGTCATACAGCGCGGTGACCACCCCGAAGGCGGCAAGGCGGCCGGACACGACGTCGGTGATCGCGGCGCCGACTTTCGCGGGCCCGCCCTCCGGTGAGCCGGTGATCCCGACGACGCCGCCTGCCGCCTGAGCGATCGGATCCATCGCCAGCCAGTCGCGCATGGGGCCGGTCTGTCCAAAGCCGGTGATGGACGCGTAGATCAATCTCGGGTTGAGGGCCCGCAGAGTGTCGTAATCCAGGCCGTGGCGCTCCCAGGTCCCGGGCCGGGCGTTCTCCATCACCACGTCAGCGGTGCTGGCCAGCTTCTGAATGAGCTCGCGACCGCGCGGATCGCGATAGTTGATACTCACGAAGCGCTTGTTGCGCTGGCAGGCGAGGAAGAAAGTGCTCCAGCCGCCCGGGAACGTCACGCCCATCCCGCGCTGCGGCTCGCCCGCCGGCGGCTCGATCTTGAGGATGTCGGCGCCTAAGTCACCGAGCACCATCGATGCGACCGGCCCCGCCGCCCAATGGGTGAGGTCTACGACCTTGATGTCGCTGAGGGGGCCGGGCCGCTCGCGGGTGGTGTCAGCTGATGCAGGTGACTCGATCATGCGGTCTCCTTGATGGCCAGGCTGAACGGGTCCAGTCCGTCGAAGGCTCCGGATTGGGTCAACTCAGCGATCTCGTCGTCATCAAGCCCGAGCTCGCCGAGCACCTCGAGGGTGTGCTCACCGAGATCGGGCGCGCGCGTGGTCACCGCGGTTATCGGCGGCCGGGCATGCAGCGGCGAGCCATATACCGGAACGAAGCCAATCAGATGATGGTCGAGCTCGACCACTACGTCGCGTTCGCGAGCATGAGGGTCGATCATCAGCTCTTCGACGCCATAAGCCGGCGCCGCGGCGATCCCGGCCGCCTGCAGTTGCTCGGTGGCCGCGTCGGCGGACCGCGTCTGCGTCCATGCGGAGATGAGCTCATTGATGTCACCAGCAATCTCGCGCCGGCTTGCCGCGTCGGTGCAGCCCGCGATCTCGGCGGGCGCCTGCATGATCGCGGCCAGCGCAGCCCACTCCCGTTCGTCGCGCACGGCGATGCTGATCCACGCGTCGTCGCCTTGGCTTTGGTACATGCCGTGCGGGAAATGGACGCGGTGGCCATTGCCGATGGGACTGAGGTCGGTGCCGTCGAGCTGCCGGGCGGCGAACAACGGCGCGATGGTCGCGGTGTGGACCTCGATCATCGACAAGTCGATGACTGTGCCCACGCTGCGCGTGCGGGCCCGATGCAAAGCGGCGAGCATTGCCACCGCTCCGAAGGAGGCAACGGTGATGTCACCGAGGTTGAGCGCGACCATCCCGAGCGGTGGTTCGCCCGGATAGCCCGCGAGTACGTCGAGCCCACCGATCGACGTGCTCTGGGGCGCGTAGCCGGGCAACGCCGCGTCGGGACCTTCCTGGCCTGCCATGCTGACCCGAAGTACGACGAGTCCAGGGCGAATCCGCTGGAGCTCGTCCATCGGGAGCCCAAGACGCTCAAGCGAACCCGCGCCGATGTTCTCGACCACCACGTCGGCGCCCGCGACCAGCTTTGTCAACACCGATCGACCCGCGGCGGAGCGCAGATCTAGTTGAACGCTGCGCTTGCCGCGGTTGACAGCATTGAAGTGCGGCATCATGTTTGGCGTCGCGCCGGCGTCACCTGACTCGACATCCTCGATCAGGGGGAGGCCCTGACGGGACGCGTCCAGATGGGTTCGGGACTCGACCTTGATCACGTCGGCCCCCATGTCGGCCAGGAACTGAGCGGCCATCGGCCCGCTCATCACCCAGCTGAGGTCGACAACACGCAGACCGGCGAGCGGCAAGCCTGGCCCGCGGGACGTGCTCGCGGTTAGTCGCGGGGCAGATGCGCGCGAACCGTCGCCCGATGCCGGGCGGTCCTGGAAGGGTAGGCCGGGCATGTCGATCTTGCGTCCGCCGACCGTCACCGAGCGCAGGAATCCGCGCTGCCGGAACTGCTTCGACTTGCGCAGGTCCTCGATAGTCTCCAAAGGTCCGAGCGGGATGCCCCGCTGCACACTCATCGCGCGCAGCTCGTCCTTGGTGTAGTTCGCCAGCCACCCGGAGACGAGCTCGTCGAGCTCGTCGGCATACAGCTCACCGTTGCGGCGGCGGTCGGCGAACCGCGGGTCCTTCGACCATGCCGGTTGGCCCATCGCGTCGAGCAGGCGCTTCCACTGGTGGCCGGCGAGGAACGCCAAGCAGACACGACCGTCCGCGCACGGCAGCGCAGTGAACGGGTAGGGGTTGGGCTTACGGTGCCCCGCACGCCGGGGCACCTGGCCGGAGAACAACGACAGGCTGTACAGCCCAGTCATATGGCTAGTGGCGAGCGCCTCGTACTCGGCGACGTCAATCTGGGCGCACCCGCCGCCGAGAAGCGCACCCAGCGCACCGGCAAGTCCCGAGAGCGCCGCCTGGAACGCGGCGAGCAGGAACGGCGGGACGAGCGGCTCACGCCCGGGTTCGCCGACGTAGACAGCGGGACCGCCGAAAGCGCACACGTTGAGCTCGTCGCCGCGGTATGCCGCGTAGGGCCCCGTAGTGCCGAACGGCGTGATCAACAGCTGCACGCCCTCGTAGGGAACTCCGCCGCGACTGCTCGAGAACGGTTCGCCCGCACCGGTTTCGGCCGAAGTCAGCAGGATGTCGGCGTCCGCAAGCAGCGAGCCAAAGTCCGCCGAATCATCGCCGGTGACGGTGATCACCCGCTTCTCCCGATCCCAGGCGACGCTCATCGCGCGCTCGTCAACGAGCGGATGCGCGCCGCTGATCGAGGCGTCGGCGGTGAGGGCAGATTCCACACGCAGCACATCGGCGCCCATCGACGCGCAGATCGAAGCGGCAATCCTGATCGACGCCCGGCCGGCTAGCTCAACTACCCGCACTCCTTCGAGCAGGCTCGGGATCACCACGCTAGGACCCGTCCTCTCCGCACATATCGTGCGAGCCTAGCAGACCGACTGGACGGTCGAAAAACAAGCCTTGTCACACCGCGGGACGGGCGAGTGCACGGTCGCGCGTCAGCTCGCGGGTGCGTATCTGGCGAGCTCGCGGCGGGCGATCGTTGCGTTGTGCACCTCGTCCGGCCCGTCGGCCAGGCGCAGGGACCGGACCAGCGCGTACATTGCCGCCAGCGGGAAGTCGCCGCATAGGCCGCCCGCGCCGTGCACCTGGATTGCTCGGTCGATCACTCTGGCCGCGATCCGCGGCACGGCGACTTTGATGGCGGCGATCTCCGTCCTGGCGTTGCGGTTACCGACGGTGTCGATCAGCCAGGCGGTCTTTAACGTCAGCAGTCGCGCCATCTCGATGTCCGTACGTGATTGCGCAATCCAGTCCATGATGTTCGCCCGCGAGGCGACCGGTGCGCCAAATGTTTCCCGCTGGGAGGCCCGCCGGCACATCAGCTCCAACGCACGCTCGGCGGCGCCCAGTGCCCGCATGCAGTGGTGGATGCGGCCCGGTCCGAGCCGCGCCTGAGCGATGGCGAAGCCCGCACCCTCCTCGGCGATGATGTTTTCCACCGGGACTCGCACGTCGTCGAAGACGACCTCGCAGTGACTTTCCTGGTCGGCGTAGCCGAACACGGTCAGGTTTCGCAGCACCGTCACCCCTGGCGTGTCACGCGGGACCAGAAGCATGCTTTGTTGGCGGTGCGTAGGAGCGTCGGGGTCGGTCTTTCCCATCACGATGAACACGCGGCAATGCGGATGCATCGCGTTGGTGATCCACCATTTTCGTCCGTTGAGGATGTACTCCTCGCCTTGGCGCTCGATGCGCATGCGAATATTCGTGGCGTCCGAAGATGCGACGTCGGGCTCGGTCATTGCGAATGCAGAGCGAATCTCGCCGTCTAGCAGTGGCCGAAGCCAGCGTTCCTTCTGTTCGGCCGAGCCGAACTGCGTGAGCAGTTCCATGTTGCCGGTATCCGGCGCCGAGCAGTTGCACGCCTCGGACCCAATGGCGCTGCGGCCCATGATCTCTGCCAGCGGGGCGTACTCGGTGTAGGACAGCCCTGGGCCGTACTCGGGGTCGGGGTGGAACAGATTCCACAGTCCCCGCTTGCGCGCTTCGGCCTTCAGATCCTCCATGACCGCGGGTTGCGTGTGCGGCTGGCCGCCAGCCTCGAGTTGACGCGCATAGGTCTCCTCGGCCGGATAGACACGCTCGTTCATGAACCGCGTTAGCCCCTCAACAAAGGCGGCGCAACGGCCGCTCACATCAAAGTCCATTGGAACCTCGCATTTCCCGAGAAGCCTCGCCAGGTTGGCATGCAAGCGCTTGCAGCAGCCAGTATCAGGGGCGACCGACCGATCGGTCGGTGATCATGGTTGTGTGCGGGATTGGCGTCGCACCGCCGTACCCACAACCCTGCCGTCAGAACCATTGCGGACGCATGTCCACGGTTGTGCGGTCAAGCGCCGCCAAAAGGTCCAGTTGCGGGCCGGTTCGCGGCAATTCGTAGGAGAAGAAGTAGCGGGCCGCCTGGCGTTTGCCCTCGTAGAAGTCGCCCTCGTGCTCACCGGCGGCCATGAACTGCTCCAGCCACATCCATGCGACGACCAGGTGACCGACCGCCTCAAGATATATGACGCTGTTGGCCATGGCCGCCTCGCGATCTGCGGACCCTGATATCGATGCCGTGACGCGCAGAACGCGCTGCAATACGGCGTCGAGCTGTAGCGCCAGGACCGCATTTTCGCGACCCAGCGCGGTCGCTGCATCGACGGTTGTTGCGATGGCGTTCCCCAACTCGGTCAAACTGGCGCCGCCATGCTGAGTCACCTTGCGACCCAGGAGATCCAGGCTCTGGATCCCCACCGTCCCTTCGTGAATGGGGTTGAGTCGGTTGTCCCGGTAGTGCTGCTCGACATCATATTCGCGGGTGTAGCCATAGCCGCCGTGGACTTGGATGGCTAGATCGTTGGCTTCTAGACACCATCGTGATGGCCAACTCTTGGCGATCGGCGTCAGGACGTCGAGCAAGAGCGCCGCCGACTCGCGTTCGCCCTCAGACTCGCTCGCCTGCTCGATGTCGATGAGCCGCGCGCTATAAAGCGCCAGCGCCAATCCGCCTTCGACATAAGCCTTCTGGGCCAGCAGCATTCGTTTGACGTCGGCGTGTTCGATGATGGGCACCTGGGGTGACGAGGGATCTTTGGCGGTTATCGGTCTGCCCTGTTCGCGTTCTCGCGCGTACTTCACCGATTTCAGAAATCCGGTGTAACCGAGGGCGACCGCGGCAGTGCCCACGCCGAGGCGAGCCTCGTTCATCATGTGGAACATGTAGAAGAGTCCGCGGTTAGCTTGGCCTATCAGATATCCGATCGCGCCAGGACATCCGCCGGGACGATAGATGCCGTCCCCGAAATTCAGCACGGTGTTGGTGATGCCGCGCTGACCCATCTTGTGGTTCAGGCCGGCGATGGCGACATCGTTACGTTCGGCGATAACACCGCCCGTGGCGACCAAGAACTTCGGCACGATAAACAGGGAGATCCCCTTGGTGCCCGGGGGCGCTCCTCGTATCCGCGCCAGCACCAGGTTCACGATGTTCTCGGTCAATTCGTGTTCGGCCCCCGAGATCCACATCTTGGAGCCGTACAGGCGATAGGTGCCGTCATCCTGGGGTTCCGCCCGGGTCTGGACATCAGCGAGGGAAGAGCCAGCCTGCGTCTCCGACAGCGCCATCGTGCCGCTGAAGCGGCCGGCGATCATCGGCTCGACCCAGGTGTCGCGCTGGTCTTGACTTCCGAACTTGGCCAACAGGTTTGCATTCGCGTTGGTGAGCATGAGGTAGCCATAAGTACTCACGTTTGCCGCCGCCAGCCAGGCGCAGCTCGCCTGGGCGATCGTGGCGGGCAGCTGCAAGCCGCCGTGCTCGTGGTCCATGCCCATCCCGATTAGACCCGCGGCGGCGGCGGCGGCGAGCGCGTCCTTGACGTCGTCGATCACGGTCACCCTCGTACCGTCGAAGGTCGGCTCTGCGGCGTCGCTTTTCTTGTTGTGTGGCGCGAAATACCGTTCGGCGAGGTCCGCGCTGAGATCGAGGACCGCGGACATGGTCTCGCGGGAATGGTCTTTGAATCGCGGTCGCTTCACCAGGTGCTGCACACCGAGCCACTCGAACAACAGGAAATCTAGGTCGCGGCGCGACAGCAGGGTGGACTTCATTTACCTATGCTCCGCTACGCGAATCAACCAACCGGGTAATGCATGGTCTTGATTTCCAGGTACTCATCGGCGCCGGCGGCCCCGTGTTCGCGACCGATGCCCGATTGCTTGTAGCCGCCGAACGGTGCGGGCCCGATCGGGCCACCGAAGCTCTGGTCACCACCGTTGACGTGGATGTAGCCGGCCCTCAGGGCCCCGGCCACCTGGAAGGCCTTTATCGAGTCGCCGCTCCAAACCGAGCCGCCCAGGCCGAACGGTGTGTCGTTCGCGATCGCAATGGCCTCGTCTGGGCCTTCGAAGGGAATCATCACACCCACCGGGCCGAATATCTCCTCTCTGGCAATCCGCATGTCGTTCGTCACGTCGCTGAACAGGGTCGGTTCAACGAAGAACCCGCGATCCAGATGTGGGGGACGGCCACCCCCGGCGACGAGGTTCGCCCCTTCGTCGAGACCGGATCGGATATAGCCCAGGACCCGATCGCGTTGGGTTGCGTTGATTAGCGGTCCCATTTCCGATTCCGGATCCGCCGGGTCGCCCACCTTGATCGCTTGGATGGCGGCGCTGACCCGCTCTTTGACGGCGTCGTAGACGGGCCGCTCGACTAGCAGGCGGGTCTGCAGCACGCAGCCTTGTCCGGCGTGCACGGTGAACCCCATCACCAGCGACATCAGCATCATCGGATTGTCGATATCCGCGTCCGCGAAGACGATGTTGGGTGATTTTCCGCCGAGTTCGAGTACGACACGCTTGAGGGTGCCCGCGGCCTGGCGCATCACTTCCCGACCGACGGTATTTGAGCCCGTGAATGACATGACGGCAACCTGTGGGTGCTCGGTGAGCGCGCGTGCTTCCTCGATACCGCCGGTCACTACGTTGAAGACGCCGGGCGGGATGCCGGCCTCTGCCGCCGCATCTGCCAGTATCAGCGCCGAAAAAGGAGTGTAGGGAGACGGTTTCAACACCATGGTGTTGCCGGTGGCCAAGATCGGACCGATCTTCCACATGTTCAACAGGATCGGATAGTTGAACGGGGTGATGGCCCCGACGACGCCCGCCGGCTCCTTGCGAACCAGGGCTTGGCCCATTCCGGTCAATCCCACAGTCGGCGGGAGGGCGTCGTCGAATTTCAGCTCCGCCGCCTTGTCGGCCCAAAAGTAGGCAAAGCGGATGGCCTCCTCGACTTGACTTACCTTGCCGGCCATTCCAGCGCACCCGATCTCGTTCTCGAGAAGGAAGACCAGATCCTCACGGCGCGCGGCAACGGCATCGGCGAAACGATGCAGAGCCGCGGACCGTTCTTTCGGCGACATCTTCGGCCAGACACCACGGCCATCCTCGAACGCCCGATAGGCGGCGTCCACGGCTCGGTTGACATCGTCGACGGACGATTCGTGCACCTCGCCGATGGGAAGTTCGGTTGCCGGATTGATGATCGTGGTGATGTGCCCGCTGCCCTTATCCCATTCGCCGTTCACGTAGGCCACTCCCGGGCTCAGCGACACTATTGCCATATCACACTTCCGATTCTCCGTAGTGACTAACCAGTTCAGTCGCCACGATCTGCCGTGGCCCGAGTCGTCAACACGCCTGCAGGACCATGGCGCTCGTCGGCAAAGCGGGGCCGGAAGTCACGAGCATGGTGCTGGTATCGGGGATTTGATTGACCGAATGGCCCCGGATCTGGCGGACCGCTTCGACTATCCCATTGAAACCATGCAGATAGCCCTCGCCAATCTGGCCTCCGTTTGGATTTATGGGATGCGCACCGCCTGGCGACGTGTGGCCCTCGGCAATAAAGTCAATCCCTTCCCCACGTCCACAGAATCCGAGCGCCTCGAGCGACATCGGGATGAGCGGACTGAAGGAGTCATAGATGATCGCGGCGTCGAAGTCCTTGGCGTTCATGCCGGTATGCCGATAGAGATTCTTGGCCACGACGTCCAGATCCGGCACCCCGCCGATGTCAGGCGCGTAATAGTTCTGCATCAGCGTCGACTGGTGCGCCATTCCCCTGACCGCGCCGCGAATCTTAACGGGTACCGCCTTCAGGTCACGCGCACGCGCCGCGGTCGTCACCACGAACGCCGCACCGCCATCGCTTTCCAGGCAGCAATCATTCACCCGCAGAACGGGTTCGGCCACCCACTTGGACTCCTGGTGGTCCTCGACCGTCAAGGGCCTTCCGAAGAAACGAGCCGCTGGATTGGTTTCCGCCCACTTGCGAGCCGATACCACGACATGCGCAAGATCGGCGTTGCTCTTGCCGTAGTCGTGAAGATAGCGATGAAACGTCGGCGCCTCCCACCACGCCGGCGTGATCGAGCCGTAGGTGAAGACTTGGCGCAACACAGCCTGTGTCGTGCCCGCGTCCGAGTCAGAGATCCCCTGCCCGAATCGACGTCCCGAACGCAGGTTCTCCGCGCGATAGATCACAACGACCTCGGCCAATCCCGTCCTCACCGCGAGCGCAGCGTCCTGAAATGTCATGCAGGCACCGCCGCCGCCGGCCAACGTGATCGAAAACCAATTCAGCTCAGGCAACCCGAGTAGCTGGGCGAGCAGGAACGGCGAGGTGGGATCGGCCTCGTACGTCACCAGCCCGTCGACATCCCGCGTCGCCAGTCCTGCGTCGTCAAGGGCCATCCCGATCGCCCGCATCGCCAAGGTTGACGACGACACCCCGGAATCCGTCGACATCTCGGTGATACCTACTCCGGCGATCACCGCCTCCGTGTCTGAGTTCGTCATGGCTACCGTTCTGTCCGGACCGGGGCGAAAACCGGAACCATCACACCGGAATCGGCTGGCGCGAACTGCACCTCGACGCGCATGCCGAAATCGACCGCCGCAGGATCGATGCCTACGAGCCGGGAAAAGTATCGCACCCCTTCGTCGAGTTCGATTACGACGAACACCAGGTCGTCGTCGATGAGTGCGGCGCTGGGTCGTCGCGGTATCGCATACGTAAAGACAAATCCACGCCCCGCAGTCGGCACCACATCGAATTCTGTTGCGCCGCAGGCGTAGCAAGCGAAAGCTGGAAGGCTCCACCACGTCTGACAACATCGACATCGCTGAAACGCCAATTGTCCGTCACCCGTGGCATCGAAGAAGAATTGGTTGATGTCATCGACACCCGGACCGATGAACTTCAAAGGCTTGCCCACCACGTGGGTGCGGGCGGACTCAGAGCGAGTCGTCACGCGCCCCTCCTCATCCGGTAGCACGGCGTAGACGTTAATACAAGTTTTGTATACGCGTCAATGATCAGGGAGCATCATGAAGAACGTCGGCTAGGCCGTGGATGCGACAGGCACGCCTTCGGCGCGCCTTCGGCAGGCCTGGTCGCGACGGAAGGAGTGGCATGTCAATCAGCCTTGACGATTCGGGCGACGACGCTCTGTCAATTCCAGTCTGGCTGCGCGGGTTGACCGCTTCATTTGGGCCGAAGACCTGCGTGGTCGCAGAATCTGAATCGTTGTCGTTCGCTGAAGTCGATCGCCGCTCGGATGCCCTCGCGCGGGGTTTACTTGCGCGAGGCATCGGCAAGGGCACTCGTGTCGGACTGTTGTTTGGCAACGGAACCGACTGGGTGGTGTGGTGGGCGGCCACCGAAAAGATTGGCGCATTGTGTATTCCGTTGAGTACGTTCAGTCGGTCCGCCGAGCTCGCCCGGGTGGTGTGCCACGCCGACCTACATCTGCTCGCGGCAAGCCGTTCGTTCCTGGATCGCGACTTCGTCAAACTCGTCGCCGAGGCGTTCCCCGGCCTGTCGTCGGCACCGAGTCCGTGGCTGGCGCTGACCGAAGCGCCCTACCTGCGCACGGTTGTCTTCGACGGCCCGGGGCCGGGATGGTCACGCGACGTCGACTGGATCGTCAGCGGCGGACTGGACGACCGTTGGCGGCAGATCCTCGATCAAGCACAACACGAGGTTCATCCCGATGACGAAGCGCTCTGCATCTACACGTCAGGACAGAGTGCCGACCCGAAAGGAGCGCTGTTCACCCACCGCGCGATCATCGAGAAGACCTACTACCTGCGAGACATGTTCGGGTTCACCGAGACGACGGTGACCGACGTGACGCTGCCGTTCTTCTGGGTCGGTGGACTCGTCATGGCGCTCTTCCCGACGATGGCCGTCGGTGGAATGACACGCTGTACTCAGCGGTCGACGTTAGGCTCCAACGCCGTGATCCGTGACCGCGCAACCGGATCCGCATCCTCGGCGACCGCACTGCCCGGAATGCAGCTGGTGCCCTCGCTGGGAATGACCGAAACCTTCGGAATGTATTCCTGGGGCACCGAGCTTCCTTCGGGACCGTATTCGATCGCCGCACCACTCGACGTATTTCAGCCCGGATTTGAGGTGCGCCTCTGTGAAGATCAGAAAAGCTACGACGATGGGCGGGGGGCGGGCGAGCTCCTGGTTCGTGGCCCGACGCTGACCACACGGTTGCACAAAGTGTCCCGCCGTGCCGTGTTCGACGCCGACGGGTTCTATCGCACCGGCGATCTCGCAGTCCGCGATGACACTGGACGGTTGAGATTCGTCGGGCGAACGAACGACATCATCAAGACCTCCGGCGCCAACGTGTCGCCTGTCGAGGTCGAGCGCGAAATGAATATCATCGAAGGCGTCGAGATAGCCCACGTCGTCGGCCTGCCCGATGCTGATCGCGGTCAACTGGTGGCGGCGGCAGTGGTACCTGTCGCTGGCGCGCACCTCACCGAGGAGTCGATCAAAGATGTTTTACGGGATCGACTTTCGCCGTTCAAGGTACCAAGGGTCGTGGTGTTCCTCGAATCCCCGGCCGACGTCCCGATGACACCGTCTTCGAAGGTTCGTAAACGAGACCTCGTCGAGCTGATCGAATCCCTGCGCCCGGAGTAACCGCCAGACGCACCGGTATCGCGCCACACCCTATAGTGGCGACACCACGAATTCGCGGATGAAATCGCGCGCGATGAACGGATAATCGCTCTCCGAATCGCGGCCGGTGGGTAACAGTGCGAACCCGGCCACGCATCGGGCGACCCACTCCACCGCCCGATGGATGTCTCTGCTTCGGTCGATCTCGCCAGACTTTTGCGCGAGTGCCATTCGAGGAGCCAAAGCCTCTGCCAGCACGTCGATGATGACGGCCGACTCCTCGGCATGAATACGAAAGTACAATGCGTTGGGATTGTCCACCGACCGCATCGTCGAACACCAAACCGTCAGCGCAGCAGCTACATTCCCCAAACTGTCTGGGAGGTCCTTGCCCTCGGCCAGTGCGTCTTCGAAATCACGACGCATCATATCCACGGCTTTACTGCGGACAGCCTGATGCAACTCTTCGCTGGTCGGGAAGTTCTTATACAGGGTCGCACGCGACATCCCGGCGATGCGCCCGACGTCTTCCATGGTGGTCTTGTCCCAGCCGATGGTCACATAGCATCGTCGAGCTGCATCGATAATGCGCTCCCTGCGCGGCGCGTCGTCCGAAACCTGCGCTGCGTGAGACGTGAACACCTTGAACCGAGGGCCGAACGTGGCATCCTGTTGCGTGGTCATCGACCGCCCCCGACCGGGCTACCCTGCCACACGGGACTACCGCCGTTCACAAACAGCCAGCGTAACAGCACCGGGGAGCTGCACCGAGGACCCAAGATAGCCAGGTCCGAGTTCAGTGTCGATTTCCCGCACCGACTCACGGGAAGGTGTAATCGTGCAACTTGATCCACGCGCCGAGATCGACTCGCATCTGTGTGCCGGTCACCGCGCGCGATTCGTCAGATATGAGGTACACCACCGCGTGTGCAACGTCCGAGACGTCCACCCACGGGTCCGGAAACAGGTTCAGCGCTGGAAAAGCCGGGAGCGCATCCTCGAGCGTCGGCGACTCCAAATCGGGCCGGAAAGATTTGTAGAGCGGTTCATTGCGCATGATCGCCGTATCCACCGACGTCGGGTGCACCGCGTTCGCGCGGATTCGGCGCGGCGCGACGGCAAGAGCGAGTTCGTGGGTGTACGCAGCGAGCAGGCGCTTCGAGGCGACATAGCCCAGACCGCCGGCCCCGCCGTTGGGATCGGCTTTCAGAGCCGACGTGAACGCTGCATAAGATCCTGTGATCACGATCGACGAGCCGTCCTTCAGGAACGGATAGGCGGCACTGACCGTGTTGAGCACACCCACCAAGTTGACATCGACGGTGTCGTTGAACGCCGTCGGGTCCGTGTTCCCCACGGCCATGATGCCGGCTTGTGCCACAACGCCATCCAAGCCTCCGAACAAGTCAACACCCTCGCGCAAGGCATCGGCGACGACCTTCTTGTCGCGCACGTCACCTTTGACGAGGTGGTGCTTTCCGCCCGCCTCGCTGATGAGGTCCCTGGTTTCGTCCAGCTCCGCCTCGGACGCCATCGGATAGGGCACTGTCGGGATGTTCTCGGCGATGTCGATACCGATGATATTCGCGCCCTCTTCGGCCAGACGAACGGCATGTGCGCGTCCTTGGCCGCGCGCCACACCGGTGATGAAGACGACCTTGTCCTGTACCCGTCCCATGTCAATCTCCTCTTTCGGTGGGGTGTGCATTCAGTTCTCTGACCCGCGCGGGATGCGCCTAGAAGACACCAGTCCGCAACAACTCTTCGACCTCCGCCGCCGTCAGACCGAGCTGCTCTGGATAAAAGCTGAGGTTGTCCTCGCCGTAATTGGGACCGGATCGACCGACGAAACCACCTATGTAGGAGGGGGTTTCGCTGAAGGCAACCGGTAGCGTTCTGACCGGCCAAGTGCCGATCTCGGACTGTGGAACTTCTTCCAGCCACCCCAAGTGAGCGAGTTGTGGGTCGTTTTCGCAACGATCCTGTGCCGTTTGACAGACCCCCGCCGGGAACCGGCGGCTCGCCAGCGTGTGCATGAGCTCGTAACCGTCACACTCGGCCGTGCACGCGGCCACGATCGCATCAAGTTCGTCGTGATGTGCCAGTCGGTCGGCGAGTGTGGCGAACCGCGCATCGGCCCCGAGTTCCGGTCTGTCCAGTGCGTCGATCAACGTCGCCCAATGGTCGTCGGTGAAGGACGACAATGCGATCCAGCGGTCCGCGCCGCGGGTCGGATAGATGCCGTGCGGAGCAGCGGGCTTGTACGGCGAGCGGTTACCTGTGCGCTCATATACCCGTCCGTTGACACTGTGGTCGAGTACCGCGGTGCCGGTCAGATAGATGCCGATTTCGATCTGGGAGGCGTCGATGTGGCAGCCGAGTCCGGTCCGCTGCTTTCGGAACAGTGCCGCCAGCATCGCTGTGGCCATGTTGTAGGCGCCGAACCAGTCGAGGTAGGAGTAGCCGATGCCGGCGGGTGGGAAAGGTGCAGGCATGCCGGACATTTCGCTATTACCGGCGAATGCGGCCGCCGTCGGCCCATAAGTCCGCATGCCCGTGTAGCAGCCGTGTTCACCGGTGCCGGACTGCTGAACATAGATGATCTCGGGGTTGATCTCTTTCAACCTCTCGTATCCGAACCCCATGCGCTCCATGGTGCCCGGCGAGAATCCCTCGATCACCATGTCGGCGTCGGCTATCAGGCGCTCGAGAATCTGCTTGCCCTCGTCTGATTTCAGGTTCAGGCTCACGCCGAGCTTGCCCGCATTGATCTCCATGAACGCGCCGGACTTGTTCGGTCCACGGTCCCCGGACGGTACGGCAATCGGCCCCTGCGCCTTATCACGCTCGGCGCGTCCACCTTCAGGGGCGAAGCCGGCACCGAACCGCATTGTGTCCCAACGGCTGGAGTGTTCGACCTTAACTACTTCCGCACCATGCGCCGCAAGGAACCGCCCGGCACCGGCGCTGGCTAGCAGCCAGGACAAGTCGACGACGCGAACCCCGGCCAACGCGAATGGCTTCCCCCGTGGCGACACCTCGGCGGCCGCGCGGTGGGCCACGTGGTCAGCGCGAAACTCGGGTGCGCTCCGGGCGGCAATCTCCCCGAATACCTCGGCTGTGTGCTCACCGAGCAACGGTGGCCGCTTGTCCGACTGCCACGGCACCTCCGGGCAGTACCACCGCGCCCCGGTATACGTGTAGCTCTCGCGTAGCTCGGGATGCTCGACGACCTTGAAAGCCTCTCGCGCACTGAAGTGCGGATCGGTGACATTCTCGTGCGGCGAGCGGATTGGCGCCCAGGGCATCCCGACCTGTTGCGCTTCCTGCCAGATCTCCCGACTGGCGAGGAACCGGCCGATGAGCTTGTCGGTGACGTCGCCGATGTGCTGGGCGACGACGGGTTGGGCGCGGTAGGCGTCGTCGAGGTATTTCGGATCATCCAGATCCGCCTGCATCCCGTGTCGCGCCAGCATATCCACCAAAGCTTTGAAGAGGGCACTGCCACCCGGCAGGTAGGTCCGGTAGGGCAGCAGCCAACGCCCGTCCTTGGTCAATGCAAGCGCCGGGACGGCCGCCATCGGCATCGAATGCCGACATGTCTGCCGCAGATTTGTGAGGCGCTGGTACACCCAGTTCGGAACGTCGGTTTCGGTGTTCTTGCTGACCGAATCATGGATCGACGCCGAAAGGTATTGTCCGCGCCCCGAACGCTGCCGATAGATCAACGCCGTAATGATTGCGATCGACGTCGTCTCGCCGGCGATGCAGTACGCCTGCCACATCTGGGGCGCAATCGGGGGCGTGTCGTAGTGCCCTGATGGCTCGGGATCGTAGCCACAGTTCATGGCCACGCCGCCCAGCGCGAGATGAACGAGGTCGCTGCCCGGATAGTCGGCCCACGGGCCGTCGTCACCGAACGGCGATATCCGGCAGTAGATCAGTCCGGGCGCGTCGGCACGCAATGCCTCCTGGTCGACGCCACGGGTACGCATGTAGTCCAGCGTTCGGGTGTGCACGAAGACGTCGGCGTGGGAGACCAAGTCCCGGAATCGTGCCTGATCCCGTGCGTCGTCGAGATCGAGGACCACGCTTCGCTTGCCGATGTTGGAGTGCCAAAAGTGGAGGCTCTGTTCGGGATTCTCGAAATCATCTTTGAACGGTCCGTAGGTCCGGGTGATCTCGCCGTCCGGCGGTTCGACCTTGATCACGTTCGCGCCGAGCCCAGCAAGCAGCTTGCCCACATATTCGCCGGTCTCGTCGGCAAGCTCGACTACGGTGACGCCGGCGAGGAAGCCCTCGCTTCGTGCAGCGCCGGCTTGGCTATCAGATGTCACTTCCACCCTGACCGGGGAAAGCAGAACAGCTGCCTGGCATTATCTTCGGCGATTTTGCGTGCATCGCCATCCGCTACCGAGACAAGAACCTCTTGGGCACGCTTGCGCGAATTCGGCCAGCTGGAATCCGAATGCGGATAGTCCACTTCGAGCAGCAGCCGGTCGACGCCGATTGCGTCGCGGTTCTCCAGTCCGAACTCGTCGTCGATGAAGCAGCCGTAGAAGTGCTTCTTGAAGAGATCGGACGGCCGGGTGTCCTTGTCGATCTTCTGGTACCAGCGATGCCGGTCCCACACGTAGTCCGTGCGCTCGAGGATGTAGGGAATCCATCCGATACCGCCCTCGGCCAGGGAGATCTTCAGGTTGGGATGACGTTGCAATGCACCGGACAGCAGCAGATCGACGGTGGTCCACATCAGATTGGTGCCGAAGAGCGTAATAGCCACCGCGAACGGAATGTCCTCCTGCTCGCTGTGCTGGTCGTATTGATCTTGGTCGTCGGTCGTCACCCCGCTCGCACCAAAGCTGTATCCCGGCATGTAAGTCGAAGTGCCGAAGTGCATGCTCAGCGGCATGTCCGTGGCCTCCGCAACACTCCACAATGGGTCCCAGTACCGGGAGTGCAGGGACGGCATGCCCAGGGGGACCGGGCTTTCCGGGAAACTGATCGTGCGGGCGCCTTTTGCAGCTGTCCGTTCCACCTCGGCGACAGCCAGGTCGACATCCCACGTCGGCACCATGACGACCGGAACATAGCGGTCCGGCGCTGATGCGCACCATTCATCGAGAGAGAAGTCGTTCCAGGCGCGTATGCATTCGAGTGCTAGCGCTTTGTCCTTGGCTTTGTGAAAAGTCGAACCGGAGAAGCCGGGGAACGAAGGGAAGCACAAAGCGGCCTGCACACCGTCCAGATCCATGTCTTTGGCGCGTTCCACCGGGTCGTAACAGCCCGGAATCATGTCCTGGAACTTCATGGGCTCGAGCCCGTATTCCTCGTATGGCCGGCCCGCCACGGCGTTCAGGCCGACCTGCGCGTGCAGTTCGCCCTCGAAGGCCCAGAGGTGGTGGCCTTGCTCGTCCTCGACGATCCGCGGCCCGTCCTCCAGGTATTTGGATGGCAAGCGATCTTGCCACACCCGGGGGTGCTCGATCAGGTGATCATCGACCGACACGATCTGTACATCGTCTTGCAAAGGCACCGTATGCTCCTAAGCGGTAGACATGCAGACAGATTCTGTATTCGTGTCTACCACTGGGCTCCAACCATGTCAACAGTGCACCGAGCATCACCGCGCCGGTAGACAAACGACTTCCGCCCGGAGCATCGAAACCACCGGAAATCAACGGCCCCGTAATTGGACGAAGACTGCCGAAGGGAATACTCGGACCATGACCAACTGGACCGCAGAAGATTTGCCGTCATTCGCGGGACGCACCGTCGTCATCACCGGGGCCAACAGCGGCCTAGGCGCGGTGACGGCTCGCGAATTGGCTCGGGCGGGCGCCAAAGTCATTATGGCCGTGCGCAATACAGATAAGGGCAATGCCGCCGCACAACAGATGAAGGGCGATCTCGTCGTGCGCGAACTCGATCTCCAGGACCTGGCCTCGGTCCGAAAGTTCGCAGACCGTGTGGAAGCGGTCGACGTCCTGGTCAACAACGCGGGCATCATGGCGGTCCCCTACTCGCTGACGATGGATGGCTTCGAAAGCCATATCGGCACAAACCATCTCGGGCATTTCGCGCTAACCAACCTGCTGCTGCCGAAACTCACCGACCGAGTGGTAACGGTCTCCTCGATCACTCATTGGCGCGGGGGCATCGCCCTGGATGACCTCAACTGGAAGAAACGGAAGTACGCCGCCTATCTCGCGTACGGCCAATCTAAACTGGCCAACCTACTGTTCACGAGCGAACTGCAACGCCGACTCCAAGCCGCAGGTTCGCAGCTGCGTTCGATCGCGGCCCACCCCGGGTACTCGCAAACCAACTTGATGAACACTTCCGGGCGCCGCCTCGGCGACGTATTGGCTGCGGCCACTAAGCGGATGTCCACCAGCGCCGATTTCGGTGCTCGGCAGACTTTGTACGCGCTGTCGCAGGATCTGCCGGGCGACACGTTCATCGGTCCCCGATTCGGCATTTTGGGCCCTAGCCAGCCGGTCGGCCGCAGCTCAGCGGCTCGAAATGCCCGGACCGCTGCTGCGCTCTGGGAGTTGTCGGAGCAACTCACGGGAACGAAGTTTCCACTATGAGTTGCTACGTTTGAGGGCCCTAAATTCGATCGGCATCGAAAGTGCGCGATGCAACCTCGGCCCAATCCGCTTGCGTTGGCCGAATTGGTCAAACCCCTTCGTCGCGCTGGTAGCTCCAAGGCCCGTCATCGGCCACATAGAGCCGGTGGCGGGTGCCGGCGAGCTCGGGATCGCCTGCCTCAAATCCTTCGTCGCCGCGCCATAGGCAGACGTAACCGGTCTCTGTGCGGGCCACATGGGTGTCGTAGTGCGCGATCGGAGCGGCGTCGATCGTCGCCCTGGCTTCGGCGACGTTGCGGTATCGCGAAAGTTCGTAAAGTGTCACCCAGGTGGGCGGAAGCAGCACCAGCTTTCCGCGACCGTGTTCGGCGAGCGTGACAGACGGGGACAGCCAGCGATGGTCGATAATCTCACTGCCGTCGACAACGACGTCGGCCGCCGAAGCCGTGCCGAACAGGATCCAGGTGGTGAATCGCTTCGATATCGGGGGACCTGGTATCCAGCGCGATATGACCGACAGTGAATCGCCGTCGAGTTCGAGGCCGGTCTCCTCGCGAGTTTCCCTGACTAGCGCACGGCGGGCGGCGGCGATGCTGGTCATCTTGTCGTCCCCGGCGTCTGCGACGTCCACCTGGCCACCGGGGAATACCCAGGCACCTGGGGCGAAGGACGTTGTGCTCGCGCGCCGCAGCATGAGCACCTCAAGGTCGTCGGCGCCGTCGCGGGCCACCACGACGGTGGCTGCCGGGATCTCCGGGGGGTCAGCCTGGCCGCCGGCGGACTGGTCGAGCGCCGCGATCCCGTCATCGGTCATTTCCGGATTGTCCGCTCAGCAGAAGATCGACGTGGCGCTCGGATTCTTCGGATGGGCCGAGGGCACCTGATCCCGGCGTTGATCGACGCCTGAGCATCGTCATCGATCAACAGTGAGGATCGAGGCACCCGCGAATGAACCGGTGGCATTCGACCAGACGGCGACTTCGGCTCCGGGCACTTGTCGCTCACCGCACTCACCACGAAGTTGCCTGACCGATTCGATGCAGAAGTTGGCCCCGTGGCGACGGCCGACGTTGCAGGCGCCGCCATCTGTGTTGGTAGGGAGTGATCCGCCGGGCCCGGTGTGTCCATCGTTGATGAACTGTGGCGCCTCTCCCCGGCCACAGAACCCAAGAGCCTCAAGCCATTCGAACGTGATGATCGAAAAGCCGTCGTACAGTCCAGCGCAGTCGACGTCCGCGGGCCGCAGATCAGTTCGGGACCATAGGGTTTCACTGCAATGACCGATCGCATTCGAAGTGAAGTCGTCGAGCAGTGCCATGTCGATGTCGGCTACGGCGGACATCGCCCACGAGTCGACCAGGACGGCGGGCTTACTGCATTGTCTGGCGCGCTCGGGAGTGGTGAATATGACCGCGGATGCGGAATCCACCGGGTAGTCGCAATCGAGGAGTCGCACCGGTTTGCTGACGTAGCGGGACGCCAGATACTCGTCGGCGTCAAGCGGCTCGCTGAACAGCGCTTCGGGGTTTCGCATCGCGTGGCTGCGCTGGACGACGGCGTGCCGGGCGAAATCGTCTTCCGTGGCGCCGAATTCGCTCATATATCGCTGCATTTGCAGGCCCCCGATGAACGCCGCCGGAAGGCTACCACCGAACGGCGCGGTCCACTGTTGTTGGCCGCCGACGCGGGTAGGACCGTCGGCGGGGCCGCCCGCCGTGATCGCGGCTATCGGATGGTCCCCGGCGCGTGGCTGACGAATGACACGCAGGGCCAGAGCGGTATGGCACGAGCCGGAAGCGATTGCGCCCATGGCCATCACCGCCGTCTCGGCGAATGACGGTCCGTAGAGGCTGGAGGTGAAAAACCAATTGAGCGGCAAGATGCCAAGCAGGGATCCGATCGACATTGAAACACCGCCGGTTGTCGAGATCCCATCGATGTCGCCCCGCTTCAAACCCGCGTCGTCAAGTGCGGCCGTGACGGCTTGTGTCACGAGTTGATCGTCCGAGAACGGAAGCATACGACCGGTTTCGGAATACCCGACGCCGGCGACCGCCACGCGATGTTGCATGGTGCTCATCGCGCGACGACCTCGAACAGTGGCAGCGTGCAGCCCGGTGCGACTTCACGGAATGTCACGGCCAGTGGTTGCCCGATCCGGAGTTCGTCTCCAGTGCAGTCGACGAGGTTGGTCGCGAATCGCAGCGGTTCTTGCTCAACGAGGTTGACAGTGGCGAAGATGTACGGTTGGTGGGCCGCGAAGTATGGGTCATACGCCTTGCGGGGTTCCGTCCAGGTGACGAGCGTGGCGTTGCCCGACACGCGCTCGGGTTCCAGTTTTGTGCTCAGGCAGCTTCGGCAGACCTCCTTGGGCGGGTGCAGATATGTCGCGCATGCCTGACAACGCAGGATCAGCAGTTCGTGGCGATCCACGCCGCTCCAGAAGAATTCGGTCACGCTGTCGGGCTTGGGCATGGGCGGATAGAGCACTTGATCGCTCACGATTGCACCCTCCTGTTGCATGGTTTCGCTGAGGCGGCCACGGATCGGCCGGATTTTCAAATCTACATAACTAAGTCAGGGCGAGGGAACTGCACCCATTGTTGACCGTTTGCTCACGACACCGGAAGGGCGGGCGTGTACCGGTCCCATACGCCGTCTCTGCATACCATCGGTATGCCGTCAAGCGATTGGGCCACCCCTCCCCCGGAACAGAGGGCCCCGAAATCTCGCACCCCGACGATGCCGGGAACCGGCACCCACTTCGCCGTTGTCGGGTTGCGGTAGGTGGCGTAGCAGATAAAAGTATTTCCGCTCGCGTCGAGCCCGAAGGCATAGAGCCTGCTCGCTTGGCACTCCGCACCTGCGACTGCATCGGTCCTCAGGTGTTCGACACAGCTCGCTCCATCACATGGCGCGGCTGGCGCCGTGGCGGGATTGAATGAAAGCAGGACCCCGGCCATAACCCCGGCGACAGCAATTACGCTCATCGAGCGGCATACGAATCGCTTTCTCATATCATCCGCCTGCAGTAGGAGTGACCGGGGTTGCGACGCTCAGCTCGCGCCGGGCGGAGACATGGGCGGCATCCACCTGGGGATCTCACCTTTGTAATATTTCCTACCCGTGCAAGTTGTTTCGCCCTTATCGGCAATGGCTTCGCAGAGCATGCTTCCACGGGTGAAGATTCGGACGATCACCCACTTGTAGCGCACTGGCGATGGCCACGTCACGCGAATCGTGGTGTCGGCGCTGTAAGCGTCAGGCACTGCCGCGTTCATTCGCCACGGCAGCGGAATATTCTGCACAGCGACTTGGCCCACGCCGTCGGTGTACTCGGCGTCCACCGCGGTGAGTGAGGGGGACTGCGACAGTACCTCGTACGTCACTGAGTCATCGGCGCGAGCCGTCGCAGGAGCTCCCAGCGCCGCCGAGCAGCCCGTGAGCAGCGCGATCACCACTCTCAAGCCGCGAATCATGGAGTTCTGTTCCTCGGGGGCTTCGGTTCGATATTCAGTATGAGGCCTGGGGTTCGCGGCACCATCGGCTTAATCTTTTCCGCTCGGTCACCGGCCACAATCCATATCCGCCGGGGCATGAGCGTTCCCTCCGCGGCAGGCGTCGCGGCGACTTTCCCAATGAACTTAAGAAAGGCGGTCGCGAGTGGCGGAGTCTGCGCGCCTCTGCCGGTCATGTCAGCCGGCCGTCCACTTTCGGGCGTCGCGGATGACGTCCTTGAACGGCTTTTCGTTGTCGTAGCTCGGCTCGCGGGGCAGGCCAAGAACGCGTTCGCTGATGATGTTGCGCTGGATCTGGTTGCTGCCGCCCGCAATTGCAAACTGTCGCCCGTAGACATAGTTGTTGGCGGCCTTCTCGCCTGGCGAACCGGCCCCGCGCCAGGCGATGGCATTGCGCCCGGCGATCTGCATGCCGGCAATGGCGCGGTCAGGCCCGCGGGTGCCAATCGACAGCTTGATCAGCGCAGACGTGGCGGGGTTGGCCGATCCCCGCATGAGGCGAGCCGTAACGCGACGTGTGAGCGCTTCGTGAACCCAGTCTTTGCTGCGCTGGGCTGCGATTATCGGACCAATCCTGCGCCCGCGAGCCGTTTCGCTGCCGGACGGAGCGCTGGTCAGCGCCAACTCGATGAGATCGGAAGCCTGCTTGTTGCGGGACTCCGGGGTAGAGCGGGACAGGTCGATGTGTCCGGCTCCGCGTTCGAACATGAGCATCGAGTTTGCGACCTTCCAGCCGTCGTTCACCGACCCGATGATCATGTCGTCGCCGACCACGACATCGTCGAGGAACTCTTCACAGAACTCCTCGCTGCCGTTGACCTGACGGACTGGACGCACCGTGACGCGCTCATCATGCAACGGCACCTTGAACCAGGTGAGCCCGCGATGTTTAGGCACATTCGGGTCCGTGCGCGCCAAACAGATCCCGTAGTCGGCGTGGACTGCGCCAGAGGACCAGAGTTTAGTGCCCTGCAGGACCCACTTGTCGCCGTCGCGACGGGCCTGGGTGCGAATTCCGGCAAGGTCGGACCCCGCGTCTGGCTCGGACAACAACTGAACCCAGATGTCCTCACCGCGCAGGATGCGCGGTGTCCACTCGCGCTTTTGTTCCTCGGTGGCATTGTGCAGCAGCGTCGGCAGGACGACCCGCATTGTGACGATCGAGGCGATACCGGCCGGCAGTGGCACGTCATAGCCGGCGGACTCGTCAACCCATATCTGTTGATGAGCGTCGCCTAGCCCCTGACCGCCATACTCGGACGGGATGTTGATGCCCAGATAACCCGCGTCGTACACCCTTTTTTGCAGGGTTCGGCCAGCGGCGACTTCCTCGGCGGTCACCTCGTTCGGGATCCCTCCGTCGGATTCGGCCGTGCGTCGCGAGAGATTCGCCGACAACCACTCTCGCATCGCGGCGCGGTACTGATCGAGTTCGTTGACCTCGCTCACAGCGCACACACCTCACAGATTCGCTCGTAGTGCCAGGCTTTTTCACACCACATACTCGTGGTGGTCCGGATTCGCCGCATGTACAGATGGAGGTCGTGCTCCCACGTGAAGCCGATTCCGCCGTGCACCTGCAGGCACTCCTGGGCAATCTGCGTGGCGTGCTCATCGACATACGCTGCGGTCATGGACGCGATTTCGGCGGCATCGCCAGCGCCGCGGTCGACTACCCGCGCGGCCTCCGCTGTGGCGGCTTTACAGCTCTCGAGGTAAAGCATCTGGTCGGCCATGACGTGTTTGAGCGCCTGGAACGACCCGATCGGGCGGCCGAAGGCGATGCGGTCCTTGGCGTACTCAACCGTCATCGAGAACATCTCGTCGAGCGCGCCCACGGTTTCCGCGCATGCCAGCACCACAGCGATCTGGAGCTGACGCTCCAGGTTCTCGGTTCCGGCGGTTTCGGCCGCACCCAGGACGGTCGCGGCCGGCAGGCGCACATCGTCGAACGACACCTCCGCGATGCGACGCGAAAGGTCATAGCATGTCAGCGCTTCGACGCCGAGACCGGCCGTCTCGGTCGGCACGATGATCTGCACCGGCTCGCCGTCACACCGACCGGCCGCGAGCAGGTAGTCGGACGACTGTGCTTCCGGGACAAAGCCGCGCAAGCCTCGAAGCACGATCTGCTCGCCATCCCGCGACACCTCGAGGCTCGCTCCCGCATCCCAATCCCCCACAGAATCGAACGGGGCCCACGTCGCCACGACGTCGGCGGTAGCGATCTTCGGCAGCAGATCTTCGCGTTGCGCGTCGGTGCCGAACTCCGAGATCGCGGCGCCGACAACGTTCATTGTTATGAACGGCCCGGGCTGCAGGTAGCGCCCCACCGAGTCGGCGATGGTCGTCAGGTCGACGAGCGGGCGACCAGTCATGCTTCCGCCGCCGTATTTCTCGCCGATCAGCATTGAGTACCAGCCCAGGTCGGCTGTTCGCGACAACCACGTTCTGTCGTAGCCCATCGGGTCGTCATGGAGCATTCGGGTCGCCGACACCGGCAGCTGATCCTCGATGAACTGCCTGGTGGTCTGATGCAGCATCCGCTGCTCTTCGGTCAGGTCCTCGTCGTCCATCTGCGCGTCCCTCGTGTCCGTCGTCGACGCCGCACGAGTCCACGACAGCGGCGAAGTGGCTTGCTCCACACGTCTGAGACGGTAAAGTTATGCCGCGTAGATAATAGCCGACGAATGACCAGCGATTCGCCCGACGGCAGCCAGATATTCATCCGGGCACACATGAAGCTGAACGGAACCGGAAAGAGGGACGGCCATGGCCGATTACAAGTACCTGCTCGTGGAGCGCCATGACGGCGGGCGAGTGGTGCGCATTCTGCTCAATCGACCGGAAACCCGGAACGCCCAGAACCGTGGCCTGCTGGTCGAGCTCGACGACGCATTCATGGCGGCCGAAGCCGACGACGACGTACGGGTGATCATTCTCGGCGGCACCGGAAAGATGTTCTCTGCCGGTCACGACGTCATGTCGCCCGAAGCGCAACAGGAGTACCTTCCCGGGCCGAATCAGCACCCGTCGTGGAAGGTCAACGGGGGCACCCGAAAGGGCGCGGAAAGCCTGATGTTGCAAGAGTGGCACTACTTCTTTCAGAACACGCTGCGGTGGCGCAACCTTCGCAAGATCACCGTCGCCCAAGTCCACGGCAAGGTTTACTCCGCCGGGCTCATGTTGATGTGGGCATGTGATCTGATCGTCGCCGCCGATAACACGGAATTCGCCGACGTCGTCGGCACCCGGATGGGCATGTGCGGCATGGAGTATTTCGCCCACCCCTGGGAATTCGGCCCGCGCAAGACCAAGGAGTTGATGCTTACCGGCGACTCGTTATCGGCGAATGACGCATTCGCACTTGGCATGGTGGCGAAGGTCTTTCCCGCCGACGAACTCAGTGACAAGACGCTGGATTTCGCGCGGCGGGTCGCCGAAGTGCCGACGGTCGCGGCGCTGCTCGTCAAGGAGTCGGTCAATCAAACCGTCGACAATATGGGCTTTCACAACTCGCTCAACGCGTGCTTCTCACTGCATGAACTCAACCACGCGCACTGGGCCCAAGTGCATGACGACGGTAACCCGATGGCCAAGCCCGAGGATGGCGTGCCCGAGTGGGGCAAGACGCCACCCGTGGTGCTGGCGCAGCGGGACAAGGTCAGAGACTGAAACGGTGGCCGACAAACTCCTGCGGGTCGCCGTCACCGGACCGACCGGAACATTCGGATTCGGTCTCATCCCGCTCCTCGAGGCAGATGACCGCATCGGCGAGATCATTGGCCTTGCCCGGAGCCCCTTCGACCCCGCCGAGCACGGCTGGTCGAAGATGACCTACCGACCGGGCGATGTGCGCAACCCCGCCGAGTTGGCGGCGGCGTTCGACGGCGCGGACGTCGTTGTGCACCTGGCCTTCGCGATCACCGCTTCACCGAAGGATTCCACCACCTACGCCATCAACGTCGACGGTACTTTGAACACGTTCAAGGCAGCCGCGGCCGCGGGCGCGAAGCGCTTTGTGTTCGCTTCGACGATCTCCGCGATCGGATTCGATCCCGACATGCCTTACGGGGTCACCGAGGAATGGGCGCCCAGGCCGATCAGATACTTCGACTACGCGCGCCAGAAAGCCGACCTCGAAAGCGCCCTCACCGAACTCGAAGCCGACAACCCGGGCATCGATCTCTACTTGCTCCGCACGCCGGGCGTCATGGGTCCCCACCTTACCGGGCATAAGAGCAGCGGCCGGGGCTTGCGGCGGCTGCGGGGCTTCATCGACCGCAACCGCCGGCTGCCTGTCCGTATCCCAATGCCCGTGCCGCGCTTCCAAACTCAAGCAATTCACGAGGAGGACGTGGGGTCGGCTTTCGTGCAGTGCATCCTGGGCGCCGGCGCCCCCGGTGTGTACCACATCTGTAGCGACGGCGTGATCAGCAGCGAGGACATCGCTCGCATCTTCGGCTTTCGCCCGGTCCCGTTCGGGAAAGACCTGTTCTACCGTGCGATGAGCCGAATTGCCGCCGCCACCCGATTCCGGTTCGTCCCGGATTTCGCCGCGGTCGCCGAGCTGTACAGCGTGCCGCTCATCATGGACTCCACCAAGGCGAAACAGGAGCTCGGCTGGACACCCAAATGGACCGTGATCGACACCTACGTCGACACCCTGGTAGACAAACCCACCACCACGAGCACCGGTAGTTAGGCTCCCCCATGGTGGACCGCAGCGGCGACGGCCGCCTCGAAGGACGCGTAGCGCTGGTGACGGGAGCGGCGCGCGGCCAAGGCCGCTCGCACGCCATCGCCCTGGCCCGCCTCGGCGCGGCGATCGTCGCGCTGGACGTACCGGGCGCGATGAACAGCGTCAAATACCCGCTCGCGAGCCGCGAGGACCTCGCAGAGACGTGCGCACTGGTCACCGAGGCCGGCGGTGTGTGCGTGCCGGTGGAGGCCGATGTGCGTGACCCCGCCGCCGTCGATGCTGCGGTGCAAACCGCCGTGGCCGACCTGGGAAGCCTCGACGTGCTCGTCGCCAACGCCGGAATCGTTTCGCGGCCGACCAAGCTCTGGGAGATCACGGACACGATGTGGGCCGAACTGGTGGGGACAAATCTCACCGGCGTGTTCCACTGCCTGCGCGCCGCCGTAAAACCGATGCGCCAGAAGGGTTTCGGCCGCATCGTCGTCACGTCATCAATGGGCGGACGCATGGGCCTTCCCGACATCAGTGCGTATAACGCCACCAAGTGGGGCGTCATCGGCATGGCCAAGTCGCTTGCTCTCGAGGTGGCGAAGGAAGGTATCACCGTCAACGTGGTGTGCCCATGCACAGTGGCCACCCCGATGGCGATACCGGTTGGGAAGGTCCCCGACGAGGCGATCGTGCAGCGCGCTACCCGGGTCAACCCGATCCCCGAGCCATGGCTCGAAGCCGAGGACGTCACGCGAGCGGTCGTACACCTTGTCACCGACCCGGGCGTGCTGACCGGCGTCGTGATGGAGATCGGGCTTGGCTCCAGTGCGCGGCTCCATTGAGGGGCGTCAGCGCAACTATGAAACTCAAACGGCGGCAGCCCATCCGATGAGCACTCCTGCGCTGGGCTTTATCGGCCTCGGGAATCTGGGCGCACCCATGGCCAGGAGGTTGGCCAACTGGCCCGGGGGGCTGACCGTCTTCGACGTGCGCACCGAGGCGATGGCACCGCTCGAAGAGGCAGGTGCCGCAGTCGCCCACAGCGTCGCGGGCGTCGCCGCAGCCGACGTCATCAGCATCGCCGTGGTCAGCGACGAACAGGTACGTGAGATCGTCGGCGAGCTCGCCGCGCACATCAAGCCTGGCACCGTCATAGCCGTCCACTCCACCATCAGTCAGCACACCATCCCTGAGCTCGCTGATCAGTTGCGACCCAACGGTATTCACCTCATTGATGCTCCGGTCTCCGGCAGCAGCGGCGGAGCGGCGACGGGCTCGCTG
Source organism: Mycobacterium sp. E796 (assembly GCF_001672815.1). GTDB lineage: Bacteria > Actinomycetota > Actinomycetes > Mycobacteriales > Mycobacteriaceae > Mycobacterium. Next base: position 66,026 of record NZ_LZKK01000325.1, on the reverse strand, counting down.
GCCGTCATGGTGGGCGCCGAGCGCGACGTGTTCGAGCGGGTCAAGCCCGTGTTCGAGCAGTTCGGATCGCTGATCGTCCATGCGGGTGGGCCCGGCGCAGGCACCCGAATGAAGCTGGCGCGAAACATGGTCATCTACATTTCCTATGCAGGGGTCGGCGAGGCGCTGCGGCTAGCTGAGGCGGGCGGCATTGACCTGCTGCAGCTAGGGCGGGTGATTCGGCACACCGATGCCCTGACCGGCGGACCGGGCGCCATCATCATGCGCGACGATACGGCTCCACTTGCCCCAGGGAACGACCTGCACGACCTCTTCGTCCACACCCGAAACCTGGGTGAGAAGGATCTCGGTCTGGCACTGGCCCTGGGCGCGGAATTGGGGATTGACCTGCCGATGGCAGCGACCGCCCTAGAGAATCTGGGGCCCAGACTCGGTGTGCCACATGCAGATTCCAATGCCGGGGAGTGACGCCCATGGATGACGTGCGCCAAAAGGGTCTGGCGAAGATGAACGCGGTGTACGGCTGGGATATGCCGGACATGCCCGGCGATTACTTCGCGCTGACCGTAGACCACCTCTTCGCGAACATCTGGAGTAGGCCGGGACTCTCGATGCGCGACAGGCGCCTCATGGTCCTGACGGTGGTCACCGCTCTCGGCAGCTCCGACTTGACCGAGACCCAGGTCAATGCAGCGTTGGCCAACGGCGAACTGTCCGAGCAGGAGCTCCGGGAGATAGCAATCTTTCTGACGCACTATCTCGGATTCCCGTTGGGATCCCGACTCGAGGGCGTCATCACCGCAGTCGTCAACAAGCGCGACGCCAGCTCGTCCTCGAACAGACCTTCACCCATCACGCCCAAGGATGGGTAGCTAAGCCGTGGCGAGTTATCAGCAAAGTCGGGAAGCCGCGTACGGTTCGGCGGGGGGCACGCGTAGGAACGGACAACGGACAATCCCCCCGCGCTATGTCAGCATCGTTCGGCGGAAGCGTTCTTGCAAGCAATTCGAATTTCGCCTTTGGATATTCGCCCCATTAACTGCCCAAAGCAGCATGCGCGGAGTGTTCTAGAACGGAGGGGCCGTTGAATCATCCAGTGAGTGTGATCACCGGCGGCGCCGGGGGTATGGGACTCGCCGCAGGCAAAATCCTCGGGCGAGACCATTCGATCGTCATCAGCGACGTTGATCAGAAGGCCCTTGACGCGGCGGCAACCCAACTCGACGCCATCGGCATCCCATGTACGACCGTGGTGTGCGACGTTACGGACATCGAGTCCGTGGCGCAATTGGTCAGCGCTGCAACGGCGCTCGGGGCCGTTAAGTCGGTCATCCATACCGCGGGCCTGAGCCCTAGCATGGCCACACATGAGAAGATCATCAGGGTCAACGCCCTCGGTACGGTGCACGTGAACGAGGCTTTCTACGCGATCGCCGGTGAAGGCTTTGCGATTGTGAACGTCGCGTCCGTGGCTGCCAACGTGCTCCCTAAAATCCTGATTCCCACACGAGGGTTCAAAGTCGCGCTCCGGGATGAGGACGCGTTCATCAGGAAAATGACAGCAGTCTGCAAGATCATTCCGATGGGGTACGCCATCAGCAAGAATTTCGTAACGTGGTATTGCGCGTCGCAGGCGGAGCGCTTCGGCCGGCGTGGCGCGAGAATCCTATCGGTGTCTCCGGGCAGCATCGATACCGCGATGGGCCGACTGGAGGAGAAAGCCGGATCGGGCGCCATGGTGGAGTTCGGCGCATTGAAGCGATTCGGCCGGCCCGAGGAGGTCGCAGAATTGCTGGCATTCTGCGCCAGCGACAAGGCCAGTTACCTCACTGGGGTCGACATTCCCTGCGACGGCGGGGTTCTCGCAACGATCAAGCTGAGGGACGTAGTGACCCTGGCCCGATTCGCGTTGGCCTAGCGGCGGAGCGCAAGACCTGCCGCCGCCTGAATCACCCCGATCCTCGTGTCGTACCGACATTTCATGCAAGGAGTGCGCGCCGACTTTTCCGTCGGCCCGGCCGACCATTGCGCTGCAGGCTAATTCGGGCACGTTGTCACACCGCTGTACCGCTGGTTGGGTACCGCGGGAGGTGGCCACGCGGTCGAGTTCGTCGATGAGGTGATCACTGGTGATGTTGCGCTTCACGATGCGCCGAGAAATTCGCGGGTGTGCGGCCGGCTCCGCGATGAACCACCTGACTTGTAGTGAACTATCGCAGAGCGCGGGCGGCCTGGTGGCCGAGCTTCATCACGGCGGGCAGGTCCCGTAACTGTTGCAGACGTAGGAATCCCGGTCGTTCCACGCTTTGAACCACGTACCGTTCGGTGTCGTCAGGAACTTGAATTCGCCGTGTTCGCAGTAGGTATTCCCTTCTGGAGTGACCGCACACGTCGTCTCTCCGGCGCCCGGTGTGGCGTAGTTGACGTAGCTGCCCGGCGGCAGCGGACGCTGCGCTTGGCCGCCGGGAAATTGGATGGCCGCCGTCCAACCGTGGTGTACCGAGCGGTTCCCGTTGAACCAGGCGATGTGTCGTTCTCCGGGAGGCATCCCCGGGATGTCACCGGTACAGCCGAAGCTCCCCCACGTCCATATGCCGCAATTGAGGCCGGTGGGCGACAGGAACCAGACGCCGGAACTGTTGGGTATGAAGAAATCTTCGGCGGGCAGTTTGGTGTACCACGCCGTGATGGTGTCTACAGCCGGGAACGGCGATATCGACGGGTCAGGGGCCGGGTCAGCGTGTCCGGGGATGGCAGTGCAGAGACCTAACGCGATCGCGGACCCGATCGCCGTCAGCCATCGACGGCGCAGTGGCATCGTACGCATCCTTTCCTCTGAATGACGTTACGGCTCAGCCGTTGATCATCGTTACGAGTTGTTGAAGCCTGTGGTGCCATAACAGGACGCGTCCCCCACATCGAGGGTGTTGGTGCAGCGGACTGTGTTTCCGAAGTAGACGCGTACCGTCACCCACCTGTTCGGCGCTGCTGCGGGGCGCCAATCAGCGCGGATTTCGGCGACGTGGGTTCCCATGCTGGCCGGGTTGTCCAGCATCACCGTGGTCCGCCACGGCAACGGCACATTCCGCAGAGCTTGGCGCGCATGTCCGTCGAAGAACTCGACATTCGCCGACCCGATGGCAGCTGATACCACTTCGTAGGTGACGGATACTGCGGCGTTAGCGGCGGGGGCCGTCGACAGCCCGGAGGCGGTGGCGATCGCCGTGACAACGACCGCGTGACGGCGACTCATCGAATTTCCCCCATCACGGGCCGGCCAACACCACTGCGGTCAACCAGTAGCCGGTTCGCTCGTTTTGCTGCATGTTTGCGCCGATATCGGCGAAGGTGCAATCCGGAATCTTGTTGTAGCCCTGCAAGATAAGCGCCTTGATCGAGTCAGCATCGGACGTCGACGCCCCCTGCAGCAGACTGGCCTTGCTGCCGCCATAGCCAAGAATCTTCAGGCCCGTCAGTGGGTCATATAGCGGCGTTTGCGTCGCCCGGTGCTCCATGTAGTCCTGGGTCGACTGGTTGATCTTGGCCGCGACCTGATCGACGACCGGATTGGGACGAAGCGCTCCGCATGACGTTCCGGCACGGGCCTGTGCTACCGCGGACAACAAGTTTTCTGTGGCGTCGGCATGCGCCGCGGGAGCCGGTGCGTAACCGATGGCGAGAAGCGCCATGCTTGCGATGACCGACGGGATCCGCCGCCGGCGCCCGCCGCCGAGTCTCATCGTTGAACTCTCCGTACGCACTTCACCAGCACACATGGGATCGGTTGATCTGGCTGCCCGCGCGCTTGACAAATTGCACCGACGGACCGGTAAACCAATCGGGCTGGTGGGCCTTAATGCCGTCGTTGACATTACCCAGGCTCTGCCACAAGGAGTAGAAATTCTGCGCTTGGAATAGCGGCAGGTAAATGTCGCCCACATAGTCGTGGTCGATGGTGAACGCCTGCACGCGAGGGGTGATGAACTCCATCGATCGATCAATGTTCCCGGTGACGATGTCGACTTGCTGTTGAATGGGTCCGATACTGTAGTCCGAGTCGGTACCTGAACCGATTCGGACGCCCGGTCCGTCCTGCTGGATCCTATTGAACTGCAGCCGGTCGATCTGATCTCTCAATATTTCGTATTGGGCGGTGTACCACTGGCACAGTTCACGTTCGGCGGTGATGTCCGCGTCGGTGACGCGATCGCGTGTCTTGTCGTAAGGAAACGGGAACTTCGGAACCCAGTTCGTGGGATGGACAACGACGACCGGCAGCGGACGGATCAGCTGGTCATCGGAAGGCATCTCCCCACCGGACACCGGGTCGGCCCCTGCGGTCGCACAGGTCGCCAAGGCGATTGGCATCGCGGCCACGGAGGCGACCAACGAGGCCGTCACCCGACGTAGAGCCATCATCATCGGCGCGCTCCTTCTATCGTCCCTCTACCGCCGCGCCGATCCCGCCGACATCGGTGATCTGCCAATCTTTATTGCTGTCAATGGTCACGCTGTAGGTAGCGGTGGATTGCAGCGGGTCTGGCCCCTGCGCCGTCTTCGTCGTTACGCTGACAAATGCGTCGACGACATAGGCGCCACCAACCTCCGATCGCACTTTGGCCGTCAGCGGTCGCGCCGTCGAATCCCATTGCAGCGGAATGAGAATCTGCTCCATCTGGTCTGCCGCCCCGCCCAGCCTTTTCTTGAGTTCGGGACTGGTTCCCGCGACGAGCTTGTCCTTCCAGGCGGGAAGATCTTTGAAGTTCATGGCCGCGGCGTTCTTGGCGTAGTCGAGGGCAATCTGTTCGGCACGCTTGGTGTTCGCCGCTTGCCGGGCTTGCTCGGCCAGTTCGCGTTTGGCGCCGAAGTACAACCACGTCATCACACCGATGCCTGCAACGAGGGTGGCGATCAACCCGGCAACGAGCAGCGTGCGAACCGAAATAGACGCCTGCAGTCGCGTGCGCTTGGCCTTAGGCTCATCCGCCGCGATGGTCGGCCCCTCGCCATTCTTCGATGTGTCCTGCTTCGACGCATCAGTTGTTTCCGCCTCGCGCTCATCGGTCTCCTGATCGACGGACTCGGGCGCGGAGCGTTCTTCGTCGTCTGTCTTCTTATCGGTCATCATTGAACTTCTGAACTTCCATCTCCGTTATTCACCTGGTGGTCAAGGGTTTTAGGGAATACTGACGTTCAACGTGATGGTGCCGTCGGCAGGCACCGATTCGAGAACGTTCGACAACATCTGACCGGTGTCGAAGTTCATCAGTGAGCCAGCAATCCCCTGAAGATGGGGCAGAAGTGCTTGGCCAAGCACTTTGATGTCACCGCCGCGGTCGTCCAGAAGCTTCTGGATCCGGTCGATCAGACGGTTGACCGTGTCATAGATGGCGACTCCACCCAGTGGCCTGTCGATTTCTAGGCCCGAGAACAGGACTCCGGCGGACAGGCCGATGGTTCGAAATCCGGGTGTGATGTCGGCAATCCACGGGCCGACCCAGCTCGCGTTCTGCAGCAGCGCCTGGAAGTTGTCGAGTAGTATCCGACCGCGGCCGTTCATGTCCGCGGCGACGTTTCTTAGCAGCATCGCCGTCCGAGAAAGGTTGGGCAGCACGGTATCTGGTTGCGGCAGCCCGGTGTCGAGTTCGTTAACGACCCGCTTGAGCGCTTGTGGATCGGCCTGGTTGAGGAGTCGGGTGACGCTGACGGCTAGCTCCGAAATCGACGGTGGTTGCACGATCCTCTGCGTGGCGATGCGCTGGCCGTCGCGCAGCATCGGGCCGTGGTCGACCCGCGGAACCAATCCGATGTAGGGCTCACCAAGTGCTGAGAGGTTTTCGAGTCGCACTTCGCTGTCCACGGGGACTTGGTAGCGGCCGTCGATGTAGAAGTCGATGGTCGCCTCTTGCAAGGACGAGTGGATACCCGTCACTTTGCCGACCGGGACCCCTCGGAGCAGGACATTCGAATCGAGCAGGATTCCGTTGATATCGGCGACCTGCATCGAAAGGTTCGTCCGGTCCGCCGGTGGCGCGACCCGGACACCGAGCGACCAGATATAGCCCACCCCAAGAATGATCATCGCCGCGAACGCGACGAACGTGGCGAAATCTCGTATTCTCACGGCGCCGCGCCCAACATCCGTAACACATCCATCACATTGCCCGACAACTCGCGACCGTCAGGGCCGACGATCGAGGTGATGTTGATCGCCGGGTATTTGTCCTCCGGTAGGAATGTGTCGGTAAACAGCTTGCGCCACGCGGGCCCCTCGTCCTCGAAAGCCCATTTGGAACGTCGTAGCGCGTCGGTCGACTGGACGAATGATTGCAGAAATGGCGCCAGCCAGTATCCGCCGGTGTAGACGCTGCCGATCGATGGGAAGAGTTTGCCGAGGTAGTCGGACGTCTGCATGGCGCGGTCGAAGCCCCGCATGCCTCTCGGCGAGAACCAATACTGCGCGGACGAAAGCCGGTCGTGCAGGATGGTGCCGGTTCCGGACACGCCATGCAGAAAATAGTCGACGACATCTATGTTGTCGGACAGATCCCTCAAATCGGCGGTTACCTGCGAAGCCAAGTTGCGAAGTTCGGGCTCCGGCGGGGTGACCCGGTTGATGCCGATGATCGTGTTCTGCAGACGTTGGATGGCGCCGCTCGAGACGAAGTCGGCGAGATGTGCCAGCGTGTCTTCCAGTTGGGGCGGAGACCTGGTTTGCCCCAGCATGATTGTGCCGCCCGGAGCCAACGGTGGTGCTGCGGGTTGATCATCAGGTGGATCGAGGCTCAGATAGATGTCACCGAGAACGGTGGCTTGCTCAAGTGCCGCACGAGTATTCGACGGAATGGAGACGTCGGGGTCGATCTTTGCGGTGACGTCCACCTGCCGGCTCGTGACCTTCACGTCGGTGACGGTCCCGACCTCACTACCATCCATCACCACTTTCGCGTGGTTGGGCAGGTTGAGGACGTTCTCGAATTGGAGGACGATGTTGTACCCGCCGTTGTAGCTCTTGCCGGGCTGGGGCAACGAATTGACGTTGAGTGCGGTGCATCCCGACGCGGTGATGGACATGGCCACGGCGGCGACCGCGGCGATCGAGCACAGTCGGCGGTTCATCGGTGCGCCGCTTGAGTCAACACGTACTGCAACAGTGCAACGTCGACGGCGTAGGGCGTCCCCTGGACATTGGCGCAGCTGCCTGGCGCGCTTGCGTTCATGATGTTGCACATCCCGACTCCGTCGGGCGTGCGGATGCGGTACATGGGGGGCCGGTACCTGATGACGTGGCGAGCTGCATGCGCGTTGAAGTAATTGGCTGCCGTATTGATCCACCACGGTATGGGGTTGAGAAGGTTGGCCAGCCGGGGAGCGTGGGCGGCTAGTTTCCGCAGGGCCATTGCGGTCTCGTCCAGGGTGATCTGCATCGGTTCGCCGAGCGTGATTTCGATATCCGACGCCATTTTGAAGAGGTACAAGGTGCCGAACAGCTGTTGGCCGACCGGTTCGACCACCCTGATGATGTCGGGCATGGTTTTCTGCAAGTCCAGCATGATTTGCTTAATCGGCCCGCTCAGTTCCCGGACGAAGGTCGTCAGCTGACCGAGGTTGACGATGACGGATGCCATCGAACTGATCGCTTGGTCGGGGCTGTCCAGTACCGCCGCCGTGTTGGTCATCAGTTGGTTGAACTGCGGACCGGTGCCATGCAGGGCCTGATCGAGTCCACGAACGGCAGCGGCGACGTTGGTCGAACCCTCGGGGCTTATCGAATTAAGCAGTTTGGCGGTCGAGCCCACCACCTGCGACAGGCTCTTGGGGGTGAAGGAGCGATCCAGCGGGATGCACCCACCGGGGGCGAGTTCTGGAGCCGATCCGGGGTTGCCGACCAACTCGAGAGACCGATCGGCGAGCAGTGATGTCGCCCGGATGACGGCCTTGACGTCGGCAGGCAGCCGACGGGGCTGGGTCACCGTAAAGTGCACCCGAACATCGGAGTTTCCCGGCGTGACCGATTTGACCTTGCCGATCGGATAGCCCATCTGGGTGACCGGATTACCTGCGTAAAGCCCCACAGCGTCGGGCATGATTGCGCAGTAGTCGGCGCTGGCGTCGTTCGGCGACGAACCACACGAGCCGACCGTCGACACCACCACGACGGCCGTCATCGCGACAAGGACGATCCGACGAAAGCGGCGCGACTTCGGCCAGGCCATCAGCACGGACTCCCCGGCATCGGCACACAAAGGTCGGTGGCTAATAAGTCCGGCGGTGCGTTCTGAGCGTCGAACACCCGTTGGAACTTGTTCTCGATGAGCCGTAGTGAACGGATCACCACGCCGTTGTGCTCCGACCACATCCGCGCGGTCTCAAGGTAATGCCGCACCTTTTCCATGAAGTCGGCACGATGGTCACGGTAAAAGTATGCGAGCGGAGAAAGCTGACCCAGAACGTCGGCGAATGCAGTGATTCCGTCGCCGAATTTCTTGCCGTAGATCACGAGTGTCTGAATGACGATCGAAATCTTGCGGACCAGAGTCCTGATTCCGTCGTTGTAGCCGTTCAGCGCGTCAACGTACTCGTTGGAGAAGTTGAGGATGGCCGTGAGTTGACCGCGCTGTTTTTGGATCGTCGACACCAGGCTGTTGCCCGCGTCGATCACTGAGGAGAGCACCTCGGCGTTGTCCCCGCTGAGCCCAGTCTGGAGTTGATCCAGTGACTCCTTGAGCGGGTTGCCTCGGAGCTTGTCAGTGATCTTCGTACTATCGGCGAGGATGGTCATTAAGCTGTAAGGCATTTTCACGCGCTCCAGCGGAATGGCCTTAGAGCCCAACGGTTTGTCACCCAACGGCACAAGGTTCACGTAGTAACCGCCGACAGCGGTGAGCATGCGGACCTCGACTTGAGACTGATCGCCGACGAACGCGTAGCCGTCGACCTTTGCCCGCACTCGCACCCGGTTGGATTCCAACGCAAGGTCAGATACTTTGCCGACGTTGATGCCTGCGATCCGAACAAGGTCACCGGAATGCAGCGACGCGGCGTCGTCGGTATAGAAGGTGACGATCTTCTGACCCGGAGGACTGATGTACAACCAGGCGGCAACGAGCGACACCACGGTGGCCAGCACCAGTGCGCCGGCACCCCACACGGTAGGGTTACGCAGCAGTTTCAGCGGTTGCATAGCACCACCCTTTGTCCGTTCAAAAGGACATCCATCTGCTCTGGAAGCTGAAAACGACCCCGAGAGCACGGCAGTGGGTCATTAGGTGCCGACGGCGGTCCGATGTTCTCCCACATGACCGGCACGAGTTTGAACGCATCCATGAATTGATCGATGTTTCCAAATAGCCGGTCCATCCCCTGGTTGATGTTGGTTACGTTGGTATCCAATGCCACGTTGGGGTTTTGATAGATAAAGCTTTCCGCGCTGTTGCCCCGTACCGGGAATCCGATGTTGGTCAGAACAGCCGTTAACGGCTTCAAGAAATCGGTGCTGTAGAGCTCGGTCTTTCGGAATTCGTCTAGCACCCCCAGCACCCCGTCCAGAGGCCGGTTGATCCACTCCAGCATCTGAATCATGTCGGGTGATTTGCCGCCCATCGCGTCGGCGACGGCGGAGAGGTTACGCATCAGGACTGCGATAACTTGCTGGCGATCCGACACGAAACGAGTGAGAGTATCGATGCTTTTCAGCATGGGTCCAAGTCCGTCGCCGTCGCCGGCCAGAAAAGACGCAGCGTTCTGGGTGAATCGGTTGACCTCCTCGGGACTGAGCGTCGCAAGTACGGGTTGCAGCCCATTGAACAACCTGGTGACGTCGAACGACGGCGACGTCATCGCCAGGGGCACGTGTTTGATCAGGTCGGCTTCCGTGTACGACTCCGACGAATTAACCACGTCGAGGTACCGCGAACCCGTCAGAGACTGATACTTGACGGCGAGCCTTGTGTTCGACACGAGGCCGTAGCGGTTCTCGAGCGTAAACGTGACTCCGGCGACGCTTTGGCCGTCGTGGCGCTCCAAATCGATGGACCGGACTTTCCCTGCGGGGACTCCGCGGACGCGAACGTCGGCCCCGGTGTACAACCCGGACACGTCGGTGAACTCAGCAGTATAGGAGCGCACAGACGGCGCCACAGGCCTGGTGATGGCGCTCGCGAGCAGAAGGAGGCCGCCGACCGCCACAACAGCGGTTAACGCGAGTCGCCATATCGCGGCAATGGGTTTCATCAGGGGCCTCCCATGGCATCGACGGGAGCGGCGATGCCGGGAAGTTTGTCAAGGACGATCCGAACTCGGAGTGCCCGCTGCTCAGGGGTCCCCCCGTACAGGTTCTCGAAGCGGTGACGGAGTTCGACCAGCGTGTCGCCGACGCCCTCGGGGCGCAGCAACGGGCCGGTCGTGTCCATGATCGCCTGGAAACCGTTAATCAACGGCAGCAGGTCACCGACATGCGACGACTCGACTTTTCCGATCGATCCGAAAATTCCGTCGACAATGGCATTCCAGTGAGGGACTCCCCATTCCTTGTACCACTGCTTGTCGCTAAGGTCACCCATGCCTTCGTGCATCCAGTTATTATCTCCATGCGTGACGGCGTCGCCTGAATCCGTGATCGCATTGAGTAGACCAGGAAAAGTCACGCTGATACCCGTCGCGTTGGCCAGGAGCCGCTTGGTTGGCACCGTCTGCACCTTCGCCAGCGTATTGGTTGCGATGAACACTGTTTCGATCAGCGGATTCAGCGCATCGGTATATCTGGTGATCCGGTCGATGACGGTGACAAATTCCGGTGTGATCACCCTGTTGGAGAGCTCGCCAAAACGAGTGAGCATTGTCTGGAGCGTGTAATTTCCTCTGGGTACCGCATGTATGAGTAGACCATTCCGGAGCGCTTGACCACCGGCCCCCGGGATTATATTGATTCCGCTGACGCCGAAATAGTTGATGGGCCGAAAATCAATCTGCATTGCATCAGTCAAACCCGCGCTGGGCGACTTGTGTAAATTGACGCCCAGCCGGATGCGCCCGCCGGCAGTGCTGGAAATCTCTGTGACTTTCCCGAGCTCGACGCCATGCATGACCACGGGGGTGCCTTCGATGATGCCCTGAGCGATATAGGGCGAATCGATCGAAATCGAGAGCTGATCTTTGGGTTGACCCTGGAACGGCTTTAGGATGACCAACGTCAAGCCGATAGTTGCTACGACAGCCAACGCCGCGCCGATAGTTGTCAGTGTTCGCGTCTCGGATTCGGCCGAAGTCTGGAGTAGCAAAATTACCACCTAGCCTTTAAAGACGAACACTGGCTGGATGCCCCACAGTAACACGGTCAATGTGAAATCCATCACCATGAGCATGACCATGCTCGCGCGCACCGCGCGGCCCGATGCAGAACCCACACCCTCGGGGCCGCCAGCGGCGAAATATCCGTAGTAGCAATGGATTAACGTCACCGAGGCACAGAACACAGCGACTTTGATCACCGAGTACGTAAGGTCCCTGGGCGTCAGGAACTCGATGAAGTAATGGTTAAACGTGCCGGCGTGCTGGCCGTAGAACTTGACGACGACTGTGTCCATTACGACGAACGTTGCGATCAGCGTCAACGCGTATCCGGGGATCACGCATGCCATAGCGCCGATCAATCGTGTGCCAACTACGAAGGGTATTGGTCGGACTCCTATCGATTCGACGGCATCAATTTCTTCGCCGATCCGCATAGCGCCGATCTCAGCTGTCATCCGGCAACCCGTTTGTGCTGCGAACGCGATACCCCCCACGAGCGGAGCAATTTCCCGAACGCATCCCACCCCGGAGATCAATCCTGAAAGCGCACCGAACCCGATCTGATTCAAGATCGAGAGCGCCTCGATGGCGAGCGAAGCACCGAGGGCGATTCCAAGAAGCAGCAATACACTTATCACGCCGCCGTCCACTATTATCGAGCCTCGACCCCACGCAAGACTGTTGACTTGCCGGAATGTTTCTCGTGAATATTTGCGGCCTGTGAGCGGTAGCAACCAAAGAGTCTGGCCGATGAATAGTGCTACCTGCCCGACTTGCCGAAAGAATCTAAGGGGCGGAGACGAGGCGACTGTAACCAGACGAGTGGTCCAATGCGCGGAAGGTACGGCCCGAGTGTAGGAAATCACTAGGCCACCTCCATCGGAAAAAACATTGTCTGCAATTGCGTTATCGCAAGATTTGCAAAAACGATGCAGATAACGTTGAGGACTACGGATGAATTCACGGCATCGGCAACACCACGGGGTCCACCCTTTGCCTCCATTCCACGAAGCGACGAAATTATCACAACAATCGCGGCAAAGACGAGAGTCTTACCCAAGGCAAACCAAACGTCGACCATTTTTGCGAACGCTCCAAATGACAACCAGAAACTACCTGGTGTTACTTGGGTGAAATTGACGGACATGATGAATGCTGTCGCGGTGCCCGACACCATGATCAACACACCCAAGATAGGAGCGATTGCGAGCAGGGCAAAGAACCGAGGGACTACCAGACGGCGGGCTGGGTCAATACCCAATACTCGCATTGCGTCGAGTTCCTCACGGATCTCCTGTGCTCCGAGTTCCGAGGCAATAGCCGACGCGGCAGCGCCACCCATCAGCAGGCCTGCAGTGATAGGCGCGCCCTGGCGAATCACGCCCACCCCGCTTGCCGCTCCGAGCAGCGAGGTCGCCCCTAATTGGTTGACGAGGCCAGACGTCACTACCGTTACCAAGGCCCCGAACGGAATGGCCATCAGCAGTGCACTGACCGAGGTCACTTTGAATAACGTCCATGCCTGTACGAACGCCTCGCCGAGAGGGAGCTTCAGGGAGATGGCGTCGATTACCGCGTAGCGCACCACGTCCACGAACAATTGCAAGCCACGGCCGGTTGTGGCCGCGCTACGCAGCGGAATCCCAACCACCCGCAACCCCGCTCGGCGCGTACCAACGAAAGCCAGAGACAACGGTCGCTGCAGCCGGTGGCCGGTGATCCCGGCGGTCACGTCTGAGCGGACAGCGTTCGCGGTTTGGGGCGCGGCTGCGACCGCGTCGACGTGCTGCTGCGTCACTGCCCTCCCCTGCCCCCTACCTGCCCTGATCGGCCCACATGAGGTGTGTGAAGATGCTAATCCGTGGATCCCGACCAGGCGGCATGTTGGAGAATTAGGTGCCGACGGGACGGTTGGCCTTGAGCATCGACCCGGCATCGACGCGAATGTTCTGTCCGGTAATGAAGCGCGAGTCGTCGCTGGCAAGGAAGGCGACGAGGTTGGACATGTCTTCCGGCTGAATGAATGGAATTGGCATGGCCTGCATCATGGTGAACGCGGGAATCGCATCCTCCCTGCCGGGGTTTTCCAAGTCTGGCCGGAACGCTTTGTACACGGTCTCGTGATTCAGCAGTTGGGTGTCGCAGTTGGTGGGGTGAATGCAATTGATGCGGATGAATTTGGGGGCCAGGTGCAGCGCTAGCACCTCGGTGTATTGGGCGAGGATCCGCTTCGACCACGCGTAGGCGGCTCCGCCGAAGCCGAGCGCCGGGTTGTCCACGAGCCCAGGAATCATGCCGGCCGTCGACCCGGTGATGATGATGGAGGCACCCTCGTTCAGGTGTGGAAATACCACGGCCATCGTGTGGTGCACGCCGAAGAGATCAATGTCAACACCATCGATCCACGACTGCCCGAGGTATTCGTCGTACATCGACTGCACGCCTGCGTTGGCACACACGATGTCGAGCCGACCGAATTGGTCAACGCCCGCCCTGACCGCTTCGGCGAGCTGCTCTCGCGATCGGACGTCGCCGACACGGGCGACGATGCGACCCCCGCGATCCTCAACCTCCTTGACCGTCTGTTCAAGTTCCTCTTTCGAGGCCATCGGGTAGGGAACACTGGGGACCGGTTCGCAGATGTCGACCGCGATGATGTTGGCGCCCTCTTCGGCAAGGCGGATGGCATGGGAGCGTCCCTGCCCATGCCCTGCGCCGGTGATAAACGCAACTTTGCCTTTAAGGCGCATCAGTTCTCTCCCACTACGATTCACTCCGAACGTTCGCGACCGACACTTTTCCTAAGATAACTAGAAAAGTCAAGGGAGCGCAATGGCCGCCGGCGGCACCCGCCGAAGTGCCAGAGGGCTTGACTGGGCGGGCGATAGAAACGTCGCCTCTGCGGTTGACATCCCTCATCGAACGTAGGTCGAGATGGGGCATCAGGCCAGTTGGGACCGCCCAATACAGTCGCACTGATTGGATTTGGCAAGCGCCTGCACGGACGATGGATCACAGTCCAGGTCGACCTGCGGCGGCTACAGCGCCGAAACACGGCTGGAAGACACGCGATCGCACCAGACCACCGTCGGAGAGGCCCCGGTGCGCACTTCCACGGCCCAGGCCGGCTACTGAGCGAGCTTGCAGCCTTGGGCAACTTCGCAGCGACGCAACCGAATTCGATGTTCACCGATGCGTGAGCTACCCCCGCTCTGCGTATCAGCGGAATACTTTGCCGAGTTCGGCGAGGATGATAAGAGCACGGGCGTCGGCCTCGGCAGCGAAGATGTTCCCGTACAGCGTTGCGGGTCGATGGTCGCCTCGACGACGGGATGCGGCCAATGGGCTCCTAGGGCCGCGTGCACGCGCGCTACGTGGTCGACGTGCGATACTTGGCTGTCGTTAGAAATTGCGGGAAAGTTTGACCTCTGGTCAGGAGGGCTGATCACAGCATGGCGCGACCAAGCCGCAAACGCGGCGCAGCCTCAAACCGTGCGTCGTCCGAGCCAGGACAGCCCGCCTCTTTAGGACGGCCGCCGGTAATCAGCCTCGACGACATATTGGAGACGGCAACCAAACTCGCCGGTCAAGTCGGCGTCGGGGCGCTGACCATGAGTATGCTCGCCGAAAGTCTGGGCGTTACTGCCGCCGCGCTCTACCACTACATCCGCAATAGGGAAGCCCTCGTTGCGCTAGTGGTTGATGCCGCTTTGAACCGAGTCAAGGAACCGCCGCCTGGACCGTGGGATCTCCGGCTACGAACGTTTGAGCGGTCAGTGCGGAAGGAGCTGAGACGCATACGATTAATGCTCCCGGAGACCTTCGAAGCCGGAAAACCCCGTGCTGCATACCAACGTCTATTCGAGACAGGCGTCAAGATACTTTCTGAAACGGGTGCCGGTACGCAAGAAGTGATGCTTGCATATGCAACCGTCGCCGCGTTCATGACAGGTCAGCTTTGGTTCGACAATTCGACGCAAAACGCGGCGAGCGGAGAAGCCACGTATTTCAGTGTGTCGGGCGCCGAGGGTGTGTTCGATAGCGACGACCTGTTTGAGTATGGTCTAGCGACAGTCATTGACGGCGTCCGCAAACGCTTAGTCCCCTAGCCGCAGCGATCTATTGTCACTGGCTCGACGAGCGGGCAATCGCCAGAGCGGCAACGTGGTGGCGTTCAACTTCGAAGCTGCCAGGACATTACGTCACCTGGGGCGGACTTGCGCCGGCGGCGCCACCGAGCACCCGCAACCTCACCGCTAACCGTTTTCATCGAGGAGATACGGCCCGCGGTCTGCGATGCTCAAGCTGCGCGAGGGCGGCCGTCTAAATGCCGGAATGCATAAGCGGCGAAGACGTTGCGGCACACCACGTTAGGCGGTCAGGTCACCGCTTCCGTGATCAGCCGCTCACCTGGTGGACGGCGCGCCGTGCAGGCCATCAACGCCGGAAACGCGCAAAGATACGAAGGCCGCTAGCATTCGACAGCGCGCGGCGCGGAGTACGGCGCCCCCAGATCATGCACCGGCCGGAACCCGAGCTTGCAAGCCCCGGCGGCGGCCTGTCGGATCAGCGCGGACAAACCGATGAAGCCCGCAAAGTCGGTCAGCGTAAAGGGTGTCATCAGCCGGTTGAGCACCACGCTGATCGCCAACCCCATGTCGGGGTGGCTCCATCCGAACGAGCTACCCAAGCCAACGTGACCGAAGCCCGGCATAACGTTCCCGATCGGGAGCGCGTGGTAGCCCAGGTGGAAACCCAGCGGCAGGAAGATGTTTCGGTCCCGCTGCAGCTTACGTTCGCCGGCAAGACTTTCGACCAGGCCTCGCGACAAGAACCGCTTTCCGTCGACCTCTCCCCCGTTGGCGATCGCGCCGTACATTCGTGCCAGGGCTCGGGCCGTCACGACGCCATTGGCGGCGGGAATCTGCGCGTCCAGCATGGCATTATCGCCCTGAATCGCGGCGATGAGGCCTGGAAAGTACATCGAGCGGTATACGCCGGAAAAGCGGTTGGCAACGCATTGCGCGACACCGGTGACGACCGGAATCGGCGCCAGGTCCTGCGGCATGATGACTTCGGCAGCTCGAGTGGGTGACTTGGCCGGTGGTCGACCCAGGTGGAAGCCGTCGGTGTTCAGCGGTTCGGCGAGCTCCTCCCGGAACAGGATTCGCATATCCTTGCCGGTGACCGCCCGCGCAAGTCCGGACATCAGCCAGCCGAACGTCAGCGAGTGATAGGCGGGTTGGCCGAACATGCGGCCGGGAGCGGCGGCGGCCAATCGCTCCTCCATCTCGATGTGGTCGAAGACATGTGCCTGCGAGGCCCCACGAAGACCGGATAGGCCGGCGGTGTGCCTCATCACCTCACGAATCGTCAGACCCGCCTTGCCGTTAGCGGCGAAGGCGTGCCAGTACTCGGCCACGGGCGCCTCGTAATCGATCAGCCCCCGGTCGGCCAGGCGATGGATCACGGTGGCGGTCATGCCCTTGGTCGCCGAGAACACCATGGCGGCGGTGTCCGCAGACCAGGGCACGCGGCCGTCCCGGTCCGCCCAACCCTTCCAGACGTCGATGACGGGCTGTCCGTCGAGATAGACCGCCAGGGCCCCGCCGCCGAAGCGGCGGCCGGGAAACATTGTGGAGAATGCACGAACGGCGCAATCGAAGTGGGACTCTGCGGCGCCGAACACGCCGTGCCCTAAGTCAAGGGCGTCGTGGGAAGGAACAGCGCGAAAATGGGCTGCGACGTCTGCCGTCACGTGCAAGCACCATCGACTTTCAGTTGGATCATTTCGTCTTCGGTTTTGCCGAGCTCGCGAAGGATGTCGTCGGTATGCTCCGCGAACAGAGGGCCGCGCGCACTCGACGGGGGACGTTCGTCGAATTGGACGGGGTTCGCAACGAGTTGGCGACTGGTTCCCTCGGCGTCGACGACATCAACGAGGTAGCCGTTGGCCAGAACTTGCGGATCGGCACCGACTTCGAGCTGATTCTGCAGAGCGGCCCACTGGCCCTGCAGCGTCTGCAGCCGATCGAGCCAGTACGCGAGAGGTTGGGCCGCAATTGCGCGCGCGACTTCGTCCGCGATTTCCTTCGTGTGCTCCATGATTCCCTCGGCCGTGGCAAAACGCTGATCCTCCAGCAGATGGTCCAGGCCAAGGTGCTTGCAGGTGTCGGCGAAGTAGCGCCCCGGCTGCAGAATCGCCAACGAAATCCAGCGATCGTCCGACGTGCGTAGCAAGCCGACGAACGGGTTGGCGACGGCCGCAACCGGAGCATCCAGCGGCGGAGGTTCGATATTGGTCCCGGTCATCAGAGCATTCGAAACATTCAACGCCATGGACCACAGCCCGACGCCGAGCAGTGACACGTCGACCACCGACGGCTCGCCGGTCGCCTTCCGCCCGAATAGGGCGGCTGCGATCCCGCCGGCAATGGTCATTCCGCCGATGGTGTCGCCATACGCCCCTCCCGGCATCGAAATCGGCCGGGGACAGTCCGGTGGCGTCGCACTCCATGCACTACTGCCGCGACACCAGAACGTCGTGCCGTCGAAGCCGCCACTCTCGGCATCGGGGCCTCGCTGACCGTTCGCGCTGCCTCGAACATAAATGATGTTGGGATTCACCTTCCGCAAGTCGTCGACATCGATTTTCAGTCGGCGACGGGCGTCGGGAAGAAAATTGGTGAGAAAGACGTCCGCGGTGCGGGCAAGATCCATCAGCACTTCATAGCCAGACGGCGTGTCTATCGCTAACCCAATGCTGCGCTTTCCTCGATTCGGATGGTCCATGATCGGCGCGAATGAGCCTTCCGCCGGGGCGTAGGGACCGATGCGAAGGCCGCGCTGCGCGTCGCCCGTCTCGGCATGCTCGACCTTGATGACGTCTGCGCCCCACTCGGTCAATACAGCGCCAGCCGCCGGCGTGAAAGTGAACTGCGCAACCTCCAGGACCCTGACACCCGCCATGGGTAGATGAACCACCGAACCTCCTTGTGCCGGTACCCGAAACTTCTCCCTACGTGGGAAAGCCAACGCCCGCGGTCCAAGGCGCACGACCGCAGCCACAGTTTTCTAATAGTACTAGAAAGTTCAGTGTTACCCACGCGCGCCGTCCCGTCCAGAGAGCCTCGGCGACACCCGGATCAGGAAGCCCCTAAAAGGTTAGGTCGCGTGACGCGTCCGGACCTCTTTTCTAAGCGCATTTTACAACTGCTCGCGTGCGGATCTACACTCACATCGTGCCGATCCGATCCCAGATGCGGTTCCTCAAGATGTACGCGCCAAGCCTGGCAGTCGGATTCGCCGACGACGCGGCGCACATCATCGCTCGCAAGCTGCACAGGAAACCCGCGCCAGCCGGTGTTGAGATCACCAACTTCGATCCACTCGACCGGGAGATGGCCGCAGACCCCTATCCCCACTATCGGAACCTCCTGGCGGGTGGGCCCGTTCACTACAATCCGAGACGCGACATCTTTATCCTGAGCCGATACGAGGACGTGCGGGCTGGTGCCCGGGCCAGTGACGTGCTGTCCAGTGCGGACGGTATCGCCTACAGCCGGATGCGCGCGGACGCTCTCTTGACGGTGGATCCACCGCGGCATACGGCAATGCGCAAGCAGGCGCAGCCAGCCTTCACCCGCGGAGCCCTGCAGTCGTGGCAAGACACGGTTGAGAGGCTTTGCGTCGACCACACGGCCACTTTGTTCACCGGCTCGTCGGTGGACGTCGTACAGACACTCGCCGAGCCATTGCCCACGGCCGTGATTGCGCACATCCTCGGCATCGCCGATGACGACCTCGCGGCCTTCAAAGAATGGTCCAACGAGACCGTTCGCTTGGCCAACGCGAATATGTCACCGTCCGGGCTGCGGCAGGGGCTAGCGGGGATCCGAGCGATCGGACATTTTCATGCGTACTTCACCAGGAAGCTGAGCCAGGGAGAGTTACTCGACGACGACACCGTCTTAGGCAGGCTGGTGGCAAACAACCACGAGGGCAAACTCAGCAACGATGAATTGTTCTTCTTTGCCTTCTTGCTGCTGCTCGCCGGCAACGAGACCACCACGAACATGCTCGGCACATTGTTTCTCACCTTGTCCGAAAACCCCGACCAGCTGCGGCTCCTGCAACAGCGCCCAGAGCTGATTGGCAGCGCCATAGAAGAGCAGCTGCGCTACTTCTCGCCAATCCAAGGCCTTTACCGCACAACGCGTTCCGACTACGTCGTGGGTAGGGCAACTATCCCCGCCGGGTCACGCGTGTTGCTGCTCTGGGGGGCGGCCAACCGCGACCCCCGTCAGTTCGAGGATCCCGACGAGTTCCGAGTGGAACGCAATCCCACCGGCCACGTCGCGTTCGGCTCGGGGATCCACCTGTGCTTGGGCGCCCATCTGGCCCGGTTGGAAGGCCACACCGTGCTGCGCGAGATCGTCAATCACGTCGACCGCATCGATATCCTGGGCGCGCCCAACTGGCGCACGAATCCCACCCTGCGGGGACTCGCTGAACTCAACGTGCGGGTAACTCGCCGTGAGGTAGCCACCGAACCAGCCGATTTGGCGGACGCCCAGCTATGACCGCAGCAGGCTGAGGTCTGGTGTCCCGACTGACCGATCGCAATTCACGGTGGCGAATTCCAATGGGCCGCAGTGCAATTGGTGCCGAGCCGCCAACGTCTTTCGGCACGTGGGCGCCCATCATCGATCGTGACGCTAGTGGCCGGTCGAAGCGCGCCGTTGTGGGCCCGCAGCGCCGCCACCTTCCGGCGCGGCCTGTCATCATCCTGGCCTCGAATACCGGAGGCCGAGGCTGTCGAACTCGGTGATGAGATCACTTTCGACATTGAGCGAACGGTTGACCCAACCACAGAGAGGAATGCTCAGTGAATAAGGAAGACATGATATTGATCAGTGTCGATGACCACACCGTCGAACCACCGGACATGTTCAAGAATCATCTGCCACAGCGGTATGCCGATGATGCGCCGCGGCTGGTGCACAACCCGGACGGCTCCGACGTGTGGAAGTTCCGCGACACCGTCATCCCCAACGTCGCGCTGAACGCGGTAGCGGGTCGTCCCAAAGAGGAGTATGGGCTGGAACCCCAGGGCCTCGACGAGATCCGACCTGGGTGTTACAACGTCGACGAGCGCATCAAGGACATGAACGCCGGCGGCATCCTCGCCTCGATCTGCTTTCCCTCGTTCCCGGGCTTCGCCGGGCGGCTGTTCGCCACTGAGGACCGCGACTTCTCCATCGCGCTTGTGCAGGCCTATAACGACTGGCACATCGAGGAATGGTGTGGTGCCTACCCGGCGCGATTCATCCCGATGGCAATCCCGGTGATCTGGGACGCCGAGGAGTGCGCCAAAGAGGTGCGGCGGGTCGCGAAGAAGGGCGTGCACGCACTGACCTTCACCGAAAACCCGGCCGCGATGGGCTACCCCAGCTTCCACGATGACTACTGGAAGCCACTGTGGGATGCGTTGTGCGACACCAACACCGTAATGAATATCCACATCGGTTCCTCGGGCCGGCTCGCGATCACCGCACCCGATGCACCGCTGGACGTGATGATCACCCTTCAGCCGATGAACATCGTCCAAGCTGCGGCGGATCTGTTGTGGTCCAAGCCGATCAAGCAATACTCGGATTTGAAGATCGCCCTGTCTGAGGGCGGCACCGGCTGGATTCCCTACTTCCTCGAGCGTGCCGATCGCACCTATGAGATGCACTCGACATGGACGCACCAAGACTTTAGGGGCAAGCTGCCCAGCGAGGTGTTCCGCGAGCACTTTCTGACCTGCTTCATCAGCGACAAGGTCGGCGTCACGCTGCGAAACATGATCGGCATCGACAATGTCTGCTGGGAAGCCGACTATCCGCACAGCGACTCGATGTGGCCCGGCGCGCCGGAAGAGCTGTGGGCCGTGCTGTCGGCGAACAACGTGCCCGACGACGAGATCAACAAGATCACCCACGAGAACGCAATGCGGTGGTACTCCTTCGACCCGTTCGCCCACATCAGCAGGGATCAGGCGACAGTCGGTGCTCTGCGCACGGCCGCCGAGGGCCACGACGTATCTATTCAGGCGCTGAGCCATCACAAGGATACGAAGTCGGGCTCGTCGGTCGTCGATGTAGTCGCTATTCAGAAAGAACTCTCCGGCATCAAAGACTGACGCACCGCCACGTGCACGGCCAACCCTTGAGGCGATCACATCATGGGCTGATGGCGCACCGCGGCGTGACTTGGATTTCTAGAACCACTAGAAAATGCCGAGTCCGGTCGGCTAGCCTTTTTCGCATGCCCAAACCGCCGTTGTCGATGAAGCCAACCGGCTGGTTCCAGGTGGCCTGGTCCGACGAGATCGACGTGGGCGACGTCCACAGGATGACGTATTTCGGCGAAGAAATGATCGCCTGGCGGGCTGAATCCGGCCCATTGACGGTCATGAACGCCTTCTGCGAACATCTCGGCGCACACCTTGGTTTCGGTGGACAAGTCGTCGGCGAGGTGTTGCAGTGTGGGTTTCACGGCTGGCAATGGAGCCAGGAGGGCCGCAACGTCTGTATCCCCTACCAGAATCGCCCGAATCGAGGCAGGCGGATTCGCACCTATCCGGTGGTGGAACGCAACGAGTCGGTCTACGTCTGGCACGATGTACGGGGTCGAGAACCGTATTTCGACGTGCCCGACCTGTTCGCCGATTTCAACGACGGCAGCAACCCCGACGAATTCCACCGACCGCGTCGGTTGTACTGCGAGCGACTGGAAATACATCCGCAATACGTGCAGGAAAACGGCGTTGACTTCGCCCACTTCAGGTATGTGCACGGCACTCCTGAGGCGGTCTTCACCCGACACGACTTCGCCGAGCCGGTCTCCTTCGTCGACTTCAAGCTCGCGTTCGCCTTCGGCGCGCCCAGCGACGAGGCACAAACCGACGTCGTCGAGAGTTGCGTAGAAGCCATCAACGGCGGCCTTGGAGTCACAGTGACCAGGAGCTATGGCTTGCTCGCCGGCCGCACCGTTCAGGGAGTCACCCCGGTCGACGACTACACCAGCGACGTCCGATTCACCGCCTACATCGGTAAAGATGACGCCGCCTACTCCGAAGCCGATGCTCAGGTCTTCAGCCAAGAGGTGATTAAGCAATTCGAGCAGGACATCGTCATCTGGCAGCACCAGCGCTACTCGGACCCCCCGGCGTTGGCGACCGCGGAATATGCGGGGTTCACCGCAATTCGCCAGTGGGCCAAGCAATTCTATCCAGACGGCATCGGCGGAAGTGCCGCGGAAGTGTATGCCGCATCGCAGGCAGCCAGCGGCACACGATGACGCTACGGGTCGTTCACTGCGGTACCGGGGTCACGGGTCGTGAGGCGCTTCGCGCCATCATCGAGGATCCGGCACTCGAACTGGTCGGCCAGTATGTCAGCACACCGGAAAAGGTAGGTAAAGATTCCGGGGAGCTCTGCGGGCTCCCTAGCACCGGGGTCGTCGCGACCAACGACTTGGACGCTTTGGTGGAAATGAAGGCAGATTGCCTTTGTTATGCCGGCAATGCCGTAGGTCGTGAGCTCGAAGCCGTCGCTGAGATGGCCAAGTTCCTGCGTGCTGGGACTAACGTGGTGACGTTCGCCGTGGTCGAAATCAGCTACCCCGGCGCGACGCCACCTGAGTTTCGAGAGATCATCGAGTCGGCATGCGAGAGCGGCGGCGCGTCGCTGTATGCCACCGGAAGCGAACCCGGAGCGATGAGCATGAACGTCCCTGCGGCGCTGCTCTCGATGTCTGGCGAGGTGACCGGATACAAGGAGCAACAGTTCACTCCCGACCTCGCGAACGACTACCCGCTCGAGGCGGTGCTGCGCGATTCCATGGGATTCGGAAAGCCCGACGGCTTTGTGCCGCCGCGAATTTCGGACGGAACGGTAGAGACCCGGTGGACACCGGAGATTCATTTCATCGCTGACCTGTTGGGCATCAAGCTCGACGGCATCAGACTCGAATGGGAGACGGGGGCCTCCCCTGTCGACATCGTCACCACCAACGTCGGGACCTACCCGGCCGGCACCATCTGTGGGTACTACTGGCAGCTTGCCGGCGTGGTGGCCGACAAGCCGGTGGTGTCGATCGAGTACATCGCGCAGATCACCCGCGACGCAAAGGTTCCGCAGCACTGGCCCAGGCTGCCTGCGGGGATCGACGGCGCGATCGCCTACACGGTAGAAGGACGCCCGACCTATCGAGCACTCTTGATGCCGGATCCGATGGAAGACGGCATCACCTCCGGCCTTCCGATGACCGCGCTGGCAGCGACCAACGCGATCCCGGCGGTTGTCGCCGCTCGACCGGGACACCTGTCACCGGTTGACCTGCCGTTCTATGCCACCCGGCGCGCAGGATTGCAACGGTAATGGGCCCGAAGACCTACCGCGTCGCGCACTACGGCACGGGCGACACCGGCGCACAAGCCCTACGGGAGGTGATCGCGCGCTCCGACCTGGAGTTGGTCGCGCATCTGGTGCACACACCGGAGAAGGCGGGCCGCGATTCAGGAGAGCTCGTCGGCGTCAATCCTGTCGGGCTCAGTGCGACAACTGATTTCGCCGAGTTTCTCGCCTGCGACGCTGACTGCGTGGCGTACTTCGCGACGGACTTTGGACGCGAGGAGAGCCAAGTCATCGACGAGATGGCAGCCATCCTCGCGTCCGGTAAGAACATCGTCACCTCGACGATGCCTGCGCTTTCATACCCGCCTCAGGTGCCACGCGAGATCACTGACCGCCTCGAGGACGGTTGCAAGGCTGGTAACTCTTCCTTCTTCTGCAGCGGCATCGCACCCGGGTACACCACCGATGCATTCATCATCGCCTGTGGCAGCGTCTCACATGCGATCAAATCGATCACTCTGTCCGAGCGCGTGTTCATGGCGACCTACCAGGATCCGATGGTGTTCAACTATCTCGGGTTCGGCAGGCCACCCGACGAGCCCGCGATGGTCGAGAGCGTGGGGACCGGAGGGTTCTTAGGACCGTTCTTGGCGGTGGCCAAGACGCTCGGCACGACGTTCGACGACATCCGCACCCGACGCGAGGTCGCGGTCGCCGATGCCGACTACACATGTCCGGCCGGCGCTATCCCGGAGGGCACGGTGGCGACCGTTCGCTTCGTTCACGAAGCTTTCGTCGGCGGTCAACCGCGGGTCACCATGAGCATCGTTTATTCGATGATCGACAAGGTCGTCGACGAGTGGGCCCCCGTCATCGCGGGCACACCGGACGTGAACGTACGCACCAGCCAGGTGGTCATCGACGGTACGCCGAAGGTCGATGTGGTCCTGAGCCTTTCGGGTGGCGACCAGCCGGGCGTCGACGCCACCGCGGGTCGCGTGGTGAATGCCATCCCCAATGTCTGCGACGCGGCACCAGGGCTGTACAGCAGTTTGGACATGCCGGTATGGGGCCGTGCGGATTTCGGCAACTGAGGATCCCAGACAAGCGCCGAACAACGGAGAATTCGCTATGACTTCCGAGCAAAAACGCATAGCGGTGGTCGGTGCCTCAAGTGGCCTGGGTCGCAGCATCGCGATCGACTTGGGCAGGCGCGGCCATCGGGTTGCTCTGCTGGCACGCCGCCGCGAACGTCTGACCATTGCGGCGCGCGAGGCCGGCAACGGCGCGATCGCTGCGGTGTGTGACGTCACCGATCCCGACTCATGCAAGAACGCTGCCGACGAGGTGCTTGCCGCGTTCGGTGGTTTGGACACGCTCGTCTACAGCACCGGCATGGGGGTCCTGACTCCGCTGGCGGAAACCACTGCAGAGCAATGGGCATCTTTGTTCGCCACCAACGTAACCGGTGCATCGTTGGTCACCGCTGCGATGCTTGAGCACCTTGGTCGTAGCAGCGGGTCGGCGATCTACCTGTCTTCACTGACCGCGGCGTACGACACCCCTTGGCCGTCACTCGGTGCATACGCGGTAAGCAAAGCCGCGCTCGAGAAGCTCGTGGTGGCGTGGCGGGTCGAGCACCCCGAAGTTGCATTCACCAGCATTGCAATCGGTGACTGCCCCGGCGGAGAGGGTGACTCGACAACCGAGATCAACAAGAACTGGGATCCGGCGGTTCTCGAGCAAGCAATTCAATCTTGGATACAGGACGGCCATCTCAACGGCGGAATAGTCGATGTCGAGCATCTCACCGGCGTCGTGGAATCTATCATTCGCTGCGGTAACAGCTGTTTCATTCCGCACCTCAGCGTTGTCGCTCGCGTGCAGTCTGGCACCGCGACGTAAAGCGCCTTCACCACGACCAGGCTCGCGCATGGGTGACCTCTTCAACACCGTCGCATCTGACCTGGCGAAGTGCCTAAGCCCGTCGACGAGCAGCGGGGGACCGCCAGTCCGCATCCGAATACTTTGGGAGGCAGACCTTTTGCCCGTACGGCCTGCCGGGCCGCGGCGCACCGGGAATCGGCAGGCAGGAATGCCAAGTGAGCGAACGCATAACGCTTGACGGCCGTGTGGCGATAGTGGCCGGCGGCGGTCGAGGCCTGGGCAAGGTTATGCTCTCGAACTAGCGGGCTCGGGACCCTGCGCCTGCCCCAGCGGTGCTACTGGACAGACCTGCAGAAGTCGGCGAGTGTCGTGCCACGGCCGAAAGTGTCCGGCAGACAGGCTAGTTGCTTGCCAGCCGATCGCCGCAAATGTAAATTCGCGGTACATCCAATTACTCTCAACCGGAGCCTCCCGATGCCGCCAGAACCCGCCGACCCGATTCACACCGAGCGCGTGGACGGCGGCATCCTGCTCATCACGATGAACCGACCTGAACGCCGGAATGCCTTCGACGGTGCGATGGCTGCAGCGATGGAGCGCATCATCGACGCATTCGAGGATGACGACTCACTAGTTGTCGCGGTTCTCAGCGGCGCCGGACCGACGTTCAGTGCCGGGCAAGATCTGAAGGCCGCGGCGCATGGCGACTTCGCCCACACCGAGAAGCGTGGTGGCTTCGGAATTATGGCTCAACCGCCGAACAAACCAGTCATTGCCGCCGTCGAGGGACACGCGCTGGCGGGTGGACTCGAACTCTGCCTGGCCTGCGACCTGATCGTGGCCACTGAGGCCTCCACGATGGGCCTTCCCGAGGCGGCGCGGGCGCTTGTGGCCACCGGCGGCGGGCTGTTCCGCCTTCCGAAGCGGATTCCGTACCACGTTGCCATGGAGCTGGCACTTACCGGGAAAGCACTGCCGGCCAGCGAGTTTCACCGCATGGGTCTGGTCAACCGGATATGCGCACCCGGTGAAGCCGCGTCGGTGGCGCTGGAGTTGGCCCGCGAGATCATTGCATGCGCCCCGTTGGCGGTGCGCGCGTCCAAGGAGATCATCCGCCGCAGCTATGACTGGACCGACGAGGAATCCTGGCAGGAGCAGATGACTTTCGCCGGGCCGGTCTTCGCTTCGGAGGATGCCCAGGAAGGCTTGCGTTCCTTCGCCGAGAAGCGAGCACCGCAATGGAAAGGTCGCTGACGACAATCACATGCGCCCACGGAAGCCGCCGATGGACAACCGCGGGCGAGAATTGCGTTGCGCTGTTGTGTGTTCCCAGGAGCGTATCCGGTCGATCCTCGCCAAGAAACGTGGACTGAACCGTGGATTCGGGCCACCGGTCCATATCGTCGCGAATGATGTCAACATCAAAGCGGACCATGACGATTCACGACAGCCGCGGTGCGGCGAGACCGCTCCTCGGCGAGGTAGCCCAAATGAGCGAGCTTCCCTAAAGGTCGTGATCAAAGAATGCCGCGTTGCGAGTCACAGGTGATCCGATGTGCGCGACCGGCAGCTTGCCACGGCTCAGGTGCCTGTCAGGCGTGTGACGATGGGTGCGAGCGCCTCCATGCCGCCAGCGAATGGCGTGACGAAGTAATTGAAGCCCAGCGTGTTTCGCACACGGGTGAGTTTTTCGCACACCTCTTCTAGGGTGCCGACCGCCACCACCGGCGAATCAAGCAAGGTCTGCAGATTCACGTCCCGATGATTCACTTCCCCGCCGTATCGCTCGACAAGGTCGTTTCCGCTGAGCATCTCCAGAAATCCTTTGGTGAATGACTCGACATCGTCGGTGACGGCGACGAGGACCAGCATCAACGATAATTCGAGCGCATCGAACCGAGCACCCGCGGCGGACCGGATCCAATCGAGACGCTCCTCGAAGGATTCACGCCGGAAGCTGCTGGCGTCGACTACGGCGCCGCGAGCCAACGTGGCACCGAGCACCTGAACGATGTCAGCTTTCTCAGCGGCCATGGTCAAGAGGCGGCGCCCGCCACCACCGACCATGATCGGCGGACCCCCAGGTTGGGCGGGCTGCGGGATGCCCTCTAGATCAGTCACCGTGTAATGATCGCCGCGAAAAGTGAGCGGATCGGGCCCGCACAAGCCACGGACGATGGCGATGTACTCGTCGAGACGGTCAATGCGTGTTGCCGCAGTGTCGAAGGCGATCCCGGATTGGTCATAATCGGCTCGGACCCACCCCGCGCCGAGCCCCAGTTCAAGGCGGCCGCCGGACAACAAGTCCAACGTCGCGGCCTCCTTGGCGAGCACGGCGGGATGACGCAGATCCTGATTGAGCACCGAGGTCGCGATTTTGATCTGTGAGGTGGCGGCGGCGATTGCCTGCAGCCCTACCATCGGCGCCACGGTCGAACTGAAGTGATCGTTGAGCTGGATGCTCGAAAACCCTATGCATTCCGCCATTTGCGCGGTTGCGATGAGGTTGTGCACCTCGATCTCCGAGGCGACCACCCCGAATCGGATTGGTTTGGTCATCTCACGCCACCACCGTCGGCACTCATCCGGCTGCCAAGTAGATGGCGGCCAAAGCGGTGCAGATGCCTGCGCATGTAGCGTTAAAGCTCGCCCGCAACCACGAGGGGGCCTCCCGAAGTTCCATGAAGTTCATCCCGACGAGGTACACCTTGACCAAGGTCACGAGCAGGACGAGGACGGTCGAGATTCTGTAATCGATCCCATGGTCGATCCCCACGCTCCACGAAATCAGCGTTGCGACGACGAGTGCAGCCCATACAACAACACTGCGCTTCGCAGTGCGCTCGGCGAATAGTCTCATCATCTCAGTGCACCAAATAGAGGAGCGGGAAGATGATGAGCCAAAGTATGTCGATGAGATGCCAATAGCAGCCAAATGATTCGATCAACCCGATGGGAGGTTCGCTCAGCCGATCTTTGCCGGACAGTACCACCATCGCGATCAGCAGCGTCGCCCCGAATATGACGTGGGCCGCGTGCAATCCCGTCATGACGAAGAAGTACGTGAAGTAGCTGTTCGACGACAGCCCGTGTCCATCGAAGATCAACGCCGTCCACTCAATCCCCTTGTTGACTAGGAAGATCCCGGCACACCCGAGAGCCCCATAAAGTAGAGGGCGTGCGACTTTCTCTCCGGCCCGGGTAGCCGCGACAGCCAGGACCACCAACAACGAGCTGGTCACGAGCACAAGTGTGTTGACACCGCCGAATGCTCGCTGGAGCGCGAGCTGCGACCGATTGAACAGGTCAGGGGCGCTGCCCCGTTGGCTCATGAAGAGTACGAACAAGACGCCGAAGACGCTCAGATCACCCAGGATCATGATCCAGACGCCCGGCTCCCCCGGTATACGGCCGCGCCGCATATCGACCGTCGCGGGGACCTCGGTCTGAGCTGTCGTCATCGAATGCCTGCTTCGGCTGGAAGGTGGCCACCGGTGACGTCGGCCGCAATCGCTTCGCCGCCCGGATCGTCGATCCGGTCTTGAATCCGTAACGCGCGCCAGATCAGGACGGTCTGACCCACCGTCCACAGTGCGAACCCGATGGCCGGGATCCAGAAGGCGAAGATGCCGTTGATGGAGAGCGGTCCGGTCTTGAAAAGGAAGGCAACTGCTCCCGGTTCGAAAAGAAGGATCGCCCACACCGTCGTCCAGCCCCACCACCGGGGAAACGGATTAGCCGGTCGGTCTGGTGTGGTGAAGCACACCAGGGCCACCCCCACCCACCCCGCGATGAAAAACTGCTCCGTTGTGACCATGAACAAGACCCCGAACTGGTGCATGACTTCGGTGATCTCTGGCGCCCGGTAAGGACTGTATGCGGCTGTCCCGAAACACATTCCGATTATGGCGATGAAGACTGACGTTAACGACACGCCGATCAGGATCAGCGTCGACCAGATCTTCGCACCGATTTCGACGCGGCGCGCCTGATGCCACAACACGACGGAAAATTGGATCAATGGCGCACTCGTCCAACTGAGCAACATCGCCGCCGCCAAGATGGCGGTGCTGTGCCCCTGATACCACTGCGCGACTCGCGCGGCCGTCCAAGTCGCGCTAGGCGGCGGAAAAACCCGTATCACGGAGACGAGTGCCGCACCTTGTGCGATGGAGAACCCCCACATCCACACCAGGAGGATTCTTTGTTTCTTGCCATCCATTCGGCACCATCCTTACTTCCGCTCATGGCTCACGCGTCTGCGGCCGCATGCGGTCCCACCCGGCGCAGCGATCCCCACCAGGCAGGCGAAACTCATTCGTCACCGAAGCGGTCGACCAGCGTCGACTTCCAGTACTGTCCGAGCTCCTTTCCGTCCGCGTCCAGTGTCCGCGCGACCAGATATCGTGAACCGACCCAGCCACGGTGCATCCATCGCCCGAACGAGATACGAGTTCCCGCCGATCCGCAAGCCGCAGGCAACATCTTCAATTGTTCGAGGGAATCCCTCACGCCCCGCGGCGAAAGGGGTTTTGCACCAGCCAATCCGTGCAGGACAACGGTTGCCAAGTCCCGAAAAAGCAACGGAGCGTAGAACGCCGGCCGATGCCCGTACGCAGCCTCGTAATCATCGAGGAACTGTTCAGCGACCTGATTGCCCTCGTCGTACTGTTCGAGTCCGATCCACCCTGTGGTTGCGTCCCACAGGTGCTCATTGAACGCGGTCTCGAATGCGGTACCGATGTACCTCGGTGGATCCCAGCCCAACTCGTCCAGGGCAGCGTTGATCCCAGCATGGCCGAGTCCGAATCCGCAGTGAACAAGCGCTTCTGCTCCGCTGCGATGGATCCGTGCGATCACCCCCGATACGTCCTGGCCCGTCTGCGATACGGTTTCTTCGGCCAGGATGGTGATGCCCTCCGCGCTGGCCGCGCGGCGGAAGTTGTCCGCGTAGTGAAAGCCGATGTACGCCTGCTCGATCAACAGTCCGACAGTCGAATGGCCGTGCTTTTTCAACATCTGCGCCCAGAAGATCGGCTCGTCGGTCATCGAGCCGTTGGGCAGCACGAAGGTCCACTTTCCGAGCCACTCCTCTGATCCGCATACGCTGATGGCCGGCACGCGGAACCGGCGTTCGATTTCAGGACGCAGAGGTATGGCGTTGTCGCTGATGCCCGGGCCGATGACGGCCAGGCACCCTTCGTCGACGAGCTCACCGAACGCGTTGACGACCGCCTTGACGCTACCTCGCGGCAGACCTTGCACCGTCCTGGACACGAGCTCGACCGGCCGGTGAATCACCCCCGATTCGTACCCCTGACCAAACACCAAGTCCATCGGATTGGTGTAAATGGTCTGGTCGTCGATCGCAGCGCTGCCGGCGATGTAGTCGGTAAGGAAGCCGACCTTGATCGGCTCGGTTCCGGTCGCATCGGACATCCCAAAACTCCGTAGAACGGCGTTCAGAACCGCGCTAGGTGGGCATGGCGAGCTGGCTCACGACAGCAACTGCGATCGATGAGACCGAAATTCATCCCGCGTCCGGTGGCGGTCCTATCATCGCTCATTCAGTCGGATCACTTAGCTTCGTCACCGACCGGCCATCCCACAAGCTTTGTCTCAGTGAAGATTTCAAGCCCTTCGATGCCGCACTGACGACCGATGCCTGACATCTTGTAGCCACCGAACGGCGCATCGGCGCCATACCATATCCCGCCGTTCACGCTCAGAGTGCCGGTCCGGATCCTTCGGGCGACGGCGAGCGCGCGATCGTGATCGGCAGAGTAGATGCCGCCAGAAAGACCGTAGGTGGTGTCGTTGGCGATGCGCACAGCATCGTCGTCCCCGTCATAAGCAATTACGCTCAGCACCGGGCCGAAGATCTCTTCTTGGGCGATGCGCATGTCGCTCGTTACGTTCGCGAATAGCGTTGGCTCAACGAAGAAACCCTTCTCCAGGTGTGCCGGAATGCCGCCGCCGACAACGGCTGTGGCTCCTTGCTGCCGCCCGCTGTCGAACAAGCCCACCACACGCTGTTGCTGGACTTTGGAGATCTGCGGGCCTTGCATGTTCTCGAAAACGGTGGGGTCACCGTATTTCCAGTTCTCGAAACTGACTTTGGCGATCTCGACCGCTTCGTCGTATCGGTTTCGGGGCACCAGAAGTCGGGACGCTTGCGCGCACGCCTGGCCGCCGTGGATACATGCCATCGCGGCGGTGGCCAACACCTCCTCCAGTGGCGCGTCGTCCAGCACCACCAGCGCCGACTTGCCGCCCAACTCGAGAAACACGTCCTTGATGGTGGATGCCGACGCCTCCATGATGCGTCGCCCGGTTGCAGTCGAACCCGTGAAGGCGATCATGTCGACCTCCGGCGAACGAGTGAGTACCTCACCCACCATGTGATCTCGTGAGGGGACAACGTTGACGACACCGGCGGGAATCTCGGTCTTTTCGGCAATCAGTCGCCCGATGCGAGTCGCATTAAACGGAGTGTCGGGCGCGGGCTTGAGGACGCAGGTGTTTCCCATGGCCAGGATGGGCCCCAGCTTGGTCAGGATCAATTCGACCGGGAAGTTCCACGGCACGATAGCCCCGACGACGCCCTTGGGCTCCTTCCACACGACCCGCTCGGTCTGCATACCCCAGCCCAGTGCATCGGACGGTCCTAACGAGCGAGACCACTGGAACTCGTCGATCATCTGACGCGGCCAGGTAAGCGCATGCTTGAGCGGCGCATCGAGATGCGGACCGTAGGTCAGCGCAATCGGAGCACCGACCTCGGCCACCAGCTCTTGACGGAGTTCTTCTTGTTCACTTTCGAGCGCTGCCTGCAGCTGATCGAGACAACGCTTGCGCAGTTCCTTATCGGTGGCCCACGGGGTGTTGTCGAAGGCATTACGCGCGGCGCCCACGGCGTTGGCCATATCCGACGCCGAGCCGTCGGCAACCTGCCCCAATACCTCCTCGGTAGCCGGATTGATGTTGTCGAAGACTTTCCCGCCCTCTGCCTCAACAAGTTTGCCGTCGATCAGCATGCGCAGTTCACCCATGCGCGTAGCCTAGTCGACTTAGTAATGCATATTCAATAATCCGTCGGCGCTGTTTCTAGGGAACAACTTGCGGCCCTATCCTGGCCTTAGCCGACCAGCGAGGAAGGATTGCCAGCCGATGGCTGAGGAGATCGACCTCCGTACGCACCGCGCCCTGGTGACGGGCGCAGGTCAAGGCCTAGGACGGGCAATTGCAGTCCACCTCGGCGCAGGGGGCGCCGAGGTGGTGGTGAACGACTTCGTGCCCGAGCGGGCGGAAATTGTGGCAGAAGAGATCCGGGCCGCAGGGGGTCGCGCGATTTCGTCACCGTTCGACGTCACAGATCCCGCCGTGGTGCGCGCCGCGGTGGACAGGGTCAACGGTATTGACATCTTGGTGAACAACGCGGGCGATGCCGGCGGGCCCGACGTGGCAGGCAGCTTTGACCGTAACGTACCCGTCGATGCCAGTCCGGCGCAGTGGGATCCGTATAGGGCGATTTTCTACGGTGTCATGGTCTGCACAAACGCTTGCCTGCCCGCCATGATCGAACGGCGGTTTGGGCGGATCGTCACCGTCATTTCTGACGCCGCGCGTGCTGGTGATGCCCTCCCAGACGCGGTCTACGCGGGCGCGAATGAAGGCGCTGCTGGATTCACGCGCTCGATCGCCACCGAGAACGGCCGCTACGGCATCACGGCGAACGTTGTGACCGTTGCAACGACGCCCGGAAAACCCACGCAGAGCGACACCGCTTCCAACGCGAAATCTACGCTAGGTGAGTACGCGACACGTCGGCTCGGCGAGCCGCTGGAGGTTGCCCCTCTGGTGACCTATCTCGTCAGCCCTCTCGCCTCATGGCTGACAGGACAAACCGTCCCGGTCAACGGCGGCTACACCAGTGGCGCTTTGACGGCGTTGTCTTGAATCTCCCCGCGTGCATTGCACGCCAATTTTGGCTTACGACAGTGCCCTAGGCGGTCTTCTCCAGGATGTGGACACCGCATGTGGAACCGAGGCCGATGACATGGGCCAGGCCCACAACGGCATTCGGGATCTGCCGCGCGCCGGCCTCGCCGCGCAGATGGTGGCAGATCTCCCAGACGTTCGCGATTCCGGTCGCGGCTATGGGGTGGCCTTTCGACTCGAGCCCACCCGATACGTTGACCGGCGTGCTGCCGTCTCTTTTTGGCGCTCCGGACTCGAAGAAGTCGACGGCACCGCCCTCGGGGCAGAGCATCAGGTTGTCGTAGTGGACCAGCTCCGCGGTGGCGAAGCAGTCGTGCAGTTCGACGAGGTCGAGATCTTGCGGACCAACGCCCGCTTGTTCATAGGCCAGAGCCGCGGCGTTTCGCGTCAGCGTGTTGACGTTGGGCAGTACCTGACAGCCCTCTTCCCAGGGGTCGGTCGTCAGGACCGATGCCGACACCTTCACGGCCCGCTTTTGTTGTTCGGAGGACATCGATTTGAGCCGGTCCCCGGTGACCAGGATTGCCGCTGCCGCGCCGTCGCAGTTCGCCGAGCACATGGCGCGGGTATTCGGGTAGGCCATCATCGGCTCGCCCATGATCTGCTCGACGGTCATCGATTTCGTATATGCGGCGAGGGGATTGAGGGTCGAGTGGTCGTGGTTTTTCGCCGATATCCGGGCGAACAACTCGAAGCTCACTTCCCCGTATCGGTGGCCATATTCCAACCCGACCTGAGCGAAGACCCCGGGCATTGATGCGGTGCCGATTCTCCCATCGAGTGGCGCCACGGCACCAAACCGACCCTTCGGCACCCAACGGTCTTCACTGGGGGCCTCGGCGAGGCCGAGCATGCCTGCCCCAGAAAGCTTCTCGGCGCCGACCGCCAAGCCGATCTCGCACTCCCCGGCCTTCAACGCCATCATCACCGTCCGCAGTGCTGTGGCACCGGTCGCGCAGGCGTTGGCTACGTTGAAGACCGGTATCCCGGTCTGCCCCACCTGCTTTTGCACATCCTGACCAAGCCCGGTTCCCATGCCCGACAGGTTGCCGGCCGCAATCACGCCGATGTCATGAATGGATACGCCGCCGTCGGATAATGCGCCCAGTGTCGCTTCGGAAGCCAGGTCAAGCGCATCCCGCGTGGGGTGCTTGCCGAACTTGGTCATGTTGATGCCGAGAATGTATATGTCGTCGGACGCCATCAATACCTCTTATTTCGACTCGTCACGGGTAATCAGTAATGCGGCTAGGCGGCATCGACAGGCTCGAAGCCGAACCCGATCGCCTCGACGCCGTCCCCGTCCTTCCCGATCGAATACGTCGCCAGCCGAACCTTCATACCGGTCTTGATGTGGTCAGGGTGGGGTTCGACATTGATCACATTGCCTCGCACGCTGGTGCCATCACAGTCGATGACCCCGGCGACGAAGGGAACGGGAACACCCGGCATGGCGAAGTTCACAATCGTGAACGTCCTGAGGATGCCGGTCTGCGCGACTCTCGCACTCTCGAATGTCGTTCCGCCGCAACCGGCACAAGCGTTGCGGTGGTCAAAGAACTGCGCACCGCACGACGTGCATTTGTGTGCCACCAAATGCGGGTCGTCACCTAGCACCAGATAGTCGACCAGCGGCACGGCGGTCATGCGGCACCACCCTCGCGACCACGGTCTGTTTCGTTACGCACTTTCCAGTGCCCCCGTGACGGCCGAACTCGTCAACGCCTTGCCTTCGAGCCCGGCGGCGACGAAAAGATCGGCGATCTCCTTGCGCCCGGTCGCGCCCAGTCGCGCCTGAGGCGGACGCGAATACGGGTAGTCGCCTACAGGCAGACCAATCGTGCTCGCCGCGACCTTCACCACTTCGCCCCAGTGCGTGAGATATCCCGGCCTGCCCGGGTACTCGCCGAACTTCGGCGACAACGGCATTCCG
Organism: Mycobacterium sp. E796; assembly: GCF_001672815.1. Lineage (GTDB taxonomy): Bacteria > Actinomycetota > Actinomycetes > Mycobacteriales > Mycobacteriaceae > Mycobacterium. Next base: position 30,509 of record NZ_LZKK01000325.1, on the reverse strand, counting down.
CCGACATTGGCGCCGCGGTGAGCGCGCGCCTCGTCGAGCTTGCCGTCCCAGATCAGTTGCCAGTACTCGCTGAACCACTTGTTGTCCGCGCTCTCGTAGAGCCACGCGATGTTTCCGAGTTGTCCGGAACACACGATGCCCTGTTGCAACCAGCCCGCCTCGTAGACCAACGTGTCACACTCCCAGATGGCGATGTCGGGAGCCAGCGCGTGCAGCACCGTGGTGTTCACCGTGCTGTCCATTACGCCTTCTTTGACCGCCACCACCGCGGGCACAGCGTGATGGACAGCAGCCATCTCCTCACCCGTCATGACGTATCCGGACGAATTGCTGTTGAACATCCCCAGAGCGATGTCCGTGCGGTCGGCGACGTATTGGAAGAATCGCTTTACCCCCTCACCGCCGTGCACCTCCATCGTCGGCGTTTGGATGAAGGCGATGTCGGCGCCATTCTGCTGTGCGTGCAGCGTCAACTCGGCTACGTCTTTGGCGCACTCGGCAGTCGTGCAAGCCTGGATCACCACAGCCGGATTGATCGCGCGCGCCTCCTCTACGGCGACCTCGAGGAGACGCTTGCGCTCATCGAGCGTCAGCGCCCACCATTCGGCGCATCCGCTGGTCAGCCACAACATGTTGTGGCCAAGGTCGCCGATGCAATAGCGAATCAACACGCGATATGCATCCCAGTCGATATCGTCGCCGTCCGTACCGCAGAACGGTGTGAACAGCGAGTCTCCGATCCCGTGTAGACCGCCGTCCTTCACCCACTGCTGCGCATCGCGTGCGGCGACCATGGCGTTCCTCCTGTGATCCTTAAAGCTCTGTGGGGCAACTGCTTGCGTGGTTTGCAGACGTCTCAGACGAGAGGTGTGACTTCGGTGGGATCGAACTTGAAGACCTCGAGTGCGTTCTCGCGGAACACCTTTCGGGCTATTGCCGGATCCGCAATCAGCTTGGCTTGCTCGGCGACGACCTCGCGCGAATGGGGATACGTTCCTTCTTCGTGCGGATAATCGTTGCCGAACATCAGCATTGACGGTCCGGTGAGCGCGATGTTGCCGATTCCCACGGTGTCTCTGGCGAACGTGGAGTGCACCTGTCGCTTCGCGTAGTAGCTGGGCGGGTGCTCCAGGTCGGGATAGACCGATGGCTGGCCCTTCTTGCCCCCATAGGAGATGAACTCGTCATAGCGGCGGAATGCGATGTCGGAGTTGTCCATGGTCTCGTTCGCCCATGCCATCCAGCCGATGTTGTACTCAACGAGCACCACGTGGATTCCCGGATGGTCGGCGAGCACTCCGGAGGTCGCAAGCAAGGTGGCGACCTGCGGAGCCATCGACTGGATGTAGAGGTTGTTGGCGACGGTGGCGCCGGGACCACGAAACGCCCTCATGGGGTGCCCGGTGCCCTGGTGCATGGCCACGGGGAGGCCCGTGCGCTCGATCGCGTCCCACATTGGAGCCCACTGCCGGTGATTCCACATCGGGTTCGCCAGTGCTGGAAGCATGATGGCGCCCAGCCCAATCTCGGCAATGCGCTCCACCTCCGCGACTGCCATCTCCGGGGTCCAGGTCGGCACGATGCCGGCACAGCAGAACCGAGGCGAGTGCCGGTGCAACTGGTCGTAGATGTAATCGTTGTAGATGCGGCAACTGGCCTGACCGCCTTCGGGGCTCTCGAGCATCCAGACCTGAAGGGCGATAGTCGGGAAGATGCACTCGCCGGCGACGCCGTCTTCACGCATGACTTCGAGTCGTTTCTCGGGCTTGAGGACCGCCAGTCGGTCCTCCTCGGCCTGCATGTCCTTCTGGAACGCATGCTGGCCGTCCATGATGAGGCTCCAGCCGCCGTCACCTGAGGACGCGAGCCCGCGCATGGCCTGATCTTTCAGCGATGCAGGCAGATTCGACGACCACAGGTCGCGCGGTTCGTTGACGTGCGAATCCGCCGAGATGAATCCGATCGAGGCAATCGAGTCGTCGGTGTGCGGCGCCTGGGGCGCCACGACGTTCGTCATGTTTGTTCCTCCCTCAGAAGTCGTTGCGGTCACCAGACACCGATGCCGGCGGCCTCGTTTTGCTTCTTCCATTCGGCCCGCGGCATCCGGCTCACGTCGACGTCGGCGGCCTTGGCCCGAAGGGCGCCGACGGTGGCCTCCTCGCGCGGGGTGTACTTGAACGGATCCCAGTCGAAGAACCGGCACGCGTTCTCAAAAGTGATCTTGTTGATCTCCTCTGGCGTGCAGCCGGCGTCCATGAATTCGCCCCAGGCCAGCTCGGGTGAATAGGGCCAAGTCGTGTCGGTGTGCGGGTAGTCGCATTCCCAGGCGATGTTGTCTATGCCGATCCGATCGCGGAGCTTGAGGCCGGCAGGATCGGTGATGTAGCACGCCAGGATGTGTTCGCGAAAGATCTCCGACGGCTTCTTGCCGTTGAAGTCGTTGCCGTGGTCGAGCCAGGATTGGTTGTCGACGTGGCGATCGATCCGATCCATATAGAACGGGATCCAACCGATTCCACCCTCGGACAGGGCGACCTTGAGGTCGGGGAAATTTCGCAATGTGGGTCCAAAAAGCAGATCCTGCGCGGTGATCGCGCTGATTTGGCACGCGAGCACCATCATGTGGTCGACCGGCGCCTCCTTCGGACTCTGAATCACGTCGTAGCCGGCGCCGATATGCAGACAAAGAACCATGTTCTCCTCACACAGCGCCTTTAACATCGGGTCCCAATAGCCGGAGAGAAAACTCGGGTACCCCTTCGTGTGCGGCGTCTCGAGGAACGACATTGCCTTGTGGCCCTTCTTGCCCATCCGGTGAACCTCGGCCGCCGCCAATTCGACGTCCCACATGGGGACGACGCCCTGCGGGATGAATCGTCCTGGGTACTCCGCGCACCATTCGTCGACGACCCAATCGTTGTATGCCTGCAGCATGATGTACGCCAACGGCTTGTCGGGCGCTTCGGCGAAGGTCCGCGCATTGAATCCCGCCATGGTGGGGAAGTTAAGCGACGCCAACATGCCGTTGGCGTCCATGTCGCGCACCCGCGCATGCACGTCGAAACAGCCAGGCCGCAGTTCGGACAGACTGCCCGCATTGAAGCCCCATTCGTTCTTGGGCCATCCGACGGTCGCGCCCAGGCCCAGCAACGTCGAGGCCTTGTCGCCCTGGAACACCCACTCGTCGATGCCGTGTTCATTGCGGACGAGCTTGGGAGCCTGGTCTTTGTACTTTTCGGGCACGTGGTTGTCGTACATGTCGGGCGGCTCAATGTAGTGGTCATCGATGCTGACCATGATCATGTCGTTCATTTCCATGGGGAGCTCCTGTCCGTGGCTTGAGCTAAACCGAGATGGCTGCGTTGGGTACCGAACCGGGTTGACGGCGCACATGCCGGCAAGCCGGGCGGTCGGCGTGTCGGGTCGCGGGTGCGTTTTTGACGTCGCACGCGGCGCTCGCAGTCGGCGGCATTTGCTTCCCGGCGGAAGGATTCGCGGCGTGGTGCAAGCCGTTCGCGACCGCGCCGCCGCGGGTTCGCGCGCCAAATGTCACTTCACAACCCCATTCCGGCCCGCATGTCGAGTGCGCAACCAAATGACAGCCTCTTTTCTATACTAATTCGGGAAGTCTGTCGAGTATCGCCTACCGAGGCGGCGCACCCTACCGCGTTTCGACGGGCCTAGGCCCTCTGCCTGCGTGAAGCTGGTGTCAAGGATCAGCTTGCTCGCTCGGCCTTTAGCGGCGCGACTGGGGCGTAAATCGCCCCTAGGCCACCGCGCCAACTCCGCCACGCTTCCCGGCCGCGTTGACTTTTCTAGTCACCTATTATAATCTCCATCAACCCACCTTCAGCTTCTACCGCAGGGCGCGAGGCCTCGCGGCGAAAAGGGACGGTTCGTGGGAGGGGTGCTGGCGCGGCGTTGCTCGTCCAGGGGCGCGAGACGGCGGCACCGCACTGAGAAGTCACACGAGGAGAGTGCACGTGGTCGCGCCCGTTGACGAGATCTACTGGGACCCGTACGACGCCGAGCTCGACAAGAACCCGCATGCGGTGTGGCGGCGCTTGCGCGACGAGTTCCCCGTGTATCGCAACGACAAGCATGACTTCTGGGCGTTGAGCCGCTTCGCCGACGTGCAGGCCGCCTCCAACAACCCCACGTTTTCGTCCTCTCACGGCACCGTACTTGAGTACATGGGCACCGATTTCGGCGAGATGGACGTCCTTATCTTCATGGACCCGCCTGCCCATACCGCCTTACGGGCGCTGATCTCACGAGCGTTCACTCCGAAGCGGACCTCGGAGATGGAGGACCGTATCCGCGCAATCTGCGCCAAACTGCTCGACCCGCATGTCGGAAGTGCCGGTTTCGACTACGTCGCTGACTTCGCCCAGCAGCTGCCCTCGATGGTGATCTCGTCCATGCTCGGCGTGCCGGAATCGGAGAGCGAAGAGGTCCGGCTCAAGATCGACGAGATCTTCCACATCGACCCGCAGGCGGGGATGCTCAACGAGATCTCCATCAATGCGCGCCTGTGGATTAGGAGCTACATCCTCAACGCGCTCGAACAGCGACGCACAAATCCCAAAGACGACCTGTTCACTGCACTGACCCAGGCCGAGCTGACCGACGAGCAGGGCGTCACCCGAAAGCTAACGGACGGCGAGGCCGCCGACTTCGGGGGTCTGCTCGTCACCGCAGGAACCGAAACCGTTGCACGGCTTCTGGGTTGGGCCGCGGTCACGTTCCCCAAGCATCGCGACCAGCTCCGCTTGATGGGCGAGGACCACAGCCGCATCCCGGGAGCCGTCGAAGAACTTCTCCGCTATGAAGCGCCCTCACCCGTACAAGGGCGATGGACGCTCAACGAGGTGGAAATGCACGGGACGGTGATCCCCGCGGAGTCCAAAGTCCTGTTGCTGACCGGGTCCGCCGGTCGCGACGAGCGCCAGTATCCCAACGCCGACACATTCGACATCACGCGCGAGCCCAAGCAGCACGTCTCTTTGGGTATCGGAGCCCACTACTGCCTTGGCGCCGCACTGGCCCGACTGGAGGGTCGAATCGCCCTGCAAGAAACGGTGCGCCGTTTTCCTGATTGGGACGCCGACATGTCCGCTGCGGTACAGGTACACACGAGCACTGTCCGAGGCTGGTGTTCGGTGCCGATCACCTTATGACACATACCGATTCTCGTTCTCGCAGTAAACGCGGTTGGGCTCCGAGGCTACGATCGACGGTGAAGGTAGGGTAAGACAGTTGTGAAAGTCGTTGTGGATTGGGAAATTTGCGAAAGTAACGCGTTGTGTATGGACGCTGCGCCAGAGGTGTTTGAAATGCAACCCGACGATACTATGAAAGTCCTGCAGGAGGAACCGGACGAGTCGCTGCGCAAGAAGGTAGAAGCAGCAGCGCACGCCTGCCCTAAGCAGGCTATTCGGATCCGCGATTGACGGTCAGGGCCCATCGGTCCTTGATGTCCAAGACCTCAATTGCCAAAGAGTTTTGAGGTCGCGTAAGCGATACGAAAGGCCGGCGCGAGAAGACGCACGCACTCAGTCGCTGGCAGGCAGGGGTTTGGCTTCCTTGATAGCCATGGGAGTGGTTCCGATGGACAGCGAACCGTTGCCCGACCTTGTGACGAGCACCTCGGCGCCGGTGTCATCGATGTAGCGCTTGCCCTGGACTGTGCCGGTCGCGAACTCGGGGTCGATGCTCACGCCCGCGGCAGCCTGCGTGCCAATTCGGACCATCGGTACACCGCCGGCGCGAAGGTCGTCGAGACTGTCGGCGCTACGCACCACGATGACCTGGGTGTCGCATACCTGACTTTGTAGACGCGTTCCGTTCTTGATCATGCGTGCTCCTTGGTGGAGTTCAGCTCGGTGATGAGGTCGCGGCGCAGCACCTTGCCGGTCGCGTTGGTGGGCAGTTCGTCGCGGAAAACTACCTTGTCCGGAGTCCGTGACCCGCGAAGCTGTTGGCGGACGTGGGAGCGCAGATGCTCGACGTCGGGCGTGGCACCCGAGGCGGGCACCACGACGGCGACGATGATCTGACCCCACTCGGGATCGTCGGCCCCGACCACTGCGCAATCGTGCACGTGCGGATGCTCGACGAGGACCTCCTCGATTTCGGCCGGGGCGATGTTCTCACCGCCTCGGATGATGGTGTCGTCCGACCGGCCGCCGATGAATAGGTAGCCCTCCTCGTCGAGGTAGGCCACATCTTTGGTCGGAAACCAGCCGTCTTCGTCGAGTACGGATCCGACGCCTGTGTAGCGGCCGGAAACCTGCTCGCCCCTGACAAAAAGCTCACCCACCTCGCCGGCGCCGAGCACCGTGCCGTCCTCAGCGCGGACCTGCACCTCGATGCTTGGCACCGGTTGACCGACCGAACCGAGTCGACGCGCGGCAGCCGGGTCATCGGACGCCAGCGCGGCCCGATGGTCGTCGGGTGTGAGAACGGCAATCGTGGAACTGGTTTCGGTGAGCCCATAGGCGTTGACGAACCCAACCTCGGGTAGCAGCGAAAGTGCCTTGCGTACAAGCGGCGCGGCAACCTTTGAACCGCCGTAGGCCAGGGTCCGCAATGTGGGCAATGGCGGTCCGTCCGCGGGAGACGCTTCGAGCGCGGCGACGATCCGATCGAGCATCGTTGGCACGACCGTCGCTGAGGTAACCCCTTCATCACGCACCAGTCTGATCCACTCGTGCGCATCGAAGTTAGTCAAATAGACCATTTTTCGGCCCGCGTAGAGGTTAGACAGTGCCGCTGAGACGCCGGCAATGTGGTACGGCGGCACGCAGATCAAAGCGGCGTCGCCGAGACCGGCCGAACCGAACTCGACGGTGCCGGTGATATAGCTGGTCAGGTTATTATGGCTCAGCTCAACCGCTTTCGGGGCCGAGGTGGTGCCCGACGTGAAGAGCACGACCGCAACCGCTTCGGGATCGGCGAATTCAGCGAAGGATTCGGCGTCGCGTGCGGCGTGCAAGAACTCGGCCGACGACAGCACCTGTTCGCCGGCGTCGCCAATGACGCCTCGGTACTCGTCGTCGACTATCACCAATGGTTGGGGAAGTCGACCGATCAGAGTGCGCAGACCGTCGGCGGACAGTCGGTAGTTCAGCGGGGTCAGCGGCACCCCAGCCCGCGCCGAGGCGAACAAGAGGAGCGGCAGCATCGCTCCACCGGTGCCGACGTAAGCGACGTGCTGGGCGCCCGAGGACGCGATAATCGCGGCTCCACCGTTGGCCAAGGCGCTCAACTGCCCCACAGTCAGCCGCAGCCCATCGGACACCACAGCCGTACGGTCCGGATCCGCCGACGACGCCATCTCCAGCAACAGCGAAATACTCATCGCCTCACCGGACCTGCACGATGAACGACGTTATCGCCGTCGAATCTCAATACCACTGTGAACTCCTGTTTTCCGTGTCGGCGTTGCGCTCAGCTGCTCTGCCGCGGGCGCGGCACGATATGCACCGTCTCGGTTCGCACCGAGGGCGTGCGTCGAGCATTTGCAATCAGCGACAGCAGAGTGTTTGCAACGTCATCGACGTCGGATACCGCGTCCGATGTAGTTCTCTGCTGTGTCCACGTGCGGTTGAGGTCAGCAAGTAGATCCTGGTCGGCCCCGCGCAGAATTTCGGTCCCACTGGTGGGACCGAGGTTCACCCGGATCATGTTCACCGAAGGGTGTTCGACGCCCCATGAGCGCCAAATCTCGTCCAGCGCGGCCTTACTCGCGTTGTAAGCCGCAACGCCGACTCGCGGACGTCCGGCCTCGTGGCTGGAGGTGACAAGGGCGACACCGTTGGGGGCGAAGTAGGGTGTGGCGGCTCGCATCACATGAGACGCGCCGATCGTGTTGACCGCGAATGCGTGCATCCAGGTGGTGGAGTCCGTCTCCTCGATACGGGCGAACGGAACAACGGCACTGGTGTAGACAACTGCGTCGAGTCCGCCGAGCTCGGCGTCGACGGCCGTGAGCACTTCCTCGATCGCTGTGGGGTCGGACACATCGAGCTCGTGGGCCGCTCCACCCAGCGACTTCGACAGCCGTTCCAGCCTGTCGACGCGCCGAGCAGCCACAGACACTCGTGCACCCCGGGCACGCGCCGCGACCGCCACCGCTTCACCGATTCCTGAGGACGCGCCAACGACCAAGGTGCGAACCCCCTCTAGGTCCTGGCCCCAGCCCGTCACTTGCCCGCTCCTCCGCTGCCAAACGACATTTACTGCGACATAGGGAGACGAACGCCTTACCCCGTTCGCCGGCGCTGACCGTCTGGTCAGCCACCCCACGCATAGTTTCCTATTCAAGATAAATAAGTCAAGAAGCCTACCTGGAGGCGGCTCGCCCTCCCACCCCCGGGGCGCATCGCGATGTATTTCGAAAGCGCGGCCGCACAGCGTCTCACCTCCGTCGTGTGCACGGTTACGCCCAACGCGGGGCTCTAGGCCGCGCACTCTACGTCGGCGCTCCTACTTCAACCGTAAAGTTTTCCGAGGCTGCCCGTTTTCGCAGGCAGAGCCTTGATTAGGTGATTGCAGACACAGTGGGATCTGCGTTCAGTTTATACCGTTTAGATATTTACAGTCGCTGGTGTCCCACCTAGGCTTGACGACCATGCCAATACGGTCGCAGCTGCGATTCCTCAACATGTACGGGCCGAGCCTCGCCGTCGGGCTCGCGGACGACGTGTCTCACACCGTGATGCGCAAGGTTCGCAAGCCACCGGTCCCGTCCGGTGTCGAAGTTACAGACTTCGATCCGCTGGATGCGGAGACGACAGCGGACCCATATCCGCACTACCGTCGGCTCTTGGAGAGTGGGCCCGTTCACTACAACCCTAGGCGGGGAATCTTCATCCTGAGCAGGTATGAAGACGTGCGAGCCGGTGCCCGCGCCTCCGAAGTGTTGTCGAGCGCCGATGGCATCTCCTACAACCGCATGCGGTCATCGTCGCTGCTGACGGTGGATCCACCGAGACACACCCAAATGCGCAAGCAAGCCCAACCCGCATTCACCCGCGGGGCCCTGGAGTCGTGGCAATCGACGGTTGTGCAGCTCGCGCGCGCCCACACAGCCGGCTTGTTCGACAATCCGCCCGTCGACATCGTCAAGCTTCTCGCCGAGCCCCTACCCACGGCCGTGATCGCGCACATCCTCGGCATCGCCGACGACGATCTAGTGGCCTTCAAGGAATGGTCGAACGAAACGGTTCGCCTGGCCAACGCGAACCTGTCGCTCTCGGGGCTCAAGCAGGGAATCGCGGGCATGAGGGCGATCGGCCATTTCCACCATTACTTCACCAACAAGTTGCGCCAGGGTCAGTTGCTCGACGAGCACACTGTGTTGGGCCGACTGGTGGCCAATGCCCACGACGGCAAACTCAGCAACGATGAGCTGTTCTTCTTCGCCTTCCTGCTGCTGCTTGCCGGCAACGAAACCACCACCAACATGCTCGGCACGCTGTTTCTCACGCTATCCGACAACCCTGACCAGCTGCGGCTTCTCCAAGAGCGCCCAGACCTGATCCCCAGTGCCATCGAAGAACAGCTGCGTTATTACGCACCAATCCAAGGCCTGTACCGCACGGCGCGTTCTGACTACGTCGTCGGTTCGGCGACGATTCCCGCTGGTTCGCGCGTACTGCTGCTGTGGGGCGCAGCCAACCGAGACCCACGCCAGTTCGAGGACCCAGATGCATTTCGGGTCGAGCGCAATCCGATCGGGCATGTTGCGTTTGGTTCAGGAATTCATTTGTGTCTGGGCGCGCAGTTGGCTCGACTGGAAGGCCACTCCGTACTGCGCGAGATCGTCGATCACGTGGACCGCATCGAAATCGTGGGATCGCCCGGCTGGCGGACCAACCCCACGCTGCGCGGATTGGCCAAACTCGATGTGCGGGTGACGCGCCGAAATGCCGCCCCCACAGACGCCGCCGATTTGGCGAACGCCCACTAGCGGACAGAACGTGTAGCAGAGGACCCGCATGACGGACGAGAAGGCGCCGGCGCCTGAGCGGGTCCGATTCAACTGCTTTCTCTGCGCGGCGTGCTGCGGAATGTACGCAACCGTCTTGGGCGATCGAATCACCAACGTCGTCGGCGACCGCGACCACCCGGCATCGCATGGATACAGCTGCAAGAAGGGCCGCAACATCCCACAGGTGCATCATGCCGCGAACCGAATCGATCGGCCACGCATCGACGGTGTCGAGGTCGAATGGACCGAATTTCTGGACGACCTGGCCATCAAACTGCAAAGGCTGAAGGACGAATACGGCCCCAACAGCGTTGCGAAGTTCTCCGGGACCGGAACCTTCTCCGTCAACGAGTTGTTCGCGATGCACACCTTCTTCGGAATGATCGGCACGAAGTCGCTCTACAGTTCGCTGACACTCGATGTGGCACCGCTGATGCGGGCCGCCGAGTTGGTGACCGGCTTCACCCAAACCGTGCCGGTTTGGAATCCGGATGATCCGGCCTCAACCTTGACGGTCGTCGTCGGCCAGAACCCCTCGGTCTCCGGCGGCTATGTCGGAACGCCGGCCACCAACTTCAACGACCGCGTCCGTGCGTACCGCAAGCGCGGCGGCGAGGTGTGGGCCATCGATCCACGAGCCACGCGCACCGCCCGGATGGCGGATCGACACCTCGCGCCCCAGCCAGGATCAGACGTATTCATCTTCGCCTGGCTCGCACGTGAGCTCTTGCGGGATGGCTTCGACGCTCACGAACTCGAAACCGCCTGCGATACCGGTGATGTGGAGCATCTGCGCATGGTGCTTGCGCCCTTCGACCTGGAGGTCGCAACGCGCCGGACGCGACTCGAGGAACGCGACCTGCTCGATCTGCTCGCCGCTATCAAGCGGCACGGCAAGGTCTCGGTCCTGCCCGGAACCGGGATCTCCTTCTCTCCCGACGCGGTGGTGACCTACTGGCTGATCTGGGTGGTCGGCATCCTCACGGGCTCGCTCGACCGCAAGGGCGGAATGCGCTTTCTGCCCGCGAACAGCGCGATGATGGACGGGCCGCAATGGGAGGGGCATGCGCCCGCAGGCGGCTCGACGGGCCCGGGCCCGGCCAGTCGCCCGGAACTCGGCGAGATCTTCACTGAGCGACCGTCCGTCGCCATGGTTGACGAGATCGAGGCGGGAAACATTCGTGCGCTGATCGTCGTCGGAGCCGATCCGATCGGGGCCGCACCCGACGCAGCGCGGCTCCGTGCGGCGCTCGCCACCCTCGAAGTGCTCGTGGTGGTCGACATCCTGGAGTGGGAGCTGACGGAGATTGCCACACACGTCGTCCCGTGCACTTGGCAAACCGAACGCCACGACATGCGCTTCCTTCCGCAGTACGGATTCGAACGCGCCTACGTGTCGACGGCGATCGTAGAACCGGGCGCGCAACGCCGACACGTGTGGCAGGTCCTGTCGGCGGTGGGTTCTCGCATGGGTTTCGACATTTTGTCAGTGATCCCCGGCGTCGACCCCGAGACCGTGACGGACCGAGAACTGATGTACGCCATTACCCGCCTGACTTGTCAAGACGCCGAGGCCGTCTTCGAGGCGGGTATCGATGGCCGCGACGTCGACTTCCGCTACGGATGGTTTCACGAGAAGGCGCTACCGGGCGGAAAGTGGAGGCTTGCGCCTCGCGTGCTCACTGAGCGCCTGCCTGACCTCGTGCTGCGCAGCGACGTTGCCGGACCTCGCTTGGTCAACGGTCGCACGATCGAAAGTGTCAACAGCTCGCACTACGGGATAACGAATGGCGAAGGAGCTCCTCGCATCCGGATCAGTGCCGACGTGGCGCGAGAACGCGCGATCGAGACCGGAGATCGGGTGCGTGTCCATACGGGACGCGGCGAGGTGACGGGAGAGGTGCTCGTGGATCCGTCGATGGCCCGCGAGACCGTCTGGATCGCGCACGGATGGCACAGCCAAAACGTCAATCGACTGACAGACCCCGCGCCCGATCTGCTGACAGGGCAGCCCAGCGTTACGGCGGTGCCGGTCGAGGTGGAGCGCATCGCTTCGACCGGGGGACCCGCAACCTCGGTAGTCCGATGAACGGCTGTCACCCGTCCTCACGGACATCGCCACTCGCATCCACAACTGATTGCCTGCGGAGCGTTGAAGGCCGCGTGCAACCATTCGATCCGCCTCAACAGCGTGCACCCGGCCTGACCTCACCGAGATGGGCACCCCCGAGTTGGCCGCGGCGATCGCCCACCCTGCGGAGTGCAACTACAAGTCGCTGCTGCACATCATGACACCGTTCCTGCCGACATGGGCGGCACAGCCGGAAAATATCGCCGACGCCGTCCGCTGGCTGGCCAGCGACCAGTCGAAACTGTCTACGGCACAGACAATCTCGGTCGAACAGAATTCTTCGCCCGTTGGATGATATTCGGCGCCGGACCAAAGGCTGCATTGTTCAGTCCGGTGTCGGCGGTGAGGAGTGAGATGGTAAACGCGATTGAATTGTTCGAGGCCGACGCGATACAGGATCCCTATCCGCTATATGAGCGCATGCGCAGCGCTTCTCCCGTGCATCGGATCGGCGATTCGGCATTTTATGCGGCGTGTACCTGGGCTGCGGTCCATGACGCCGTCATGCGGACGGAGGATTTCTCCTCAAATCTCGTCGCGACGATGCGATACACCCCGGACGGGAAAGTCGTGCCCTTCGAGATGGCGCCGCTCGGTTCGCCTAGCCACGTGCTGGCGACTGCCGACGATCCCGCGCATGCCGCACACCGTAAGCAGATCGTCCCGCAGTTGTCGGCCAAGCGAATCCGCTCGATCGAGAAGTTCGCCAGCGACACGGCCGAAGACATCTGGGCAGCACAAGTGCGCGAAGGTCGCATCGAATGGATGAGCGCGATGGCCAACAGTCTGCCGATGATGGTCGTCGCCCAGCTCATAGGAGTTCCCAGCGACGACGTTAAGCGGCTTGAGCGATGGGGTTCTGCCGGTACACAGTTGCTCGAGGGATTGCTTTCTGAACAAGAACTGAATGTCGCGGGTATGACTGGGCTGGAGATGATGGGCTATCTCGACGAAAATTTCACGCTCGCCGCAGCCGAACCGCAAAACAATCTGCTCGGCGATCTCGCAACGGCCTGCGCGTCAGGTGAACTCGATAGGCTCACTGCTCAGTTCATCATGGGCACCCTATTCAGCGCCGGCGGAGAGTCGACGTCGTCGCTGCTGGGAAGTGCCGCCCACATCTTGGGCACTCACCGCGCGGTCCAAGAACAGCTCAGAGAGACGCCGCAACTGCTCGGGGCTTTCATCGAGGAGGCTTTGCGGTACGAGCCTCCCTTCCGGGGTCACTATCGCCACGTCATGCGGGACACCACTCTGCAGGGCGTGGATCTTCCCGCAGGATCGAACTTGCTGTTGCTCTGGGGTTCGGCAAATCGCGATCCTCTCCAATTTGAGGATCCCGACACCTTCCGACTCGATCGGCCAAAAAGCAAGAACCACATGACCTTCGGAAAAGGTGCCCACCTCTGCGTTGGTGCGGCGTTGGCGCGCCTGGAGGCGCAGATCGTCTTCAGCATGCTGCTCGAGCGCACCACCTGGATCGGGGTTGAGAACGTTGGAAACTGGTTGCCCAGCTTGCTGGTACGGCGCCTGGATCGGCTCGAACTCAACGTCGCGTGCTAGCGCGTCGATGGCAGTGAACGTATGAAACTGGCTGCTGGCAAATGAGATACGGGCTGTCTTCTATCGGAGCTCGGTGCACGGGCGGGTTGGCCATGCAAACTCGAAAAGGGTCCACGACTCGCTGTGCAATAGATCGGGGTGTCCCGGATGCAAGACGGCTCACCCGGTGAGCACCTTCTGCAAGACGTCGCACTGCCGGTCGAAGAAGGCCCGCGATACACCGGCCCAGGGAGTGACCATGTCGAATCCGTGAAATGCCCCGGGAATTGTGTCGACCTCACAGGCAACTCCCGCATCGACAAGCCGCCGGGCGTACTCTACGTCCTCGTCATGCAGTGGATCGAGAGTCCCAACCCCCACCCACGCGGGCGGGACGCCAGATAGGTTGGTATGCCGCGCCGGAACGGCAACTTGTGGGTCAGCCGATCCTAGATATGCCTGCCAGCCAAGCCGGTTGGTATTGGGCGTCCACATGCGATAGCGGGGGTTGTCAGCTACGCGATCGCTGGAACAATCGTCGACCATCGGATACACCAACAGCTGAAATAATGGCGATACCTCGCCGCGGTCGCGGGCCAGCAGTGCCAATGCGGCCGTGAGGCCGCCGCCCGCGCTGGCGCCGCCAACAATGATCCGGGCCGGGTCGATTCCTGGCAGCCGACTCAGCCAGATCAGCACGTCGTAGCAGTCCTCAAGCGCGGCAGGGTAGGGGTGTTTTGGCGCAAGTCGGTATTCGACTGCGGCAACAGGTATCCCGAGCCGCTGCACGAAGCGCTGGCACAACGAGTCGTCTTGCGCCGCGGTACCGATGACATAGCCACCGCCATGAATCCACAGCAGAGCGGCACCGGCATGTCTCTTGGTCGCAGGGCGATGTAACCGCACCCCAGCGCCTGAGGGCAGCGTGAGCACCTTCGCGCCCTTGGGCGGCGGGAGAAAGGCCATGGGCCTTGTGAGCGCTTTCATGATCGGTAGCGTCCGTCGATTGAACGCACCCCGCGGCAACACACGCGCAAACCGGCGCAAGTCCGGGTGAAAGTCGTCGCGCTGCGACACTGCGCCTCCCATCAGACCGGGAAACTCACGCCAGTCAGCTCTTCGCAGACGGCCCATAGCCGCCGCTGAACGTCCCCGTCGTGAGACCTGGCACTGGACGTGACCTGCTTGGGGAAGCCTTTGAGCTCCCACAACCGACTCGGACCCCAATACTGGCCACCTTCGACTTCGGGTTCCGTCGCTGCGAGCAATTGCGGCAGCGCACCCATCTTCGGATCTTGGCCCATCAGAGGGCTGATGACGTTCATCAGCGGCCGGACGGGCGCCCAGACGTGCCGGATCAACTCGGAGTCGGTATATCCGGGATGGGCCGCCACCGCGATCGTCGGCTTGCCCGCCGCCGCCAACCGTCGCTGAAGCTCGTAGCAGAACATCAGGTTGGCAAGCTTGGACTGCGCGTAGGCGGCACTTCGGTTGTAGGTCCGCTCCCAATTCAGATCGTCGAAGTGAATGGCACCGCCCAACTTGTGAAAGTTGCTGCTGACGATGACAACTCGCGACCCCTCGACGGTCAACATGTTCTTCAAGAGCAGCCCCGTGAGTGCGAAATGACCGAGACTATTTGTGCCGAATTGCAATTCGAAGCCATCTTCGGTGACCTGCTTCGGTGGAATCATCACCCCGGCGTTATTGATCAACAGGTCGATCCGGGGATGAGCGGCGAGCAGTTCGTCGGCCGCTTCGCGCACCGATCGAAGCGAGCCAAGGTCGAGTCGTTGGAGCAGCACATCGGCATCGGGCGTCACGCTCAGAATCCGGTCGGCGGCCGCCTTGCCTTTGTCCAAGTTACGCACCGCCATCACCACGGTCGCGCCGTGCTCGGCCAACACCCGAGCAGTATCAAACCCAAGACCGGTGTTGGAACCGGTCACGATCGCAATCCGTCCGGATTGGTCCGGGACATCGGTTTCGGACCACTTCTTCGAAATCATTCGCTACGACCTACCCCTAACTCAGGCGATGACTGCCCGATCGCGATGCTCTGAGCATCGGCTGACATTCCCGACGCGTGTTCCTTTCGATGCACAGCCGACCTAGCGGCGTTCGTTAAGTTAATGGCGGTCACCTACTTGGGCGCGAACCGCTGTCCCGCATCCAGACGCAGGCACTGACCGTTGAGCATTGGGTTGTCTACTATGGCCGCGACCAACTTGGCGTACTCCTCCGGTTTGCCCATCCGCTTCGGGAAGGCGGCGTCCTTGACCAGGACAGCCGTCATCTCCTCGGGAACACCGCTCGTCAGTCCGGTCAGGAAAAGGCTCGGGGCGATCGCTAGTACCCGTATGCCGAGGGATCCAAGATCACGCGCCATCGTCAGGCACATGCCCGCAACTCCGGCCTTCGCCGCGGTATAGGCGATCTGTCCGATCTGGCCTTCGAAGGCGGCGATCGACGCGGTGTTGATGATGACGCCGCGCTCATCGTCCTCCGGCTCGTTTCTGGCCATGTGTGCCGCGGCCAGCCGACAGATATTGAAGGTGGCGACGAGATTGAGATCGATTACAGCCTGGAAGGATTCGAGGTCGTGCGGGCCTGATTTGGTAAGGGTTCGCTTGACGATGCCGCCGCCGGCGGTAGTGACGATGACATGCAGGCCGCCCAGCTTGTCGACTGCGGCTTGTAGCGTCCGCTCGGTACCGGCAAAGTCGGTGACGTCCAGCGGATAAAACGCGCCACTCACGGCATCGGCGACCGCCGCACCTTCGGAACCCTCACGGTCCAACACCGCGACATCCGCGCCCTTTGCGGCCAGCAGCTCGGCCGAGGCCCGGCCCATGCCCGAGGCGCCGCCGATGACGACGGCTTTCTTTCCGCTGACTTCCATGCCACCCTCCGATCTATATCCCGTAGAAAATATCCGTGATCTTCCCGCTAATAGAGAAACTCGACGCGTGGCTCTGGCACCTGTCGGCCCACGGCGCAATCATCGACATCGTGTCGTAGCGAAAGAATGCAGTCACGCGAAGGAACGCGGTTGGCCAGCAAAACGTCGGCCGTCCGCCGCCAGAAAACCGCTGTCAGGATTGATGTTGAAGAGGTAATCTCGGCAGCGCGACGGCCGGCAGGATCGGCCGAACCTTGCGGTGATACGCGGTGATGCGATGCCTCCTTCATTGGCAATAGCGCTTCATTGGCAATAGCGCGGACCTTTTTCAAAACAGACTAGACAAGTCTAGTCGAAACCCATACCGCGCGCACAAGCGGCTTCCTGTCGCAGTCGACTCGCATCGGCAGCGATAGGCGCTCTCCCACAGCAAGGGACACGTCGGTGGCCCGCGGACATTGCCGCCTGGCGTGCGACCGGCGCGACGTGCTCGCCGCACCATCTTCGCCACTTCAATGGTGGCGCCGAACGCTTCGGCTTCCCTTTGGTCTTTGACGCCGCGCTCGTGGGTCTGTCCGCGCCCGGGCGGCGCGAGCGGACACGGTCCCGTGGGGCTCGATGGTCGTCATCCGCACCATATCCCTCTGGTCTTCCCCTAGACCGAGGGACTGGGACTTCCGCGGAGGAGCCTTATTGTCTAGCCTGTGAAGAGAAATGCTGCTCGGCTGGGGGATCACACCAAGACTTGCTCCTTTCGGTTGGCTGGACGATTCGAGGAAGTCACCCGACAGATGCGACGGCAGGTCCACACCGAAGACGCAGTCCAAACCACGCTCGGCATCACCTAGTTGCCTGGTCAATCACAACGGAAGAAAAACGTTCTCCATTGAGCAACGGGATCCCCCTCGCCATTTTGGCCCGCGCCCGGGTGAATTCGTGCATACCCGGTACGGTCCACCGTATTTGTGGTGATCCTTTGCAAGATCCGTGGCACGCAAATGGCTGACGACCCCATCAACACAGAATGAGATGCGAATAGTGAGATCAAGGAAATTGGTCTTTCGAGATGGTAGCCCATGACCACGACGCACCTGGCGCGCTTGATGCGCGGCGGCCTCAAGGTGGCGGAAGGTGTCGTGGTCGGCGGTGTGTTGCCGGTGGCCCTAGAGGTCGAACGCTACGTGGTCGGAGCGATCCGACAACACCTCGAGCAGCTCGACGCGCCTAACTCGTCGGGCCCCCGACACCCCGAGGGTGACAGGAACGTCCCGCCGTTACCGACGGTGATCCTTGAGTCTTTGCTGGAACGATCGCTTTTCTACTCACCCGATGACAGTCGAAATGAACTCTACGGCGCATTGCTTCAGGCACTTGTCCCCGATGAGGCGCGCATTCTGGCTGCGGTCTCGGATGGTTCGGCCTACCCGGTGGTCCATGTAGCCGAACCCACTGCGACCGGTAGCAACGTAACCGTATTGGCCAACGCATCGACAGTGGGCCGCGTCGCGGGCGTATCGCTGCCCATTTACACGCCGCTCTACCTGACCCGGATGTTGCAGCTGGGCTTGGTCGCGATCGGGCCGGAAGGCCCCAGCGCCATGGCGAACGACTACGAGGTGCTGCTCGCCGACGACGCGGTGAACGTCGCTCAAGTCAAAGCGCGGCGCGGGATACGCGGAGCACGGGTGATCAAGCGCACAGTGAGCATCACCGCGCTCGGCCTGGAAGTGTGGGAAGCGGCGAAGTGAGAATCGACATCGATGTCGACCTGGGCAGCATTTTCACGCACCCGGCGTGGGTGTACATTTCGATACCGCTCGGTGCCGCGTTGATCGGTTGGGCGACGAAAATCCTCGCCCTCAAAATGATGTTCTATCCGTTAGAGTTCAAGGGCATAAAGCCGTTTCTTGGCTGGCAGGGACAGATTCCGCGAATGGCACCGAAGGTCGCTGCCACAATGGTCGATACGATGATGTCCGATATCATCGAACCTCAGGAACTGTTCGACCAGTTGGATCCCGACGAATTGGTCAAAGAACTTGGTGAGCCGCTGCGGACGGCCACGACCGAGATCGTCGACGAGATAATGATGTCTCTGCAACCTCAGCTGTGGCGGGCGACTCCCGACCAGGTCAAGGATTTGATTGTGATCGGTGTGGAAGCACGCATGCCGGCGGCCTCGCGCGAGATGTTTGATCAGTTCAAGGATCAACTCGACCAGTTTTTCGACGTCAAGCACATGGTCGTCACTAAGATGGTCACCGATAAGGCAAGACTCGTCAAAGTCTTCGAGGACATGGGCGGAACAGCCTTCAAATTCTTCGTCAAAGCCGGGCTGATATTCGGGTTCATCATCGGCGTAATCCAAGCAATAGCATTCGGCTTGACCGGATGGGCGTGGACGTTGCCCGCATTCGGTCTGCTCACCGGCGGCCTAACCGACTACCTGGCCCTGCAGATGATCTTCCGACCGATCGAACGACGGACAGTGTTCCCCGGTTTCAAGTGGCAAGGCGTATTTCAAGCCAGCCGCGAGGAGGTCATTCGCAACTACTCAGAGTTAATGGCCAGGGAAATCTTCACCGCCCAGGCCATCCTCGAAAGCCTACTCACCGGCCCTATGTCGGACAGGTTTTTTGACGCCATCCAAACCGAAATCCACCAAACCATTGACAAGCAAATGGGTTTCGCGGCTCGCATCATCAGTGCCGTCGGCGGCCGCCAGTACCGTGATATGAAGCAGCGAATCGCCGACATAGTCATTGAAAAACTGCCGGAAAACATCGGCTACGCTGAAAAATACTTCGCCGACCGGATCAATCTGGAAGCGATCATGGTCGAGAAGATGAGCCAGATGGATGCGCACCAGTTCGAGAGTCTGCTACGTCCCATTTTCAAAGACGACGAGTGGATCATCATCGTGGTTGGCGCAGCGCTCGGATTCCTGGTCGGGTTGGCCCAAGAGGAAATTATCCTGTCGCTGATCACACGATAAGTGCGTCAATCGCGCCTCGTAATCGGTCAATGGTGAGCAGGGAAGCCCCGGCGAACGCGCTGGCAGTATCCGCCCACGCTGCGACATCTCCCCTTTCCCCTTCGCTTGCCGCTGCCCGCGCCACCCCAGGTCGCCAGAGCGCGATGGAGTGGCTTGCTTCACCCGTGGGAGACGATATATTTTATTCAGCATAGATAAAGTCGGACGGGTTCGACTCGCTCCCGGCATCCAGGCAACGGCGGGGTGCGCTCGGCGAGTAGACCTGGCGCGAAGAGGGGCGCCATGACCATGACAAGTACGTGGTCTAGGCAAACACAACGACGGACGGGTGAATGGATCTGCGGGTGACCTGTCGTCGCTGAAAGTGCCTTGCGGCGAAGGCGATTTGGATTCGCAAACCGTCAAGCCGCAGCGCCGAACCAGAGGCGTCGACGCAGTGACCCACAGTGACAGGAAATTTTGGAAGGAAATCTTCGATGACCGCCTCGGGGACTGTAATGGTCACTGGCGCCTTCGGCCTGGTCGGTCGAGCGACGGTCAAGCGGCTGGTCGCCGAAGGTCGTCGCGTCGTCGCAACCGATTTGGAGACGCCTGCGTATGTCAAAGCGGCCAGAAAGTTACCCGCCGGCGTTGAAGTTCGCTGGGCCGACCTGACCGACCAGGCCCAGATCGACGAGCTGCTCGGCAGCGTGTCCCCAACGGCCATCATCCATCTGGTAGGCATGATCGCGCCCGCCATCTATAAGAATCCCCAGCTCGGCCGAACGGTCAACGTTGATATCGGCCGCTCCCTGCTAGCGGCCGCGCAGGCCCAACCCACACCGCCAAGGTTCGTTCACGCGTCCAGCGTGGCAGTGTTCGGCGCGCGAAACCCACACCTTTATTCCGACCCGGCTCGAGCGGACTCCCCGACATGCCCGAACGACGTGTACGGCGCAACCAAATTGGCGGCCGAAGAACTAGTCCAGTCGTCTTCCCTGGAGTGGGTCATACTGCGCCTGGGCGCGGTAGTCAGCACTGAGTTGACGTCGATGCTGAGCAGTTGGGACGTCATCTTGTTCGAAAGTGCGTTACCGCTCGACGGCCGTATTCATACCGTCGACGTGCGTGACGTAGCGAAAGCATTCGCCACGGCAACCACCGCCGACGCCGCCGGCAAGATCCTGCTGATCGGCGGCGACGATTCGCATCTGCTGCGGTACTCCGATGCCGGCCACGATCTAACGGCCGCAGTCGGATTAGACGGCGCGCTGCCACCGGGCCGACCTGGCGACCCCAACAGTGATATCGACTGGTTCGCCACCGACTGGATGGACGCCGGCCCTGCCCAAGAATGTCTTTGCTTCCAACATCATTCGTGGCCCAGCATCTTGGCTGAAGTCCGTGCGCAGCTAGGCTGGAAACGCCATCTGTTGCGGCCGTTCGCCCCAGTGGTGCGCGCCATCCTGACACGGCGGTCGGCATACCACAGCCTGCCGGGGAAATATGCCGATCCGTGGGGCATCGTTCGAAGTCGGCTGGGCGACCCAGGGCCTGACAACCCCTAGCGACCGCCCAGTCCGGCAACGCCACTCTGTGCCCCGACAGCTGCATTCTCTTCGCAGGTGTCGTCAATGGTGCGGTCGTCGGCTATCCCGGAGATGTTGAGTTGATCTGCATCCCGGCGTCGATCCACCGGCACTTGCGCGCGGCCGGGCTGATCGACGCGCAACCCCACAAACGGCCCAAATCCTCCTACATCCGCTTTGCCGCCGAACAACCCAACGAACGCCTGGCATCCGACTTCACCCACGGACTATTCACAATGGTGGAGCTAAGGGGATTCGAACCCCTGACCTTCTCGATGCGAACGAGACGCGCTACCAACTGCGCCATAGCCCCTGACCGCTAGCAGGCTACCAGCCGCGCGGCGAACCGCCGAACTGCCGGCGCTACTCGCCGACCGCGCGCGGCAGGTCGCGGGGCCACCCGAAGGTCCGCATCGGCATCGCGTAGTCCAAGTGCTCGAAGATCGGGTCCTCGTCGTCGATCTCCAGCACCACCGCGCCGGGGCGCCGCAGCCGCGAGGGCACCAGGTCGTATTCACGGTCGTGGGTGTTCTCCACGCCGAGCCGCGCCCGCGCCAACCTCTGCATCCGGCGGCGACGCACCCTCTCCTCGATGCGGGTCTGGCGACGCAAGTAGGCGAGGTAGAGCACGGTCACCACGGTCGCGCTGCCGCACACCCACCAGGCCGTCGGCGTGACCTCGAACGCGGCCGCGGCCGAGCCGGTCAGAACGACCGCCATCACCATCAGCACCCGCTTGCGGAAGGCGTACTTGCGCGCGCTGACCGCGGCCGCGGCCTTGGGGTCGAACCGGCGCCGCCGCGACGCCCCCGCCGCGACGTACGCCCGCGGGTCCTCGTCCTCCTCGCGGTCCGCCTCGGGCTCCAAACCCGAAGAGTCCTCGACATATTCGTAGCGGTCGTCCAGCTCTTCGTCGCTGGTCTCGGCCTGCTCGGCGACGGGCTCGGTCTCGTCGGCGTCCTTTGCGTCCTCGTCCGCCGCGGCCCCCGCCGGGAGCGCGCCGGCATCCTCGATGACGTCGACGTCCAGGTAGTCGGGTTCGGCCGCTTCGGTGGCCGTGGCCCGCACGACGACGGGACGCGCCACCTCCTCGGTTTCGGCGTCGTCTTCGTCGTGCTCGGGCTCGGCGAGCTCGTCGTCGACCGCGTCCTCCTCCGGCTTCCAGTCGGGATCGCTGCGATGACCCGCGGCGGGCCCACTGCGCCTGAGCAGCCGGGAGCCGGCGCCGTTGAGCACCCGCGTGGCCAGGGCGACGTCGCTGGTGCGACGCACGGCGTCGCGTTTGCTGATCAGCATCGGAACAAGGACGAACAGCCAGAGCACCACGAGCGAGATCCACAACAGCGACTGCGGGATGCTTGGCATGATGACTTGCTCCTTACTGGACCCGACCCCCGCGAGGCTCGTCTGTGGCCGATGCGGCTGGGCCGAGGTGACCAGCACAATTACACACCTGTAATTTGCCTCTCACAAGCACCACATGTCACTCGTGTCGCGATAGCCACAGTTCACGCCCAACTCGCATGGCCGGAGCGGACCAGGGTCGCCGCGACCGACCCCTGCACCTCTTCGACGGTGATGGCCATCAGCAGGTGGTCGCGCCAGGCCCGGTCCACCTCGAGGTAGCGGCGCAGCAGCCCCTCCTCGCGGAACCCCACCTTTGCCAGCACGGCCCGGCTCGCGGCATTCTCCGGACGCACGGTCGCCTCCACGCGATGCAGCATGACGGGGCCGAAGCAGTGGTCCAGACCCAGCGCCAATGCCGCCGTCGCGACCCCGCCGCCGGTGGCCGACCTGGGCACCCAGTAGCCGATCCACGCCGACCGCAACGCCCCGTGGGTCACGTTGCCGATGGTCAGCTGGCCGCAGAAACGCCCGTCGAGCTCGATCACGTAGGGCAGCATGCGGCCCTTGCGGGCCTCGGCGCGTAGCCCGGAACACAAGGCCGGCCACGCCGCGACCGTGTGCCGGATCGTCCAGTCGCCATCCGTGCTGGGCTCCCACGGCTCCAGATGCGCGCGGTCGGCCAACCGGATCCGGCTCCACTGCGCGCCGTCGCGCATGCGCACCGCCCGCAACCGGACGACACCGCCCGGGACCCGCAGCGGCCCCACATCCGAGGGCCAACCCGGGTGACGGGGATTCGCACGCAACAGGTTCACGAGCATGTGCAGTAGCTTCGCCTAGCCGCGCTGGGCCAAGAACGCGACGTCGACGATCTCGCCGGTGCGGATCTGCTCGGCGCCGCTGGGAACCACGACCAAACAGTTCGCCTCGGCGAGGGTGGCCAACAGGTGCGACGACGACCCCGGGGCCCCGCCCAGTGCCTGTACCAAATACTCACCGCTGTCCTGGTCACGCATCAACTGCCCGCGAAGGTACCCCTTGCGCCCGGCGACCGACGTGATCGGCGACAGCGCGCGAGCCTGCACGATGCGGCGCATCGGCTGGCGCTTGCCCAGCGACAGCCTGATCAGCGGCCGGACCATCACTTCGAAGACCACCAGCGCGCTGACCGGGTTGGCCGGCAGCAGGAACGTCGGAACGCCCTCGCGGCCCAGCTGCCCGAAGCCCTGCACGGACCCCGGGTGCATGGCCACTCGCACCACCTCCATCTCGCCGAGCTCGGACAGCACCGATCGCACCGACTCGTTGGCCGCGCCCCCGACCGCGCCGGCGATCACCACGACCTCCGAGCGGTTGAGCTGGCCTTCGACGACCTCGCGCAGTTCTTTCGGGTCGTTGCTGACGATGCCGACGCGGTTGACCTCGGCGCCGGCGTCGCGGCCCGCCGCCGCCAGCGCATAGGAGTTGACGTCGTAGACCTGCCCGTTGCCCGGGGTGCGCGAGATGTCGACCAGCTCGCCACCCACCGCGATGACCGACAGGCGCGGGCGCGGATGCACGAGCACCCGCTCCCGTCCCACCGCCGCCAGCAGACCGACCTGCGCGGCGCCGACGATGGTGCCGGAGCGCACGGCGACGTCGCCGGGCTGGACGTCGTCGCCGGCGCGGCGCACGTAGGCGCCCGACGGGGCACCACGCAGGATCCGCACCCGCGACATCCCGCCGTCGGTCCATCGCACGGGCAGGACGGCGTCGGCCAGGGTGGGCAGCGGCGCCCCGGTCTGCACCCGGACCGCCTGCCGCGGCTGCAACCGGCTGGGCGTGCGCGAGCCGGCCTCGATCGTCCCCATCACCGGCAACACCAGCCCGTCGCGCCGGTCCTCGTCGTCCGAGGGCCCGCCGAGGCTTTCGGCGCCCACCTCACCGACGCCCAGCACGTCGACGCTGCGCACCGCATAGCCGTCGATGGCGGCCTGATCGAATCCGGGCATGGGCCGCTCGGTCACCACTTCCTCGGCGCACATCAAACCCTGGGCCTCGGCAATGGCGACCCGGATCGGCCGCGGGGCCACCGCGGCGGCCGTTATCCGGGCCTGCTGCTCCTCAACAGAACGCACGAGCGCGCCTTCCTGACCTTGGCGGGCGCCCGGCTACTGCTCGGTCAGGCCTAACCGCGCCACCAACCATCGCCGCAAATCCGGGCCATAGTCGTCACGATCCAATGCAAAGTCAACCGCAGCCTTCAGGTAGCCGCCGGGATTTCCCAAGTCGTGTCGGGATCCGCGATGCACGACGACGTGCACCGGGTGGCCCTCCTTGATCAGCAGCGCGATCGCGTCGGTGAGCTGTACCTCGTTTCCGGCGCCGCGGTCGATGCGGTGCAGCGCGTCGAAAACGGCGCGGTCGAGCACATACCGGCCCGCCGCCGCATACATCGACGGCGCGTCGGAAGCCTTGGGCTTTTCGACCATGCCCTTGACCCGCAGCACGTCCGGATTGTCGCCGCCCGCAACGGGTTCCACGTCGAAAACACCGTAGGAGCTGATCTCTTCGGGGGTCACCTCGATCGCGCACAGCACCGTGCCGCCGTGGTCGGCGCGCACCTTCGCCATCGTCTCCAGGACGCCGGTCGGCAGCACCAGGTCGTCGGGCAGCAGCACCATGACGGCGTCCTCGTCCGCCGCAAGCCTGGGCTCCACGCAGCTGATGGCGTGCCCCAGCCCGAGCGGCTCGGCCTGCACCACGGACTCCACCTTGATCAGCTGCGGCGCCCGGCGCACCTTGTCGAGCATGGCCTTCTTGCCGCGCGCCTCGAGGGTCCCCTCCAGCACCAGGTCCTCGACGAAGTGGGCGACGACGCCGTCCTTGCCCTCGGAGGTGATGATCACCAGGCGTTCCGCCCCGGCCGCGGCCGCCTCCTCCGCGACAAGCTCGATGCCAGGCGTGTCGACGACGGGCAGCAGCTCCTTGGGCACCGTCTTCGTCGCAGGCAAGAATCGCGTACCCAGGCCGGCCGCAGGGACGATCGCCGTGAAGGGGATCGGAACATCCGAGCGTGACATCGTTCAAACCATAACCCCCATTAGGCGCGCCACCGCGAAGTGGCGGCGCGAAACCCCGGCCTGTCATGGTTGAGGGCATGCCAACCGCGAGCAAGGCCGCGTTGCGCGAACGCCTGCTGGCGGCCCGGCGCTGCGTTGCCGACGACGTTCGCGCCGCCGAGGCGCGCGCCCTGCGCGAGCACCTGGAGCCGGTGGTCGAGGCCGGGACCACGGTCTGCGCGTACGTACCGGTGGGCACCGAGCCGGGGTCGACCGAGCTGCTCGAGGCGTTGCTGCGCCGGTCGGCGCGGGTCCTGTTGCCGGTGGCGCGCACGGACGGCCCGGGCAATAGCGACGCCCCGTTGCCGCTGCGGTGGGGTGAATACCGGCCGGGCGCGCTGGTCCGCGGGCCGTGGGGGCTGCTCGAGCCGGCCGGGCCGCTGTTGGCGGCATCGGCCCTGGCCGAGGCCGCCCTGGTGATCGTGCCGGCGCTGGCGGTCGACCGTCACGGCGTGCGACTGGGCCGGGGCGGCGGCTTTTACGACCGCTCGCTGGGCATGCGAAACCCGCAGGCGCGGCTGATCGCGATGGTGCGCGACGCCGAATTCGTCGACGAGCTGCCCGCCGAGCCGCACGACGTGCCGATGACGCACGCGTTGACGCCGGGGCAGGGCCTGATCGCGCTTCCCGACCGGGAATGATCGCGATCACGTGGCGGTTCTAGCACTTGACACGGTAGAGTGCTAATCCAAGCCCGTAATCATTCGGAGGTTTTCGTGCCGACATACAGCTACGCGTGCACCCAGTGCGACGACCGCTTCGACGTCGTGCAGGCCTTCACCGACGACGCGCTGACAACGTGCGAGAAGTGCCAGGGCCGGCTGCGCAAGTTGTTCAACTCCGTCGGCGTGGTGTTCAAGGGCAGCGGGTTCTACCGCACCGACAGCCGCGAGGACCGCAAGAAGTCGACCAGCTCGTCCAACGGCTCCAGCGAAGCGGCATCGAGCTCGGGCTCCAGCGAGAAGAACGGGTCCGACAAGAGCACGTCGAGCGAGAAGTCGTCCAGCAGCGCCACGCCGGCCACCGCGGGCGCCGCGAGCTAACCGGTTATCCACAGCGCCATCACCGACCGGCATTGTCGGCGCTCGGCCGCGCCTACCGTTGCGGCGTGGGCGAATCATCGCTGAACCCCAGCGCGTTCAGGCGCCTGTCGGCGTCGTTGCGCCCCGACTGGACGCGCACCGTGCTGGCCCGGCGGGTGGCCGCGGGCGGGCTCGTCGTGCTGGCCGGCGTCGCGACCCTGCGGTCCAACCCCGACGGCGATTACGCCGAGGTGGTGGTGGCGGCCCGCGATCTGGCTCCGGGCGCCGCGTTGACCACCGATGACGTCTTGCTCGAAAAGCGTTCGGCCGCAACGGTTCCCGACGGATCGAAGGCGGACCTCGCCGCGGTCGTCGGTTCGACGCTGGCCAGCCCGACCCGGCGCGGCGAGGTGCTCACCGATGTCCGGCTGCTCGGCAGCCGGCTGGCCGAGTTGACGGCCGGGCCCGGCGCCCGCATCGTGCCGCTGCACCTGGCGGACGGCGCCCTGCTCGACCTGGTCCGCGTCGGCGACGTCGTGGACGTGCTGGCCGCGCCGGCCACCGACCCGCCCGGGGGCGCTCCGCCGGCCAGCAGGGTGGTGGCCACCGACGCCGTCGTCGTCGTCGTGTCCGCCAAGCAGAAGGGCCAGGCCGCCGACGCCAACCGCGTAGTGTTGGTTGCGCTGCCGGCTCGCGTGGCGAACACGGTGGCAGGCTCGACGCTGGGTCAGACGGTAACGCTCACCCTGCATTGAGTATCTGGCCGCTGTTGGGCACGTGACCGATAGCAAACTCGGTCCAGACCAGAAAGGGCGTCCTCATGCTCAAGGGGTTCAAGGAGTTTCTCTCGCGGGGCAATATCGTCGACCTGGCCGTCGCGGTCGTCATCGGTACTGCCTTCACCGGATTGGTCACCAAGTTCACGGAGAGCATCATCACGCCGCTGATCAATCGGGTCGGGGTCAATCAGCAGTCCAACGTCGGCGCCCTGAAGATCAGCATCGGCGGCGGCCAGACGATCGACCTGAACATCCTGCTGTCCGCCGCGATCAACTTCGTCCTGATCGCGGCCGTCGTGTACTTCTTCGTCGTGCTCCCCTACAACACGCTGCTCAAGCGCGGCGAGGTCGAGCAGGCGGACGACGCGCAGGTCATCCTGCTCACCGAGATCCGCGACCTGCTGGCACAAACCACCAACGGCGACTCGTCGTCCGGCAGGCACGGAGGCTCTGTGTCCGCGACACCGCCGCCGGAATACGGCCCGCGCGCGGAGGCCGAGTCGCGCTGACCCGCGCCCTAGATCTCCAGGCTCGACAGCTGGCCGATGATCTGGGCGGCGAGCGGATTCAGCGTCGCCATACCGTCCCGCACCGCGTACCGGGACCCCGCAAGGTTGACCACAAGTGTGCTCCCCGACACTCCGGCCAGACCCCGGGACAACCCGGCGTCGGTGATGCCCGCGGACAGCCCGGAGGCGCGGATGGCCTCGGCGATGCCCAGGATTTCCCGGTCCAGGATCTCGCGGGTGGCCTCGGGCGTGACATCCCGCGGGGTGACGCCCGTCCCGCCGACAGAGACCACCAGGTCCACCCCCCCGATCACCGCGGTGTTCAGCGCGTTGCGGATCTCGACCTCGTCGGCCGCGACCGCCACGACGCCGTCGACGACGAACCCCGCCTCGGTCAGCAGCTCGGTGACGAGCGGCCCGCTGTGGTCCTCCTCGTCCCCGTGGGCGGTGCGATCGTCGACGACCACGACCAGCGCTCGGCCCACTACCAACTCCGCACCCGCTTCCATGGGTGCAACGGTATATCCGAGCTCCGACAGGCCTGCCGCCGAGGGCTCATCGACTCTCATTACTGATCCGCCTTGCCGAGTGTGACCTGCACGGTGCGACTGCCGCCGCCGGGATCCTGAAACGTCAGCGATACCTTGTCGCCCGGCGCTTTTGAGCGCACGGCGGCGACCAACGCGTCGGCGCTGTTGATCGGGCGGTCGTCGACCTTGGTGACGACCACGCCCTTGGGCACTCCGGCGGTCGCGGCCGCGCCGTTCGCGATGACGTCGACGACCTTGGCGCCCGGCGTGCCCTTGTCGCTGGTCACCTGCACACCCAGCGACGCGTGCGTCGCCTTGCCGGTCGCGATCAACTCGTCGGCGATGCGCTTGGCCTGGTCGACCGGGATCGCGAAGCCGAGGCCGATCGACCCGCTCTGGGAATCCGGCGAATCGGCGCCCAGGGTGGCGATCGCCGAGTTGACGCCGACCAGCTGCCCGCTCATGTTGACTAGGGCGCCCCCGGAGTTACCCGGGTTGATCGCGGCATCGGTCTGAATGGCGTCCAGCACGGTGTTCTGGTTGCCCGACTCACCCGTCGTGGACACCGGCCGGTTCATCGCGCTGATGATGCCCGTGGTCACGGTGCCCGACAGCCCCAGCGGTGACCCGATCGCCACCACCGGCTGGCCCACCCGCAGGTCCGACGAGGAACCCATCGTGATCGGCGTGAGGTTCGAGACGCCCTGGACCCGGATCACGGCGATGTCGCTCGTGGGGTCGGCACCGACCACCGAGAACGGCGCGGTGCGGCCGTCGGAGAAGGTCACGGTCGTCTTCGGTGGCGGAGCGCCCGGCGGCGCACCCGGCGGTCCACCCGGACCGCCCGGCTTGACCGCGGCCGCGACCACGTGGTTGTTGGTCAGGATCAGCCCGTCGGCCGACAACACGACGCCAGAGCCCTCCTCGGACTGGCGACCCATGTCGGTCTCCAACATCACGACACTGGGCACCACCTTGGCGGCAACCTGTTCGACGGACCCCGGCGGCATGTTCGCAGCCGGGACACTGGGAGCCCCCGCGAATATCCTGCCTCCGTTATTGCCCGCGGAGTGCGTGCTCAGCTCGACGGCCGTGGCCGCGGCGCCACCGATACCGGCCGACACCACCGCGATCGCCAGCGCGCCTGCGGTCAATAACCCTGCGCGGGAACGCTTCTGGGGAACCGGCGGGGGCCCGGGGGGCATCGGCGGCAGCATGTGTATCGGCCCGGTACCGGTGCCCGGCGGAATTGAACCCGCCCCGGTGCCCCCGGGGATCGGGCCCGGTCCGGTGCCTCCGGTGAGCGGAACCGGCCCGGTACCACCGGGGACGGGGCCCGGCCCGGTGCCGGTGAACGGCTCGTACGGCCGGCGATACTGCGCGGTCGGCTGCGACGGCTGGGCAGGTTGCGACGGCTGATAGCGCCAGTCGAACTGCTGGTTGTACGGCTGCTGCCCCTGGGCATACGCGGGGGGCACAGGCTGATTAGGCCCCGTTCGGTATCCAGGCTGCTGCGGCGGTGGCGAATACCTCGGGTCATTCGTCATGTCGCTACGTCGCTCTTTCTCTATTTCGGCGTTATCGGCGTTCGGGCTCGGCGGCTCGACGTGGCTAGGTTTCCAACCCTAGCCGCAGACCTACCTTGCCCGCGCGGACTGAGAGTCCACTGAGATAACGTTCGCCGAATCCCGAGAGTTCTCCGGCCTCCTCGCGACCGGCACGGCCGGTTCTGTCTCGGCTTCCGCACCAAGATTCGCTTCCGCACCAAGGATCGCAGTGTCGGCGTCGGCCGGCGGGTATCCCGGTGCACGAGCGCCGCCTGGTGTTCGAGCGCTTCTACCGGTCGACGACGGCGCGGGCGATGCCGGGCTCGGGGCTGGGGTTGGCGATCGTCAAAAAGGTGGTGCAAAGCCACGGCGGGTTGCTCCGCGTCGAGGACACCGTGCCGGGAGGCCAACCCCCGGGCACATCCATCTATGTGCTGCTTCCCGGCCGCCCGGTGCCGGTCTCGGGATACCCGCCGGCCGACGCCGACACTGCGATCCTTGGTGCGGAAGCGAATCTTGGTGCGGAAGCCGAGACAGAA